>JBNMPS010000082.1:0-12395 GCA_051277005.1 Pseudohongiellaceae bacterium
TGCAACGTTATTACATAGCTTATGAGGCGTTTATCCCCGCGTTTATACAGGGCTAAATTTGAGATTTGTAAATAGACGGCTTAATCTGCTCTCGTTGTAATAAGTAAGGGGAACAGCTGTGGATAAGGTCTTAATAAGGTAGTAGTAATCCTTTAGTAACTCTGTAATAGGCTGTTAGTAAGGAATTTTTAGGCAGAAAAAGCGGTGTTATTTACCAATGCAAAAATTAGAAAAAATCTCACCTAATAGATCATCAGGACTAAATTCACCGGTTATTTCCCCCAATGCTTGCTGACAATGACGCAAATCTTCAGCTAATAACTCACCGGCGCCGAGAGTATTGAGTTGATGTTGCCCTGCCAATAGCGCATCCATTGCTTTATCTAGCGCTATTAAATGACGTCGCCTAGCTGTAAAACCACCCTCACCAGCGCCGCTATAGCCCATACACTGCTTTAAGTGATCAGTGAGTAAGTCGATACCTAAACCGGCTTTAGCGGATAACTGGATAACACAAGGATCACCCTCATGGAGTGCGGCGGTTTGACCTGAAATATCACATTTATTATGGATAACAGTAATATTATGCAGCTTGGGTAATTGCTCAGCAAACTCCACGCCTGCTTCTAAACCTAGTTTTAACGGGTTCGTTTCTTGACTTTGGTTGCTATCAACTACCAGTAAAATACGATCGGCTTTTTCTATTTCTACCCAAGCACGACGAATGCCTTCTTGCTCGATAAGGTCAGGGCTTTCTCTAAGCCCAGCCGTATCAATGATATGTAAAGGCATACCATCAATCTGTATTTGCTCTCGCAGGACGTCGCGGGTAGTGCCTTCTATCTCAGTAACGATAGCACTGTCTTTGCCAGATAAGGCGTTCAATAGACTGGATTTACCAGCATTAGGCTTACCGGCAATAACAACCGTCATGCCTTCTTGTAACAGCGCACCCTGTTTTGCTTGTTGGAAAACAGTGGTTAGTTGGTTAATTATTTTTTCTAGATCGGCAGCGACCTTGCCGTCACCGATAAAATCAATTTCTTCTTCTGGGAAATCAATAGCGGCCTCAACATAAACGCGCAAATGTATAACCGTTTCTACTAAGCGGGTAATTTTTTTGCTGAATTCACCTTGTAATGATCGAAAAGCATTACGGGCAGCTTGTTCAGAAACACTGTTGATTAAATCTGATATAGCTTCAGCTTGGGCGAGGTCAATTTTATTGTTTAGATAAGCACGTTCAGAAAACTCACCAGGTCTGGCAAGTCTGGCGCCGCATTGAATAACCTGTTGCAATAATATATCCAGTAAAACCGGGCCGCCATGGGCTTGCAGCTCTAATACATCTTCTCCAGTAAAAGAATTTGGGCCTGGGAAAAAAAGGCTGATGCCATTGTCGATGGCCATTAAGTCATCGGTGGATAGTTTCTTTTTATCGGATTTATTGGGCGCTGGAAAAAAAGGTCCGTAGTGGGCGTAGCGAGGTTTTAAGTTTGTGGCAGTGATAGCCTTTGCAATACTGGCAGCATTGGCACCAGAAACACGAATAATACCCACACCGCCACGACCTGGGGCGGTAGCAATAGCGGCGATGGTATCAGTATCAATGACCATGGAATATGAGCTTAGCCGTCAGATGTCGCCAGCAATTCTTTTGGTAATAATATATTGCTGCACAATCGACAATGTATTATTCACCACCCAGTACAATACTAAACCTGCCGGGAAGAATAAGAAGAAGAAAGTAAACATAACCGGCATCCACTGCATCACTTTTGCTTGCATTGGGTCCGGTGGTGGAGGGTTAAGTTTCTGCTGAATAAACATCGACACACCCATGATAAGCGGTAGGATAAAATAAGGGTCCATTACCGATAGGTCTTTTATGTAGCCAATAAAAGGCGCATGGCGTAACTCAACACTTTCCATTAATACCCAGTATAAAGAGATGAAAACCGGCATCTGTACCAAGATCGGTAGACAACCACCTAGTGGGTTTATTTTTTCTTTCTTATACAAGTTCATCATTTCCGCTGACTGCTTTTGCTTGTCATCGGCATAGCGCTCGCGAATAGAAACTAGCTTGGGCTGTACTTTTCGCATATTTGCCATTGAAGTATAAGCTTTGGCATTGAGCTGGAAGAAAGCAGCTTTTACCAATACGGTAACAGCAATAATTGCAAAGCCCCAGTTACCCAAATAGCTATGGAGTTTGGTTAATAACCAAAACAACGGTTGTGCAATCCACCACAAAATACCGTAATCAACCGTTAAGTCGAGACCTTCAGAAATCTCTTCTAACTTATATTGATCTTTAGGCCCTGCATAAAAGCGGGAAGAAATAGTGTCTTTCGTGCCAGCTGCAACAGTTAACTGAGGCGTTGTGAACCGAATAATATTAGCCCCATCTTTGGAGTTAATCATTGAATAGGTATGCGTTTGATCTGGGTTAGGGATCCAAGCGCTGGTAAAGTAGTGCTGTACCATCGCAATCCAACCACCTTCGATATTTTGCTTGGCGAATTTCTTTTCACGGATATCATCAAAACTGTATTTCTTATAAGGCTCATCAGGTAATCGAATGGCTGCTCCTAAAAACGGTGCTAAGCCCATTCCGGAACTATCAGCAGATGGATCTGGAGTATTGTCACGTTTTAACTGACCAAACATACTACCTGACCAGTTACTGCTGCTGCGGTTGTTAATTATGTATTCAACCGTTACTAAGTACTCGTCACGTTTTAACCTAAAGCGTTTGGTGATAGTGATATTTTCATTTTGTTCAAATAATAAATCGACAACCAATTCATCCCTGTCTTCTCGCAATATATATTCATTTCTGTCGCTGGTAAATTGTGCACGGCCCTTGCTAGTATCGATACCGTTAATGCCGATCAAACCGCTCTGCGCGATATAGGTGCGCAAGTTGTTCTGTTCTAGGAGTGTAAAAGGAATTTCTGGCGTATCTATTTCAGCGTAGTGTTTTGGAAAGGCTGCAAAAACGATGTCACCACCGCGGGTATTAACATCTATCTCTAATGTATCTGTTTTGATTTTTATACGATCAAAAGACTCGATCGCGATATCATCGTTAGTAGGTTCAGCTAGTTCAAATGTAGGGATATCGGCATCGTTAACGTCGGTCGATGCTGTATCTTGGCCATCAAACGCCACGTAGTTATCGACACGCGTTGTAGCTTGCTGCTGCTGGTAGGCGGCAGCAACATCAACGGCATTGTTTTCATCTTTGAATTGAACCCACTCGGTGAGCAACATAAATGACAGTGCCGCAACTGCGGCGATTAATAGATAGCGTTGAAAGTCCATATTAATGTGCAGTATGCCCGTTTTGTTTGTTTGATTTTTCCGGCACAGGGTCGTAACCGCCGGGATGAAATGGGTGACAACATAACAGTCGTTTCAGTGCTAACCAACAACCTTTAAACACACCGTGTTCTTCAATTGCTTGAATAGCATAGCTGGAACAGCTTGGGTGGAAGCGACAGGATCTAGCCATGAAAGGACTGATAAGCAGTCTATAGCCTTTGATCAAACCAATGAATAAACGGCGCATGTTTCGCCTTTAGGAGTTCGCTTGTGACTGTTTGATTTTTTTGGTGGCCTTGCGTTCTAACTGTTGCCAGAGTTGATCAAACAGTGATTGTAAATCGCTGTTATTTAATTGATCTAATCCGCGACGTGCCAAAACTACGGTATCAATGCCGCCTAACTGATGCTGCTGTAGTCTAAATGTTTCTCGAATATTGCGCTTAATTCGATTTCTTTGCGAAGCCAAGCGCACATTCTTCTTTGCTATAACCAGTCCAACTCGTGGGTGGTTTAATCCGTTGGGGCGCGATAATAAAAGAACCTGTTGTTTGGATACTTTTATCTGTGCGTCATCAAATACGGATTTATAAGTGGCTGCGTCCAGTAACCGTAAGGACTTACCAAAGGAAAAATCCATGAGTCCTTACCCTAAGCAGTAAAGCTTAACGCCATTACGCAGATAAACGCTTACGGCCTTTAGCACGACGACGGTTGATCAAAGCACGCCCGTTTTTAGTGGCCATACGAGCACGGAAACCGTGTGAGCGCTTGCGTTTTAATACGCTGGGCTGAAATGTTCTTTTCATGACTGCAATTCCAATATGTTAAATGTAATCTGGGCTAACACTTCTTAGCTTAATGGCCTGCCGGTTAAGCAATGGCCACCCCTTCTTTTGGGACCGCGCATTCTAGAGAATTTGTGCGCCAATATCAATTTGTTTCTGGATTGTTTAATAGCCATTAATCCCTGTATAAATGAAGTAAGACTTGTCAATTGTCACCAAACAACTCAAAAGTGATTTATTAACAGCTCTTACATGACTTATCCACAGGCTGTAAAGAGCTTTATCCACATACCAGTATTTGTGACACCATCTGTTGATTAAATTTTTTTTTCCTCTATAAGTCATTGATTAATAGATACTATTTTTGTTTGTTAGTTTTGGGTAAAAAGCGTAGGTTTTTGTGGATAAGTCTAAATGTCGGGAGTACAATGCACAGCCATTGTGGGGTTAATACTATCGTTGCTTAGTTTTACTTGCTTATAATTATTAGCGGTCGATTGATCGTTGTAGGGCACTTTTTGCCAGGTTATTGGGCGTTAAGGTGAGTTTGATAAGCTGCAAAAGCGTAAGCCTTATAATTTGCACAGATAAAATAATACAAGGTTTCATTGGTGATATCAGCACATCCAGGACACTTAGAACTAACAAAAATTTGCATGAAGCAGCTTGTGTGGGGTTTTTCTTTGCTTGCGGTAGTTGCTAAGCAGAGGAATGACCTTGCTTGAATCAGTTTGGCAGCAGTGCGATCACTTCCTACAGGATGAACTGCCTTCCCAGCAGTACAACACCTGGATTAGGCCGCTAAAAGTAGAGATAAGTAGCGATAAGAAGCTAATTCAATTGTTGGCCCCTAATAGATTTGTTCGCGACTGGGTGCGAGACAAGTATTTTACTCGGGTTACCGAGATTGTTGCTGAGTTGTCCACAGCTCAGCCTATAGAAATTTGTTTAGAGGTTAGTGGGGCTGGGCCTGCCGCTATCAGTATGCCTGCAAACTCTGTCCCAGCGATCATTCGCTCCAGTGTCCATGGTAACACCCCTTCTGCCAATAGCCGTCCACGCATCGAAAGCAAAATGTCTATTATGCACCCTTCAGCGCCTCGTAAAGTCGAGGTTGAGGGTGGTATTCAGCATCAAAGTTTTTTGATAAAGAATTATACCTTTGACAGCTTTGTTGAGGGTAAATCTAACCAGTTAGCCCGGGCGGCTTCTATGCAGGTTGCTGAGAATACCGGTGGTGCCTACAACCCATTGTTTTTATACGGCGGCGTTGGCTTGGGTAAAACCCACTTGATGCACGCTGTCGGCAATTCTATACTGGCGAAAAAGCCAGATGCTAAGGTGGTTTACCTTCACTCTGAGCGCTTTGTTGCTGATATGGTTAAGGCATTGCAGTTAAATGCTATTAATGAATTTAAGCGCTATTACCGTTCTGTCGATGCCTTGTTAATTGATGACATTCAGTTTTTTGCCGGCAAAGAGCGTTCCCAAGAAGAGTTCTTTCACACTTTTAATGCCCTGCTTGAGGGGGGTCAACAAATGATCCTCACTTGTGACCGTTATCCCAAAGAGATTAATGGTCTTGAAGAGCGTTTGATATCTCGCTTTGGTTGGGGTTTAACGGTTGCAGTAGAGCCGCCGGAGCTTGAAACTCGCGTTGCCATCCTATTGAAAAAGGCAGAGCAATCAAAAGTTGATTTACCCGCAGATGCCGCTTTTTTTATTGCTCAAAGAATTCGTTCAAATGTTAGAGAGTTAGAGGGAGCACTCAAAAGAGTGATAGCGAGTGCTCACTTTTTGGGTAGATCTATCGATATTCCGTTGATCCGAGAATCCTTAAAGGATCTGCTGGCACTGCAGGATAAACAAATCAGTTTAGACAACATTCAGCGCACGGTAGCAGAGTATTATAAGATAAAAATATCGGATATGATGTCCAAGCGTCGCAGCCGCTCAGTGGCTAGGCCGCGCCAAGTTGCTATGGCGTTGGCGAAAGAATTAACCAACCACAGCTTACCGGAAATCGGTGATAGTTTTGGTGGCCGAGACCACACTACGGTACTCCATGCTTGCCGAAGAATTAAAGAGCTAGAAGAAACAGACGCGGATATTCGCGAGGATTGCAAAAACTTACTGCGATCACTTACAACGTAATTACAGGCCTAACAATAATCTCAACGCGCTAACAACGCCACTACAACCTATAAGGATAGCGATAACGATGAAATTTGTTATTTCCCGCGAAGCTTTGCTAAAGCCACTCAATCTTGTTGCAGGTGTGGTTGAGCGCCGCCAGACATTACCTATTCTGTCTAATGTAATGCTGGAATTAAACGGTAATCAGCTCTCTATTACAGGTACCGACCTTGAAGTAGAGCTAGTGGGTCGAGTGACCTTAGAGAAAGATGCTGAATCGGGCGGTGAAATTACTGTCCCTGCGCGGAAGTTGGCTGATATCTGCAAATCATTGCCTGATGGCAGTGATATAGAGTTCAGCCTTGATGAGCAGCGTGTCATCGTCCGCTCTGGTCGCAGCCGTTTTACCCTTTCTACGTTAGCCGCCAGTGATTTCCCCAATGTGGAAGAAAGCCCTGGCAGCCTGGACTTCACTGTTAAGCAGGGAGACCTCAAACGTTTGATTGACCGCACCAGCTTTGCTATGGCTCAACAAGATGTCCGTTACTACCTGAACGGCATGTTGTGGGAAGTACAAAATGGTCAATTGCGGGTTGTTGCTACCGATGGTCACCGCTTAGCGCTTTGTACGCTAGCGGCTGATATTGTAACTGCCGAAAACCTGCAAGTTATATTGCCGCGCAAGGGTGTTATTGAGCTTGCTAGATTACTTATGTCCGAGAGTGATGATGTGCGTGTTGTGATTGGTAGCAATCATATTCGCGCTACCACTGAAGACTTTACTTTCACCTCTAAATTGGTTGATGGCAAATTCCCTGATTATGATCGAGTACTGCCTAAAGGTAGCACCAAAGCGGTGTTTGGTTCTCGCGACGAACTACGACAAGCCTTTTCTAGAACGTCTATTCTTTCCAATGAAAAATACCGTGGTGTTCGCTTATTGTTGAGTGACGGTAACTTGCAAATTGTTGCCAACAACCCAGAACAAGAAGAAGCGGAAGAGATTGTTTCGGTTGATTACCAGGGTGAATCCTTAGAAATCGGCTTTAATGTCAGTTACTTACTTGATGTTATGGGTGTATTAACCGGTGAAAAGGTGAGGTTCTCTTTATCGGATGCGAACAGCAGTGCGCTAGTTGAAGAGTCTGAAGAAGGCGATTCAATGTATGTCGTTATGCCCATGCGCCTTTAGTTTTTAGGTAGTAAGTTCTTGTTCAGTGGGTTGCAGAGTGCTAATTAAGCGTTTAGAGATTACGGGTGTTCGTAATATTGAGCGCGCTCTCCTCCCTGCCCTTGGTTCAATCAATATTTTATACGGTGATAACGGATCGGGAAAAACCAGTATTCTTGAGGCTATTCATTTATTGTCCTCTGCTCGCTCCTTTCGCAGTCATAAGCTGAAACCTCTTATTAATCTTGCAGCTCAAAGTTGTGTAGCCTTTGCTGAGATTGATATTCCTGGTATCGGTTTTCAACCAGTTGGCGTTGAGCGTTTTAAATCACCCTCTACTCCAGGCCTCATTAGGGTTGGTGGTCAAGCCGTTAAGTCTGCTGCTGTCTTGGCTGAGAACCTACCCTTGCAAGTCATTAGTTCAGATACTTTCAAGCTTCTTGAAGGATCACCTTCTATACGCAGACAGTTTTTAGATTGGGGAGTGTTCCACGTGGAACATCGCTTTCACCCGGTCTGGAAAAGTAACCAACGTTGTTTAAAACAACGGAATACTTTGCTGCGTCATGGTAGAATCGACGATCAGCAACTAGCTGTGTGGACGGAAGAGTTTATCGCCCTGTCAGAGCAGTTAGACGCTTTTAGGCAGCAGTACTTTGATGCCTTGATACCCGTTTTTGAACACACTTTAGCGCGTTTGATAGACCTTGAGGGTTTACACCTTAGCTATCATCGCGGATGGGATCGTGAGCGCTCCCTCGTTGACGTGATGAGCTCGAATGAGCAGCGGGAAAAAGAACAGGGCTATACTTTATCTGGCCCACATCGTGCTGACTTACGCATAAGATATCAGTCTTGCGATGCGGCAGATATTTTATCTCGTGGTCAGCAGAAATTGGTGGTTTGCGCACTAAGGGTTTCACAGGGTTATTTGCTCTCAAAAAAATCGGCTAGATCTTGTGTTTATCTCATAGATGATCTGCCTTCAGAGCTGGATAAGCATCACCGTACAGCGCTTTGTTCATTGCTTGAAGAACTGGGGTGTCAGGTGTTTGTAAGTTGTGTTGACCCTGCGGACCTCAGTGATTGCTGGTCTCCACAAGCAAAATTAACTATGTTCCACGTGGAACATGGGAATGTAGTAGAAAAAGAATTAACGAATAAAGAGTAAAATAAAACAGAACACCTTAGTTAATAACGGCTAGACAGCGGAACAGGTTTATCTAATGAGCGAACAAGAAAATAGTTACGATTCATCCAATATTAAAGTACTTAAAGGCTTGGATGCTGTACGTAAGCGCCCTGGTATGTATATCGGTGATACCGATGACGGTACCGGTTTACACCACATGGTGTTTGAGGTAGTTGATAACTCGATAGATGAAGCTTTGGCCGGACACTGCTCCAAGGTGAATGTAGTCATCCATCCTGATGAATCAGTCAGTGTTTATGATGATGGCCGCGGTATTCCCACTGAGCTACACGAAGAAGGTGTATCGGCAGCTGAAGTCATTATGACAGTACTGCATGCGGGTGGTAAGTTTGACGACAACTCTTACAAAGTTTCAGGCGGGCTACACGGAGTCGGGGTTTCGGTTGTAAACGCCCTTTCCGAAGAGTTGACGCTGACTATTCGCCGTGGTGGCAAAGTCTATGAGCAAGTCTATAGGCATGGGGTACCTCAACAACCGTTAGCCGTTGTCGGTGATACAGATGTTACCGGTACCGAGGTTCGCTTTAAGCCATCAGCGGATACCTTTAGCAATATTGAGTTTCACTTCGAGCAACTGGCCAAGCGCCTGCGCGAGCTGGCGTTTCTTAACTCCGGTGTTCATATCGAGTTGAAAGATGAGCGCAGTGGTAAGGTTGAAGAGTATTTTTATGAGGGCGGTTTGAGCGCTTTTGTCGATTACCTGAACAAGAATAAAACCACTATCAATAAACAGTTTCATTTTGATGTTATGACTGACGACGGTGTAGGGGTTGAAGTTGCCCTGCAGTGGAATGATAGCTATCAAGAAAACATCCATTGCTATACTAACAATATCCCACAGCGCGATGGCGGTACTCATTTAGCTGGGTTTAGATCGTCATTAACTCGTAGCCTCAATGCGTATATCGATCGCGAAGGCTTTGCGAAAAAAACCGAAGTCTCCGCCAGTGGTGATGATGCCCGCGAAGGTTTAACAGCTGTTGTCTCGATAAAAGTCCCCGACCCAAAATTCTCGTCGCAAACTAAAGATAAACTGGTGTCTTCCGAAGTAAAAACGGCGGTAGAACAGTCCATGAACCAGGCTTTTGGTGATTATCTGATGGAGCATCCCAGCGAAGCGAAGTTAGTGGTTACTAAGATGCTAGACGCCGCCCGTGCTCGTGAAGCGGCGCGTAAGGCTCGTGAAATGACACGCCGCAAAGGCGCCTTGGATATCGCTGGCCTACCCGGTAAACTGTCTGATTGTCAGGAAAAAGACCCCGCATTAAGTGAGGTTTATTTAGTGGAAGGAGACTCGGCGGGTGGTTCTGCTAAACAGGGTCGCGATCGCCGCACCCAAGCTATCTTGCCTTTGAAAGGTAAGATCCTAAACGTTGAGAAAGCACGCTTTGACAAAATGTTACAGTCACAAGAAGTGGGGACCATTGTGAAGGCGCTAGGTTGTGGTATCGGTAAGTCAGAGTTTGATGCTGATAAGCTGCGTTATCACAGTATTATCATCATGACCGACGCCGACGTCGATGGATCTCACATTCGTACCCTGCTGCTGACCTTTTTCTTTCGGCAGATGCCTGAGCTGATTGAGCGCGGTCATATATTTATTGCGCAACCGCCCTTGTACAAAATCGCCCGCGGTAAACAACATCAATACATTAAAGACGAAGAAGGTAAAGATCAGTACCTGACACAGAGCGCGTTAGAAAACTCATCACTGCATGTTAATGCCGATGCGCCAGCCATTAGTGGCCAAGGCTTAGAAGCGTTGGTTGTTCAGTACCGCGGTGTGATGGCAACTATTTCAAGGTTGTCGCGTGTATACCCTGACGAAGTGATGGAAAAGTTGATCAAGTTGCCGGAATTAAAAGCCGCTGACTTACCTGATCAAAGCGTCGTTGAACAATGGTGTGAAAAACTTAAGCAAATTATGGGTGCTGGCGACAATAGCCAATCTTATATCATTAATGTTAAAGAAGACCCTGAGCGACATAACTTTTTGCCGCAGGTGATCTCAGTAGTCCATGGCATAGAAAAAGAGTTTATTTTCAACCACGACTTTTTCTCCTCCAATGATTACCGCTCAATCGTAAATATTGGCAACGAACTTAATGGCTTATTTGAAGAAGGTGCTTATGTTCAACGTGGTGAAAAAACTGAAGAAATCACAGAGTTCCCTCAAGCGCTAAACTGGTTAATGGCCCAGGCTGAAAAAGGCCTCTATATACAGCGCTATAAAGGTTTGGGTGAAATGAACCCTGAGCAATTATGGGAGACCACCATGGATCCAGCTGAGCGCAGAATGTTGCGAGTAACAATTGAAGATGCGATTAGCGCAGACCAAATCTTTACCACCTTGATGGGTGATCAAGTTGAGCCGCGTCGCGAGTTTATCGAAGAGAATGCTTTGAAGGTTGCGAACTTGGATGTGTAGTGTTTTATTTATGTGGGTCATGGTTTCGGCAGGGGTTGTGAAGTATTCCGGGGTAGGCTAGCGCCCCCGGAATAAATAGCTTGAAAAATAGCCGGCCTATTTACTGTGGACGTGATCCAGCCCCCTGCTTATTTGTGCTGCCCACGAACTGAACATCTGGCGCACATCAGACATGTTTGACACACTGTTGTTGCTGCCCCACATAGAGCTGCTTGACTTGGTGTCCTTCATGATTCCGAGTACTTCCCCGGATTCGGAATCGCCAATGACTACTGCCACAGCAAGGCCTCCGCCGCCTTGAGTGTAAACACTTGAGCGCCCTATGGGACGTGATTTAAAGTCATCCTTGGCCGCTGCGGGCGCAATGGCCGTCAACTTTGCTACTATCTGAAGAACATCGTCACCGGCTTCGGTAACGACTGGATAGCCGCCCTTCTCTTGTAACTGCTTGACCATGGATTCATGGAAGACTTCCTGCAGTTTTATCTTGTCGCTATCAGTAAGCTCCCACTCATTTCGGTTGGTCATAGACCCAGAACTGGACGGCTGGATGACTTCAACATTGTCTACACCCAATGGCATCACCATAACCTTTGTATATTTTGTAAAATCAGCATATGGGTCAATATACACCAACTCAGATTTTGAATTATCGATCTTATTAAGTTTGCCCATAACCACCTCGGCATCCTCGCCGGTTTGGATCGTTGGTTCACTGCTGCAGGCACAAAGCATCAGTGCTGCGCCAAATACTGCTGTCATTTTTCTGTACATTAGATTTTCCTATCGTTTTCCCCGGGATGAATAAATGATAGTAGTCGCATCCGGGTTGAAATCCAAGCTCAAAAGATATATGACAAAGTGTGAGGATGGCGAATTAGTAATTCATCGGTTGGTTAGGCGATCAACATGAACTAACTTAAGCTCAATGCTTGGGGTCATAAATCTGTTACCACTTTGCAACGTACGGCAAGGGTATAGGAATATTTAGGCCATGCTGACCTTATGCAATCTCTTTATATGATGGAGTAAAAGATATTTCTAGCAAAAAAAATACACGTAAGTCAAAAAACAGCGCGATGGTTAGCACTAGAATTATTAATTTTCTCGATGCATGCTTTTAGAGCTTAACGCTTCATCTAATTAAATCAATAACGTACAGCCATTTCATTCGCGATCCTCATTCATAGCTTTCATTAATGTATATGTATTATTGTCGGCATGATAATCAATCAAGTGATCGACCGAAGCGCCACCAAACATCCCACTAAAAAGACGAGAAAGATCCTTATTCTTCATAGTAGATTTGCCTTTAAAATAGCTATGTTC
>JBNMPS010000083.1:0-12369 GCA_051277005.1 Pseudohongiellaceae bacterium
GCTCATGTGTCTGGCCGAAGCCCTATTGCGTGTGCCAGACAAACATACTCAGAACAAATTGATCAGCGATAAATTATCTAAAGGGCAATGGAGCTCGCATCTCGGCAACAGCGATTCACTGTTTGTGAACGCCTCTTCCTGGGGATTATTAATGACCGGCGGACTGGTTAATTACGCCGATCAACGTAACCAATTTGGATTTCTTAAAAAGACACTGGGCAAGGTTGGCGAACCGGCCATTCGTCAAGCCATGAACATAGCCATGAAAGTTATGGGGCAGCAGTTTGTGATGGGCGAAACCATCAAAGAGGCTGTAGCGCGGGCCGAAGATAAAGAACGTAAAGGTTTTGTCTATTCCTACGATATGCTCGGTGAGGGTGCCAGAACTCAAAAAGATGCCGACGCCTATTTTAATGCGTATGCGGAATCGATCGTAACTATCGGCCAGGCAGCAAAGGATAAAGGCCCGAGAAAAAGCCCCGGTATTTCAGTAAAGCTTTCGGCAATTCATCCCCGTTATGAATTCATCCACAGGGATAGAGTCATGGCAGAGATACCGGAAAAACTCAAAGAACTATGCCTGCTGGCTAAGCAATATGATATTGGGTTAACCGTTGATGCGGAAGAATCTGAACGTTTAGATATATCCCTAGATATTATTGAAAAAGTATTCAGTGATCCCGACCTGAATGACTGGAATGGGTTCGGATTAGCCGTACAGTCATACCAAAAAAGCGCCATTTTTGTAATCGATTGGTTGCGTGAATTGACCAACAAAGTGGGCCGCAAAATGATGATCAGACTGGTCAAAGGCGCTTACTGGGATACGGAAATAAAAAACACCCAAAAAGAAGGCCTAGAACACTTTACTGTCTTCACCCGTAAGTCATCGACTGACGTATCATATCATGCCTGTGCCAACCGTTTATTGGATTATCGCGATACGATTTATCCGCAATTTGCGACTCATAATGCTTACACCGCAGCGGTTATCATAGAATTGGCCGGCGATGATAAAGAGGGCTTCGAATTTCAATGTTTGCACGGTATGGGAGACAGCCTGTATGAACAGATTGTTACTATTGAAAATATTCAATGTCGCATTTATGCCCCGGTTGGTGAACATGAAGATTTATTGGCTTATTTAGTGCGTCGCCTGCTGGAAAATGGCGCTAACTCCTCATTTGTTAACGCCATCGTCGATGAATCACGGCCGGTTGAATCCTTGCTCGAAGATCCAGTAGAAAAAACGCAAAGACTAAAACATAAATATAACCAACAAATTCAAAAACCCCTCAACTTGTATGGTGAAGAGAGAAACAACTCAAAAGGTATTGATCTTACCGACATCAATCAAATAACGCCGTTGAAGGTATCACTCGATCGCTGGATTGAGGAACACTTACTAACTGAAGAACAAGTACCGCAAGAGTGTCATGCTGTGCGCAACCCAGCTAATCACGATGAAATTGTTGGATTTCATCGCTACGATACCGCAGAGCAAATGAAAACCAAACTGGCAAGTGCTCACAAAGCCTTTGAGTCATGGTCACAAGTCGACATCACCGAAAGAGCCAACTTACTCAGAAGGACCGCCGACATCCTTGAACGCCACATGGGTGAACTCATCGCCCTGTGTATAAAAGAAGCCGGTAAAGTGACCAAAGATGGCGTGGACGAAGTCCGTGAAGCCGTCGATTTTTGTCGATATTACGCCGCCCGGGCCGAAGAGTTAGCCGCGGATGACAGGTTAGCACCCCGTGGCGTGGTGTTGTGTATCAGCCCTTGGAATTTCCCTCTGGCTATATTTTTGGGTCAAGTCGCTGCAGCGCTAGTAACGGGTAATACCGTTATTGCTAAACCCGCAGAACAAACCAGCTTAATTGCGCTTCGCGCCCTAGAATTAATGGAATACGTTGGCTTACCAACCGGTGTAGTTCACGCTGTTATTGCCCCAGGGGCCGATGTAGGCGCAACACTCTTACCAGACGACCGGATCAAAGCGGTGATATTTACTGGCTCCACCTCAACCGCCAATATTATTGCCCATACTCTGGCCCAAAGGGGTAGCGAACAGATACCTTTGATCGCCGAAACCGGTGGTCAAAACTGCATGATAGTGGACTCAACTGCCTTGGCTGAACAAGTGGTTGACGATGTTATTGCGTCAGGTTTCCAGAGTGCCGGACAGCGTTGCTCTGCACTTCGTGTATTATTTTTACAAGAAGAAATAGCTGACGATATAATTAAAATGCTGATCGGTGCATTGCAAGAATTAACTATCGGTGACCCTGCTTACCTAACGACCGACATTGGCCCAGTAATTGACCAAAAAGCGTTATCTAATTTACAAGCCCATGTCGACGACATGCAGCAACAGGCGACCCTACTTTACGAGAGCAAGCTACCAGAAAACAAAGGATTCTTTTTTGCACCTAAACTTTATCTAATAGACGATATAGCCGTATTAAAACGTGAAGTGTTTGGTCCCTGCGTGCATATTGTCAAGTTTAAAGCTAAGGATATTGAAAAAATTATACCGCAAATTAATGACACCGGTTTTGGCCTAACCATGGGTATTCATACGCGAATTGAAATGCGCGCCCTGGAACTAGCGAAGCTATCACGAGCGGGTAACGTGTACATCAATCGCAATATGATTGGGGCTATTGTGGGCGTGCAGCCGTTTGGTGGCAGAGGATTGTCGGGAACAGGCCCTAAAGCTGGCGGCCCACATTACCTGCCTCGTCTTATGTTAGAAAAAGCCACGCCTCGTCTTGTTATAGAGCACGATAGGGAAGCTGATAAGGCATTGGCAAGTGACAACATTGCTAGTCAGCAAGCCTCAGAAATCATGCAAAATGCCATCAAAAGTGAAAATAGCTGGCGTTTAAGCGACTTAAACACCCGAGTTTCGGCAGTGCGACAGCTGCTGGCCTCAATTGCCACAGTCGAGATTGTGGAAGAGTTCGCTGAAGATTTAAACTCGACGTTAGCCGCTGCGCGCTTGCAATTGACCAACATAGAAAAACGTTTAAAAAAACCGACTTCATTGCCGGGTCCAACGGGGGAATCAAATATTTTATATTTAGAATCTCGCGGCATTTTGGTTTGTTTTGCCGACAAAAATGTGACGTTTGAATACTGGACTTTATCACTAGTGACGGCCTTGGCGACCGGCAATATTGTTATTTCAGTAGTGTCCGAATTATTTTATGCTGAAGCATTAGAGTTTAGACAACAATTTATTGCAACCGGTGCTCCAGCAGGCGTGTTTCAGATCGCGAAGTTACAACATTTAGAAGCACTACTCAGTGAAGAAAATTTGGCCGGGGTAGTCATTGATAGTAAGAGTGAACGCTCGACTTATATAATGCAAAAACTAGCCGAACGCAGTGGGGCAATATTGCCTATTATTACAGCCGAATATAATGACCATTTGATTCAGCGATTATTATCTGAAAAAACAGTCAGCATTGACACTACCGCATCTGGCGGCAACACATCGTTGATGACGTTAGTTGAGGCAGACGAATAAAATGATTTTTACACAAACCAGCGCCGTATTTTTTAATGCCTTCTATTTATCAGCAACAAAGAAGCAATAATTAAAGCTAAATTTTTAGCCTAACGAGGCTGTAGAAAAGAGTGTATCACTTATAAAAGTATATCTATAGTTAGTGCTTTATTTCCAATATTTTAAACAGCGTGTTATTGAGTTCGCTATCTAATAACTCTTTTGCCTTTTTGATGACTCTTACATCAGTTAAGACCTTATCGGTTGCCGACACCTTGTAGTTCCATTCATGACCACCCAAAATTGCACTACTTTTGTCCGACATAGAAATTGTCAGATTAGCTTTATTATAGTGCCAGCCGTTTTTCTCGGGCAAAGCAGTAGTATTTAATGTGGCAGTTACCGTGTAATCACCACCGGTGTACACACTAAAACCTTGATTGGCGAGGGTGTTTGCTAAAGTGGCTTCCATTGCCTGCTGCTGTTGCCCACGCACAACAGGATTTATGGTAATGCGGGATACCAGCTCTGAGTAGTCTGCAATTAATTTATCTACCGACCACGGTGCACGGGTCTCATTTGTCACAAGCGCAACCACATTCAATTGTTTGCTTAAAGCGTGACGTTTCTTCTGCAGTTGAATGGCCTTGGCCGAGGTGCGTATTTTTTTAACCAGCGAAGTACTTGAACGTGAATACTGGATAATTGTTTGAGTTGCACTATCAATTCCTTCTATTTCACGACCTAAGGTTAACGACGTTTTTAATCGAGGTAAAACGGCCAAGGCATAGTAGCGTTGACGCACATTGTCTTTCCAAGTTTCGGCAATATCGACGCCTTCTAGCAACTGGTTTGTGCTACTTATAATTTCACGCTCAACAGAAAGTGATTCTTGCGAACCCTTAAGTCCAGCCACACTTATACTCGCAACACGGCTACTATCAAAACGGGAATGGTCGCTTGACGTTGAAACAACAGTAACACTAAATATTTTCGCTATTTCATTTCGTGCTCGGGTTTTAGCGTCGTCCATAGTGTCTGCTTGCCCCACTCCGAGAAGATATTTGTTACGGGGGTATTCATCACTGCTCCCCGTTACCCAAACAGGCTGTGCACCTGATTCTGTAGTGGGCTGGCTGCCACATGCGGTTAACAGGGACAGACAAAATATCAAAAGTAAAAAACGTGCTGACATACCGTTTACCTTACAAATTCACATTATGGCGATTAACCCGACGGGTTAATAGTTCACCTAAGGGCCGCAAAAATAAACTAGGACACAAGCCCTGGGCTAAAGAACAGACAACAATAGTTTATCCAAAGAGGCTTGCATTCTGCCTCTCCTTCGCTAGTAACGCGATTTTCGCCCTTTAATAATTTTTTTAATTTTCTTTTGACCAATCCACGATGTTCTATTGTCAGTGAGACTTACCAACTTAAGGTCTACTTGATAATAGGTTATGGATGTTTTTCCCGCTGAATCGAGAATGGTATTGATTGTTCCTAGTAGCAAATAATCAGCCCCTAATTCTTGCCCCATGGCTTTACGTGATTGGTCCGCGGCATTGATGTCCTGGTCCATACGCTCATCACGCAACTGTTGCCGCTCTAAACCATCGGCTACAAATGTGACACGCCCAGAATTTATCAATTCACGCTCAATATCGTTGATAAATGTTTGTACATTTACATGTTCGTGGCTGTAGTTGTCGACTGAACCGACAATTACACTGGGTGAGTTACCACGCTTCTGCATATGCTGTTGCAACCACGGGCGCGAAAGCATGTCTTCTACCATTTCACTGGATACCAGTTTTGAATCCGTATCGTTCCAGTTCCCACTAAGATCTTGCACATCGTCTACCGCTATTCGCTGCACTTTTACTGGCGCGTTTCCGCACCCTGTCACTAATAGTATTACAAAAGTTACTAGTAGAATTATATGTTTTTTAAATGTCATTGCTGCGTTCCTGTTCTTTTTCGTTGAATGAACTTTAACCTTAGACAAATATTTTTGGCCGCCACACCAAAACACCACATCGTATATCTATTTTTTCTCTAACATTTTATCAAATGTATTTTGCGCTTCATTTTCAACAAATATTTTTAAGTGTGCGTCCATATCGTTGGCAGCAGCCGTCACCGTTTTAAATTTTTTCATGTCAATCTCGGCCAGGCTGTAGATCACCCCGGTTGTTTTGTCTCGCCAGCGAGCAATAATCTCTGCCCCAACCAGGTTCAGTTGAGTGATGTTGTTAATAGACCGACTTACCGTTTGCTGATTGACTACTTCGTCTGAATCCGAAACGGATGCGCTATAGTCGTTGGCGAGCACCTTGATATAGGAAGTGAAAATCTGTGCGAGTTCGGCACGAGCGCGATTATCTGCCGTATTATTCTGTAGTGACATATCGTTCATGATCGGGGCAGAGCCAATGCCGCGGAAAAAACGTTTATCACCATCTTTTAGGGCCTGTATGCCCTCATTAACCCAATCTGGTGCGCCCTTCAATCCCATATCACTCTCTACAACAGTTCGAGATGAACACCCCATAAATAAGATTGCCAGAAGGGCAATACCAGCTCCCTTTAGTATCGTAGCCCTAAACTGAAAGAGCGAAGCTCTAGATTTAAAAGCCGAGAACATACAGAACCCGGCGGCCACATTGCCTACTTGGATGGTGGGCTTTGAAAAATATTTAACCATGGGGAACATCTCTTGTAAGATTGGGCTCAATTTAAAAAGAACATAAATGTTGATACATCTGTGTTTTGGTGCCGATTCTGCTATTACATTTTGATACAGTGTAGCCAAGCCAAAATGAATACAACCTGAACATACCCACTTATATGCCATACAACTCCACCATTTGGCGGTAGTCTATGCCGAAGTTTTGACTAAACCAATTATTTACATAGGTGTTTTCGGGGCTGATTTTGGCGCACCGCAACACGCCCTCCCCAGCTCCATCTGCGATTCTTTTCTCGCAGTATTCGCTTACCCAAACGGCATTAAGAGCGGTGATATAGCCTGTGTTTAGACGTGATATCTCTCCACTAAACAATGTATGCAAATTAAGCATATCTGGCGCTTGAGGGCTTAAATTAGCGGCCGGGAAATCTTCGTCGTGAGCCTCGCTAGTGTGGCGTTTCACTTTGTAAGCTTTTTGTTTAACCGTCTGGCCTGTAACCATGCTCGAATAACTCACATTGATGACGAATTTTTCACTATGCACCCTAGCGTTGTAAGGGTAAGTCTTTTCAGTGGTTTCTACGCGGGTGGTCTCTTCGCCCGAACTGCTCTTTTTTGTCACCGAATTTTCAGTGGTGTAATTGGCCACGCGACGCGTCCGGCGCGCTGAATGCTGGTAGTCCACCCTCCCCTCCACGTCAACGTCAAGATCCTTTAGACCTATAGGGGAGTACCAAAGCGAGCCTCTAAACACATCGTTAAGTGAGGTTAAATGCGAACGAAGGTTTTCATTTTGACTATTATCTTGGCGCGTAGAGTGCTGCACATGATTGTGGGGGCGCAATCGCTTGTACCGCGATACATCGCTAGCGTCCGTGGCCAGACTTACATCTCGCCCCCAGGAGGAGCAATATCTATAAACAAATTCCGCTAGAAAAAATCCCTGCCCTTTAACTACCTTTGTTAAGTTTTGGCATTTTTTATCGCCCAAGGAACTTAGTTGATTTTTGTAAACGGACAATTTATCGCCAATTTGCGCATTTGCAATGAGGTGTGAGTAGGCATATTCAAACCAACGATACGCGTCTGGAAAGTCAGCATTTGCGAGAGTATGCGCCTCTTTTAGCAGCCAGTTTTTGGCATAGCGCGTCTCTTCGGCCTGCGTTAACGTTACCGCACCATGCAGCTCTACATTCCAAGCTTGCTGGTCTCGTAACAATTTCTCCAGCTGCTGTGCGGCGGCTGGTGAGTTAGAGGCGAGCCTTAGCATTCTCACTTCTATTAAACCACGGTCAATAATTTTATAGCGGGCACGGCTTAAACCGAGTTGCGCATCGACATTGTCAGAGTCTCTTTGCAGTGCTCGTTGGTAATAATCTGCAGCCTCACTGTACAAACCCAACTCATAGAGTTTATCGCCTTTCCCGACAAGGCCGGAACAAGCCATCACCATTATAGTCACTAAAATTAGAATACCGACTTTTACCATGATTGCGATGCCCTTATTGCCTTATGCTTTATTTTTACAACTTTGGTTTTTTGCCGTTTAGTATAAGAGCCCGGTAGTTCGAATACCACCATTGCAGTGTGTGTTTTTGGCCAAGGTGAATTGGTTTTAAAAATCACCTTAAAACCTAGGGCATGGCATAATGAACGCGCTACAATCGATAAAACTAATCCGTTATGTAATACCGCTTTAAGTTGTGTCTTGTCTCTAATGAGCTACTTGCACAGATTAGCCGCTACTATTACCCAATAAAGGTACTTCATTTCAATATGGTTCGGAGACGCTGGTTTTTTTACCCGATAGCCCTCACTATTTTAGCGATTTGCATGACGGTGCTTTTAGCTGCGGTGTCGTTCGCTACGCTCCCCTTTTACGCCCAATCGCTCGCCGCACATGTGTTAAAGAAGCATGGCATTTCGCTTATCTCATTAGATACCGCCTACCCAGGGTTTCGATCTACCGTAGTACATGGAATATCCGCCGAAGACAACTCGGGAAATAGAATCTTTATAGACCGAGTATCACTGGGTTATTCGCTGTTTGGAAATAGAATGCTAGACGACTCTCCAATAAATGACAGCGCATTAGATACGGCTCCCCTTAGCATCACTATAGACAAAGTCACTCTCTGGCTAGCGGACTCAGGTCTTGAAGATAAACAAGGTGAACCCAGTGAGCCAGATTCTTCGGTAGTGGATATAGTGAATTTTTTACCCGAATATTGGCTCGCAAAAATCCCGCCCTTTGACCTTCGAGTGCAGCGGATTCACACCAATAGTGCAGTATTTGATATTTCATCTATTGAAGTGCATTCACGTGCTACCGAGCTGCGAGGTGTATTTTCCACTGTGTGGCCAGGTCTATCTGGGGAAGCGGCCGATAGTGATAACATAGACGTCACATTTAAACTCACGAGAGAAAATACCTTTGAATCAAATGCAACACTGCAGAATCCCCACAAAGGTGATCACACGTCGCCGCTTGGCTCGCTGGATATTGCATTTAACCAAAGTGAAGGGCAACTCAACGCAGAGATAAAACTTAATATTGAAAAATACTTGCTCTCATACTACCTCACGCCACTCTCACCAGAACATCCCCTTGTTGACGGAAAATTGAATATTGATGTGCTTTTTTCCACCCCGAAGCGCCAAAAACTATCCCTTTTTGAAGCGTCAAATATTTCATCGCGCATATCAATTGATGGAAGCGCCTCTTTTTCCGATGGTAAGCTTCTTTCAACATCTAGCGAAGTGATTACCCATCTCGACGAGAGCATTTGGGATATACACCTGAACGGGAAGAACGGCTCCATTTTATACTTATCAAGCCTTGAGGACGATGTGAAGCATGAAGCACTGGCCTCCATCACTAAACCATTCACTATATCCGGGAAATTTATCGATCAAACATCACTAGACACTAACAACCTTGTATCGGGCCATCACGTCCTGCCTCCCACGTTTAATTTTGGCTTCGATTACAGTGCTACATCAGGCGGGCTAACCATTGACTATCAGGCCGACAAAATACCCCTGGCAAATCTAGTTGTAAGCAATATTAAAACCTATAATTCTCCGGAAAAAGTCGCGACTATAGCCTATGATTTTGATATTTCAGGTGCGCCAGGACAGCTACTAAATACCTTCCCTGTAGCGGGCTTAAGCGTTGAAAACGCCAATTTGATATTACAGGGTCACGCGACACATACGGCTTTACATTCCCAGATAAAATTTAAAGATGAAAATATATTTACAGCCAAAATGGTGAAATTTAACGACATTAACCTTAGTAAAATAACCCTCACCCCACCCCGAGAAACAATGACGGTAGCTCATTCAAAGAAAAACTTTGACCTTAGGGGAATAAACTTAACCGCAGCACGATTGAAAAGCGAAAATTACAGTGTTGAAAGTATTAACCATACAATGGATGCGAGCTTCAGCGAAAATGCCCTGTCATTAAAACTAGCGGGCAAGCCAATGGAATTGTTAACCCAGGCAAGTTCTATTTATATACCCCCCATGCACGTTGAAGCGCATATACAACAAGAAAATGGAGAAATAGATTCCGCTACCTTTAAGCTATTAAATGCCTGTAACGACAACTTGTTAAACGGCTCTTTAGAAACCATTCACAACGACGCGAGTTTACCGCTAACAAATGATCTAAACCGTCTTTCAATCAGCTGGCAACGAACATTTACCCCTAATGCCACGTTCCGCCAGTGGTTAAACACCTCTCAAGCCCCTGTGGATTTCAGCGGTGGCACCTTAAAAGGCCTAATTGTGGTGGGGCTGAGTGGGGCGATACCAATAATTGAAGACATTGAGATATCACTTCGCGATGCTAATGGCATTAGTGCAGCTGGTGATATGAGTGGTGTTCAGCTTAGGTTAAGCTCTCTCCCATTACCCTCTCTAGAGTCCGCTGAGGACAGAAACTATACAGCACCTCATAGCGAGAAAGCCAAAGACAATTCTTTATATATGTCAGCAACAATCAAAAAAATAAATATTGGTACAGAGCTTAGTGCATTTGACGTGGCGGCTCACGCATGGTCAACCTCAAATGACAACACAGTAATATCTTTGGATCATGCTGAGGCTAAAGCCTTTGGCGGACTTGCTAGCATTAGGCCGACGCGGTGGAAATTGGGAGAAGATTTGGCCATGACAATTCAGTTAAATACTCTAGATTTAAACAGTTTAATTGAAACCCAGCAGGTTGAGGGTTTGTTTGCCAATGGCAATATTTCTGGTGCGCTACCTATTTACTACTCTGCAGGTACCCTGAACCTCGGCGATGGCACACTATCAAGCGAAAATGGAGGCAACATTCGATATTCTAGTGCCATTGGGGATTCCGAGAATATCAATGAACAGCTAAAATTAACATTGGCTGTATTGAAAAACTTCAACTATAAAAAACTCGATACCCATATTGAATTTAAAGATGATACGCTGCAACTGGACTCGGCAATTTCGGGCTCTAACCCAGACGTTGCGAATGGTAGACAGGTTGATTTGAACTTGAATACAGAAATTGGTTTACGATCCGCTTTTAAAGCAATGAGAATTCAGTCGGGCCTGAATGCACTCTTAGAAAAACATTTCACCTATAAGGCCAAACCTTCCGATATCACCCTATACTGCCAACCTAAACACTAACGAGGATTCGCCATGAAACTACCTACCGGGATCGCCGGATTAGTAACACCCGTTTTGATGCTGACTGCTATTGCCGGATGCACGCCAACCGTGCGAGTTGAAGCCTCGGAGAAACCCATTACCATCAATCTCAATGTAAAAATTGAACATGAGATTCGTGTTAAAGTCGACAAAGAGCTCGACTCCATACTCTCAGAAGATTCAGGTCTATTTTAGGAGAACACCCATGACAAAATTTAAATCATTTTTAATAATTCTCTGCCTTGGATATTCGTCTTTCGGTTTTGCTATGGATTTACGCGAAGCAAAAGACCAGGGCCTGGTAGGAGAAATGAAAAATGGCTATCTAAGCGCTGTTGAAAGCAAACACTCTAAGGAAATTGACGCCTTAGTCACGGGCATAAACAGCAAGCGTAAAGCACACTATCAAAAAATAGCGGCTAAAGTTGGCAAATCACTGCAAACCGTAGAGCAGCTAGCGGGTGAAAAAGCCCAGGGGAAAACACAGACTGGAAATTATATTCAACTGCCAAATGATAAGTGGAAAAAGAAATAGATAGATTACGGAATAAAAGACGAACTCTCCCGACACATAAGCAGGGGAGAGTTTATCGTTATAACGCGTAAGGTTGATGAACCTGTGCTTAAGACGGAGCCTGCAAATAATTCTGTGTAACTGTCCTTTGCATCTTATCGTATATGAGGGGCTAATTGCTCCTCAAACTCAATCATAAAATGATTCATTGCCTGCTTCCAGTTATGAATCGGCATCGTCCATTTTTTTGATACAGCTTTTATCGCTAGGTAAATAAGCTTCGTTATTAATTGTATTATTAATTGGTAGCGTGCCTGCCCTTATTCATTGTTCCCTTCTCTGCAAGAATAATCTCGGTAGGAAACAGCCCCATACCAAAAACCAGCTTATATAAGCGCAGCTCTTCCCGCTGGTAAAACATTTGGTCCTGGGTGCTTAGGTAACTATATTCCTCTTGTACTTTGCGCAGGCTTTTTTGAACTTGCTGGGCGCTATTTTCGGTCATTAGGCGGCTTGCGGTTGAAAATACATAATCAGGATGATCTTCGTTATCGAGACAATGGGCGATATAACGCTGATTAATGGTTTTAATCAGCACCGATAAGTGGCCATTCATCCGCCAGCGTATGGGTAGCGCTACCGAAAAGCGGTATTTATCATTATCTAATAATTGGATTAACCCGAGGTTTTCTAGAGACCGTAAATGTAGGTAAAGCTGAGTATTGTCTAGGCCTAGTTCTTCCTTAACAGTGGCGATGTCCAATTGTGACACCAGAAGGATCAATAATAGAAACAGACGTTTGTCGGAAGCCAATGCACGCTCTACGTCTTCAGAGAGAAATTCTGGAGTGTGCTTAAAACGTTGCTGCATGCTGACGAGTTCATCAATACTTAGCCCTATAATGCCGCAGATTTCTAATAATCGGCTCATCTTACAATCTTTATCTT
>JBNMPS010000084.1:0-12340 GCA_051277005.1 Pseudohongiellaceae bacterium
TCCGGAGGGGTTTCGATAAGATTTCCCTCACTTTGAGTTTGAATTTAGATAGCTTACCGCTTTTCTAACTGAGGTCAGCCTCCTATGTAGGGATTTGGGCTGCGTTTCTAGGTGGCAACTGGTTGTTGGCTGGGATAACGTTAGTGTTGGCCACGGCACTTAGGTTATGATTTATTCGGCCTTTATTATGGACAGAAAAATCTAACAAGTTTTTTGAAGATCCTATAACGCAATATGTTTATACCGGCAGAAATGATGAGTTAGGTCAGCTAGAACTGGCGATAAAGGCATTGAAAGCGCAAAACAGAACCATACTAGGCCGTATAAAAGACGCCTCGTGAAGCTTATCCAAAGTGGCAGAAGATACCGAAGTGGTGGTTGCTGATGAGGTTCGTAATTTGGCCAAAAATACGCAAAACTCCACCGATGAAATTCAGGAAATGACTAAAAGAATCCAACAAACATCAGCCGAAGCGGTTGAGGCGATGGAGTCGGGCAAACAATCGGCCACAAAAAGCGTTGATCAAATTCAGCTGGTGGGTGGTGCCTTTAAAGAGATTAGTGCTGGCGTAGTCCAAATTAGCGATATAAATATACAAGTCGCTTCGGCATCTGAGGAGCAGAGCATGGTGAGTGAAGAAATCAATCGTAATGTGGTCAATATTATGGACCTTGCCAATGAGACTCACGATAGTGCTCGTCACACTGCTACAGCGACAAGCCAATTAACGGCACTGGCTCATGAGTTGGAGCTGCTAGTGCTTCAATTTGGTAAGGTTTAAGCTCTGTTTAAAGCTCACTACCGATTTAACGTAGAGGGGTATAATTAGCCAGCGTCACGCTAGAGTATGAGTATGCATTTATGTTGGGGCGTGCTGTTATAATTTGCGCTATATGTTTCTGGGCCTATCTTAATGAAAGACTGTAACCAATGTGGTAAATGCTGTATTAAATACGGTGGTGGCGACCTCTCTGCAACGTTAGAAGAGATAAATATGTGGGAGATTTTTCAGCCGCATATCTATCAATATGTACGCGATGAAAAAATTTGGTTCAGCCCAGAAACTGACGAGCCACTACAGCAATGCCCTTTTTTGGAGGTGGAGCTCAGCACTAACAAACCATCAAAACAAAAAAAATACACCTGCAGTATTTATCACGATCGTCCTGAAGATTGTAGGCATTATCCAACGACTATTTCAGAAATGGTGAGGGATGAATGTGAAATGATTGAGTTGATTGATCTAGATGATTACAAGCGAGCTCAAAAAAAGTTAGATGCACTAATGGTTGATAGCCGCCCGGCTATGGAGTAACCATTTATTATTCAAAATAATATTGTTTATATCCCTTTCAATTAAGCTTTTTATTGTTCGATTAAAGCAGGTTGGACACCGTTTGATAAAGTCTAATTGCTCGCTCGGCAGTGAGGTTGCCTCTTGAATGTCCGCCACCCGTAGAAGAGGAAACACTGACGGATTCATTGGCGAGGGCAGGGGCTTCTTTTTCGCCAGATGTTTGGGCGTTATTATTGAGCTGTAGACTCTCGGGAGATATCGCCGCCAGGTTTTGCCGGTCACTGGCGAAAGGGTCGGCAGTAAATTGTTCGGGGCCTGGTGGTGAAATTGCACGGCTCTGGCTGCCGGAAATACTGCGAGCAATCTCTATTCCAGCAGTGAGTGGGCTAATAGCTGACATGGCAAACCTCCTTATTAAAATATAGCAAATTAAGAGCAAATTTTAAGGAGTAAATAGCTATTAGCGAAGGCGTTGTTAGATCACGCAGGGATATGCTGTTAGACCGACAGTAGGATAGTTTAGCCGGGCACCCATAACTCATTTAATTGGGTAAACCCCCATTGAGTAGAATCTTCAGCGCTAACAATACGGTCTTTACCGTTAGCATCGGCCAAGTCAATCAGCTCAACAGGGATAGGGCCTTTTGGCTGGGCGCAATAAAACACTCTAACTTGAGGTGCCAGTAAAGCGCTTGCCGATTGCTCAATCACAACGCCCAGGCGGTTAGATTCTAATCTAACCAGCGAGCCTACGGGGTAAATGCCAATAACTTTGATAAAACATTGCAGTAGTCTAGGGTCAAAATGCCCCTCCCAAGAGACCATGCGTTTAATGGATATAGCGGGGTCCCAGCCACTTTTGTAAGGACGGTTTGACGTTATGGCATCATAAATATCACAGATAGCTCCCATGCGGGATAACAAGCTAATATCATTGCCCTTCAACTTTTTGGGGTAACCCGAGCCATCCACTTTTTCGTGATGGTGTAATACTACATCCATAACACCCGGTGACATACCGCCGACTTGACTTAACATTTTTAAACCTTCAGCAGGATGGCTTTTCATAATGGTAAACTCATCATCGGTGAGTTTGCCGGGTTTATTCAGCACATCCAGTGGCATCACTGATTTGCCGATATCGTGCATTAAGCCGGCAACTCCGGCCTCTTTAATACCGTCTTCATTAAAGCCAACCTCTCTGGCTAACGCAATCATCATGCCGCACACCGCCACAGAGTGCATATAGGTATAGTCATCACGGGTTTTTAGCCGGGCAATACTAATTAGAGTATCGGTACACCTGAGTACGGATGCCGATATTTCATCCACCAACGCAGTGGTTTTATCAATGGGTATAACCTTGCCCATGCGAGCATCTTTAAACATGGACTCCACGGCTTCTTTTGAAACGCTACAAATCAGCTGTGCCTTACTCCATTCTTCTTGTTGGGTAGAGGTTCCTCGTGTGCCCTTGCTGCTGGTTAAAAGAATATCTAAGCCTTTGTTAGTATCTATGACTACCTGTTCAACACCCGTTTTTTGAATGGTTGTCACATCGCGTTCATCTTTTAAGAGCGCAGCACCAAACAGGGCACTTTCCCACTTGCCACAGAGTTTGTGTAAGAAAACACCGGGTTTAAGTTTTTTGGCGGGTATAGTTTTTAGCATGAGTTTGGTCTGAACTGTTCATTATTTAAATAGGACTAATAATAGGAGCATATCGATTTTTTGCCATTGAGGTAAGTCATTATAAAATAAAAAGTTTTGAATAAATAAAACAGGCAATGGGGGGCTAAATAGGTTATCCGGTTTTATTATCTTGGTAAGTGACAATACGCTTGCTAGCTAGCACCATTTCTATTTAATCCAATATATAGTTAATAATAGTTTATAATCAATCATCCTCAAACGATGGAGCTGTGGCTCTTAACGCAGTAATTCAAGAGAGTCGAGATGACTGAGCATGTAACAAAAGCTTTGCAAGCAGACGATACGCAGCACTTCTTACATCCCTTTACTGACTTTAAACGTTTGGCTGCAAAAGGTAGCCGTATCATTACTCACGCTGAAGGCCCTTATGTTTTCACTAGTGAAGGCCAGAAGCTACTAGACGGTATGTCAGGGTTGTGGTGTTGTAACTTGGGTTATTCACAGCCTTCAATTAATCGGGCGGTTTATGAGCAGCTCAATCAATTACCTTACTACAATAGTTTTTTCCAGTGTTCGCATCCCGCAGCGATTGAACTCTCTAAAGCGCTAGCCAGTATATCGCCAGATCACATCAATAATGTGTTTTATGCCAACTCAGGCTCTGAAGGCAATGATACGGTTATCCGTTTAGTTCGCCGCTATTGGGATTTAAAAAAACAAGCCAATAAACGCATTATTATCAGCCGAGAAAACGCATTTCACGGCTCTACGGTTGCTTCGGCAAGCTTGGGTGGCATGGGCTATGTGCACCGGCAGTTCGGTAAGTTGCCTAATATTGAACATATTGCTCAACCTTATTGGTTTAAAGAGGGGGGCGAATTAAGTCGTGAAGAATTTGGTTTGCAGGCAGCCAAAGCCCTAGAAGATAAAATTCTTGAGTTAGGTGAAGAGAATGTTGCTGCCTTTATCGCAGAGCCTATTCAAGGTGCGGGTGGTGTTATAATTCCACCAGAAAATTACTGGCCTGAAGTGCAAAAAATATTAAATAAATATGATATTTTATTTGTTTCTGATGAAGTGATTTTTGGCTTTGGTCGCACCGGCAAATGGTTTGGCTGTGACTACTACGGCACTAAGCCCGATTTAATCACCTTCGCTAAAGCCGTCACTAACGGTTTTCAACCTTTAGGTGGCGTAATGATTGGCGATAAAGTGGCCGATGTATTGAAATCAGATGGCGGCGAGTTTTGCCACGGCTTTACTTACTCCGGTCACCCTGCGGCTTGTGCCGCCGCATTGGCAACCCTTAAAATATTGAAAGATGAAAATATCATTAGCAACGTTGCTAATCACCTTGGGCCATACTTTAAAGGGCGTATGGGCGAGTTAGGTTCTCACCCCTTAGTGGGTGAGGTACGTACATTAGGCATGGTGGGTGCAATCGAATTGGTTAGAAACAAAGAAACCCGTCAGCGTTATGATTCAGATTGTACCGCTGGCGCTATTTGTTGTGATGCTTCTATTGCTAACGACTTGGTCATGCGTGCGGTGGGCGATACCATGATTGTGGCTCCGCCACTAACGTTAACCACTGAGCAAATCGACGAGTTGGTCACTAAAGTGAAAGCCGCTTTAAATCAAACGCATCAAGAACTACAAGCTAGATTTGGTTAAGCCCTAATTAACAGTTGCATATACAGTCTCGCTGCCTATGATGTTAACGCTAGCGGCTATGAGTAAAGACATGGCAGGGTCATTTGTTATCGACGCAATAATTTTTTTGGGAGTTTAAATACAAATATGAATGTTCTCGTAAGCATATTGTGGCCTGTAAAATGTATGAGACTTTTAGCTGTAGTGGTGGTTAACCTTGCTTTATTATTTGTTGGTTCATTTTCTCTTGCCGAAACAGTGACCTTAGTTGCTGATGAATGGTGCCCCTATAGCTGTAAAGATACCAATAAGCCGGGCATAGGCATTGAAATTGCTAGGAGTGCTTTTGAGCAGCAAGGGTTTGATGTTGAATATAAGGTTAACGATAGAGCGCAGGCGTTAGAGTATGTTAAAGAGCATCCCATGGCGGTGTTGGTAGGGACCACCAAAGTAGAAGCTCCAGAGCTTGTGTTTCCCCAATATAACGTCTCCTTTACGCGTTTATGTTTTATACATAATATCAAGGGCTGGCATTTTAAAAAGCTGTCTTCGTTTAATAATCTTCGATTGGGTGTTGTTTTAGCTGACAACTATGGCGGTAGATTTGATCGAGTCGTATCGCACATGAAAGATCAGCGGCGTATTAAGGTTTACCCATCAACCGCTCAATTACTAGCGGCATACCTTAATAATGAAGTCGATATTATGTTGGACGATAAACACGTTGTTAAACATGCCTTGCAACAAAAAGACATTAACGCCGCATATGATTATGATAACTGTTCAAGGCGCAAGCTGATGCTTGCTTTTTCACCCAAAGATGTGGTGAAAAGTGAGTTATTAGCAAAACGTTTAGATGTTGTACTGCTCAAAATGTTAAAAAATGGAGAGGTTAAAGCTATTCATCAGAGGTACGGCGTTGTTAATTACTAACGTGAGCTATTCCGGTAGGCTGAGCGGTGTGAGGTGGCCTAGGGTTTAAAAACTCTAAACTCAGAAACATAGCCTAAGCTTTCCCAGATAACACATTTTGCCATTGAGTGCTCAACCGTGGGTAATTCATCTACTGTCTCGGCGTGACTAACTCGGTAATAAACCGTGTATTGCTTTCGGTGGGGTTCATGGCGTGACGAAATCTCATCATAATATTTGCTAATTAACCGATCATCAAAATAATCGATAATTTCTTCTTCGCAGGAGTCGGCTGCGTCACCGATGCTGCGAGCCATAAAAGACTTTTTAACTTCTTTGGGGCCAAATAAAACAACAGTAATGGCTAGGCTAATAGCGAGTAATACTAGAATAGAAATGGGAATTATTTTACCCTGTTGCTGATAGGGCGGTGAAGACAGTGGCATAGCAGGTGCTCGGTTATTATTGTTATGGGTGGGTATTTACCAATTTAAGTGTAGCCTAAAGCCCTTTGGATGCCTATAAACACAGCGTTAAGGTGACTGTTGTGGGTCTTGATTGATTTTGGGTTAATAATACATGAGTGGTCTATAGTATTAACCGGTAATTTTAAGAGCCATGACATAGAAATAATCTTAGCGGCTGCACGTAAAAACAACACCAAGAAAAACGTCACTGGAATGCTTTGTTTTAGCCGTAAATATTTCTTGCAGTGCCTAGAGGGTTCTTGAGCCGAGGTGAATGTGTTCTCTGGGTGGGTATTTTAATACAGATCAATGCAAAGTCTATGGCCCCCAAAGGCATAACCACTGTAGGTATTAGGTATAAGCACGTATAAAAAACGCTATCATACTGACTATCATTGTTACTTTAGTAAGAACATACTCGCCATAGCCAAGTAGGCTATTAGCACTCAGCTAGATAGACGCATTAGCAACTAGTGTGTGCATACGTACCCCACAAAGAGACAACGAATGAAGTTTACCGTACAGAAAAAAATATTATGTGGTTTTGGTGCCGTGCTCACCTTGGTGGTCTTAGTGACCATCAGCAACCTGGTCAGTATGGCTCGTATAGCTGATGATCAGAAACGCTTAATTGAGTTGCGCCTGCCTAGCGTGATGGCGGGTGCTGAACTAACCGACGGTATGCACCTCTCTTTAGCGGGGTTACGTGGTTATATGATTTTAGGCAGCGACCCCGACTTAGCCAAAAAATTTAAGGCGGAACGTCAAGCCGGTTGGGCGCTGATTGATCAATCGATACGGCAAATGGATGGCTTCGCCAAACAATGGACTAACCCTAACGCGGTCAAGCAACTTAAAGGCATTAAAACGTTGGCAGAAGAGTTCCGTTCTGTCCAGCAGGAGGTCGAGAATATTGCTAATACGCCCGCTAATATTCCCTCAATAGACCTTTTAAACACTGAGGCTGCGCCACGAGCCGGAAAAATAATGCAGGCTATTACCGCTATGATCGATGCAGAGTCGAGACTGGCCGCCACCCCAGAGCGTAAAGCACTGCTAAAATTATTGGCCGATAGCCGTGGTTCCTTTGCGATAAGCTTGGCTAATATGCGTGCCTTTCTGCTTACAGGCGACGCTCAATACAAACAGAAGTTTGACGCTAAATGGGCGATAAATGAAGCGCGTTATCGTACGCTTTCTAAACCCACAGTAACCAGGCTCTTTAATGCCCAGCAAGCTCGAGCATGGAAGACCTACAAAACACTGCGTAGCGAGTTTTCCCCTCTGCCACCAAGAATGTTTACCCTGCGCAGCGGTAAAGATTGGAACTTGGCAAACTATTGGTTAGGTAGCAAAGCGGCCCCTAAAGCGAAGGCTATGATAGACCTTGTTGATAAAATGCGTGCCTCGCAAGAGCAGCTCAGCCAAGTGGATAAAGGCTCGCTGATTAATGATGCTCAAACCATGAAGGCAGTTATGATTGCGGGTGTCTTGGTTACCCTAGTTTGCGGTATTTTAATATCCCTTTGGGTGAGCCGTATTATTAGCCTGCCATTGCTCAGGGTGGTGAAACGCGCTGAAGCCATTGGTAGTGGTGATCTCTCGGGGGCACCACTGCAAGTGACAGGCAATGATGAACTGGCCGACCTCACCGTATCTGTCAATACCATGACAACTAGCCTGCAAGATATGGTTAATCAAATTCTAGATTCATCGCAGCAACTGGGTAACTCCTCCGAAGAACTTTCTGCTGTTACGACTCAAACAAGCGCCAGCCTACTTAATCAACATTCACAAACCGATAGTGTAGCGACCGCCATGAACCAAATGACGGCGACGGTACAGGAAGTTGCCATAAATATCTCTAACACGGCCCAAGCCGCCGAAGAGGCCAATTTGCAAACTGCCGAAGGGCGCAAGATGGTAGACGATGCCATAAAAGCCATTCAGCAACTTGCTGGCCGAATCGAGGGTGCTTCTGGAATTATTGCTAAAGTAGAGCAAGATAGTAAAGAGATTAGTTCCGTTATGGAGGTGATCCGCAGTATTGCTGACCAAACCAATCTACTGGCCCTTAATGCCGCAATCGAGGCTGCCCGTGCGGGTGAGCAGGGTCGAGGTTTTGCAGTGGTAGCCGACGAAGTCCGAGCACTTGCTAGCCGAACTCAGGTTTCAACCGAAGAAATCAATCAAGTGATTGAGAAGCTTCAAATCGGCTCGCGTGAGGCCGTAGAGGTTATGAATAAAAGCCATGAGGAAGCACAGGCAGCGGTTACTCAGGCTGCTAAAGCGGGTGCGTCTTTATCAGACATTTCTGCATCGGTCGACCGAATCAACGATATGAGCATTCAAATAGCCAGTGCGGCGGAGCAACAAATTGCCACATCGGAAGAGATTAATTGTAATGTGATTAACATATCCCAGGTGGCACAAGAAACCAGTACCGGAGCACAGCAAACAGCCATTGCCAGTGAGGAGCTAGCTCGCCTGGCGTCTAAGCTACAACTTTGTCTGCTCGTTTCAGCGTGTAAATTAATTAATCAAATGCTGAGGTGAAAGAAGCCGGGTCTGTTATTGCTCTTTTGCATGAAGACCGCGAGCGTCTAAATGCCGGTAGCGGCAAGCCGGTAAAATGGATAAGCTGTTTTGCTCAATGCTAAACATGGCGGTTAGCGTTAACGGTATAAATTGGGTAGCGCTGTTGATACCAGTTTAGCGTCAATGGCTTGTTTTCTTATCTCACTCACTAGCGTTAATAAACTCTCTGCATTCCAGTCGCTGCTATCTTGGGTTTTACCGTAACGGCTATTATCAAACTGCAATAATAAATTGCTTAGCGGCAGGCTGTTGCTGTGTTGAGCAATATCACTCATCGTGTGAATACTGGCGTGTGGCCAGTGGCATTGTGCCCATTGAATTAATAGCGGGCGCAATTCGCTCAGCTCATTATGTCGGCAGGCTTTTTGTAATCGTTGAAACGCTTTTTTTTCTGAGAGAATTTTTTCAGAGGTTTCTGCGGGCTGCGGTGAGCCTAACGGTTTAGCGTTATTTTTGAGGCGCCAGTAAGCAAGGCTAGTGATTAACCAAAGGCCTAGTAATATACAACTTGTGATCATCCAAAAAGGGTTAACCTCAGTGATAACTTGCGGTGCCGTGGCCTGCGCGGGTTGATTAAGGTTGTGGTTGATACCGTTACTCAGGTTGTTTGAGTCTGGTTCTAGTGCGGGCAGTACCTGAATGGTTCTGGCAGGGATTGACGCCGTTTTAGCACGATTGTTTTTAGTATCCCACCAATGAACGGTAATGGCGGGTAAGTTAATCTCACCGGGACGAGTGGCGATAAGCGCGGTGCTATCCACTCGGGTAGCGCTGATACCGGTGTTAGCTTCACTGTTGTTGGTTATGGGTTTGTCAGGGTAGAGCTTAATGCCCGGTGTTGCATTAAAAACTACCGGGGGGAGTTGAGCGGCGGTGACGCCATCAGCTTTAATCGTGATGCTGCGCGTAATAGAGTCACTTGCGTGTAGTTGATCGGGGTCGCTGCTCCAGGTTTCTTGTAGGCTAAGGTTTTCAGCAGGCAGCCAGATGTTAGTCTTATAGCTTGCAGGGGCAGGTTTAACGATAATAGTGTGAGCCTTAGATAGGCGGCTTAGTAACTTACCGCCGCTCATAAAGACGCGTCCTTGGCCTAATGCTCTAGCGGTAAATTTTTGTGGGGCAATGACGAGTTCACCAGGATTTTCAGCAAAAATAGCGTAATTGATTTCATGTGCGCGATGACGAATGCCTTTAACCGTTCGGTAAAAAGAATTTTGGCTAACTTGCTTAACAATTGCGCCTTCAATATTTAACTCACTTACGTTCATATCATCCAATTGAATAGAGTGGTAAATAGTAACGTTTAATAAAATTTGTTGCTTAACATAGGCTTCGCTGTGGCTAATGCTATTTTCAATAAACGCTACATCTAGTTGCTCGGCAGGTAAGGTAAACGCTTTGTTAACTTGAATGGCAATGGGCTTGGTGACAGCGTCATTAATTTTTATAGCGGGTATCAGTAACAGACCTTCTTTTTTAGGATATAGCGACGTAATCCACTCGGTTGTTGATGCGCTGCGGCCATTAACGAGCGACCGGCGGCTGGTTTGGCTAGTGCCTGCTATTTGAAAATCTTTTTCGAGTGCCGATAAATCAGGTGTTTTATAGGTGCCAACATCATTGATACTAATGGTAAGTGTGAGGCTGTCTTCAACGGTGATGCTTTGCCTATCAACAAATGCAGTAGCGGTTATTGATGAGGCAGAACTCAAGCTGCCCCATAAACTGAGTAGTATAATAGCGATGACGGTGAACGGTTTTACCACAGCGGTTGATCCCCTTGATTCCCTTTCGGGTTGTTGTTTTGCTCGGCTTGTTTTAAACGGTATTCGTAATCAAACTTGCGGCGTAGTAAACCCGATGGGTCATCGGGAATTTGCCTAAGCCACTGTTCGGTGGCCTGCTCTTGCTTTTCGGCTTCTTCGGCTGCGGCTTGTTTTATGGCCTGCTGCTGACGCTCTTGCTGTTCTTTTTCTTGCTCTTGTTCTTTGTTTTTTTCGGGCTGGCGCTGTTGTTCTTGTTGGGTTTTTTCTTCTTCTGGTTGCTCAGGTTTATTTTGGGCTTTTGAATCTTTGTCAGGATCGGACGAGTTTTCTTTATCGTCGGGTTTGTTTTTTTCAGATTGCTCTTGATCGCTTTTTTCTTGTTTGTCTTTTTGTTGATCAGACTCTTTTTGATCTGATTGTTTGTCGTCAGAGTCTTGTTTTTTCTGATCTTTGCTTTTTTTCTCGTCTTGGTTTTTCTGGTCGTCTTGGTCGTCTTGGTCGTCTTGGTCGTCTTGGTCGTCTTTGTTTTCTTGATCTTGATCTTGATCTTGCTGTTGTTCTTGCTGCTGCTTGGCTTTCTCAACAATTTTTTTGTTGTGGGCGGCGTCTTCAAAATTGGGGTTTAAGGCCAAAGCTTGATTGTATTGTGTCATAGCTTCTTCGAGTTTTCCGGACTTGGCTAGGGCATTACCGTAATTGTAATGCGCGTCTGCGCTAGGGTTTTGATTGTGCTGCTTAGCGTCATTTGGATTGATTTGCTCTTGATACTGCTTAGCGGCTTGCTCAAACTGTTCGGCTTTATATTGTGCTGCCGCTTTCCAATGTGAATCACTAAACGTTTTTGCGGCTTGCTCTGTATTGCCTGAGTTCATCAAGGTCATGGCTTGCTGATCACGCGTTTGCCATAGGTTTTGCCATTCAAGGGCATAGCTTGGCTGGGGCTCCAGTAATATAAAAAATGGCAGGGCCAGTAGCCAGCCTCGTCTAAAACCGAGCAGGGCCAGTGGTAGCAAGAGCAAACAAAGGTAAGCGCCTTGATCTTGCCATTGGTTAAATTGGCGTTCGGTTTGCCGAGTCGCGGTGGTTAAGTCGTTTTTGACTTGCGGGAGTAAAAAGTCGATGTCGCTATCGTCTAAACGGGTTTCAATGTAGCGGCCATTCACGGCGGAGGCTAATTGTTGAAAGGGCTCTCTGTTTAATTTGGGGGTGACGATGGTACCGTTATTATCTTTCACAAAACCTTGTGATAGTGGGATGGGGGCGCCATTACTGGTAGCAACCGCCATGATGGATAGCTGGTAGCGGGTGTCATCGAGTAAGTCGCTAATAGCATCGGCATCTTGCTGGGTAATACCATCACTAATCAGTAAAATTCTCCCCTCGCTTAAGCCGGTGTTGGTGAGTAAAGCTATGGCCGATTTAATCCCTGCTTTTGGGTTGCTCCCTAAGGCAGGCATCATCTCTGGGGTGAGGGCGGGCACTAGGTTGGCAACCGTGTTGTTGTCATCGGTGAGTGGCGATGCCACATGAGCCTCTCTTGAGTAGGCAATTAATGCACTCAAACCTTCGTTGCGAGCGCTTAAAATATCGATGATTTTATGCCGTGCTCTTATTAATCGTGAGGGTTTAATATCTTCGCTATACATGGATAGCGATAAATCTAATACAATCACCAAGGCATCTTGTTTTTGATGAACCGGCTGCGGTAGTTTTTGCCAGGCCGGGCCAGCAAGGGCGATGGCCGCGATACACCAGGCGATAAATAAGGCGGCCCAAGGCCAGCGGCGAGGGCTAACAATATTATTGGCGCTGTCTTCTACCAAATAATGTAACAGCTGTTGATGAATGGCTTTGCCCCAATTTAAGGCACTGCCTGTTTGTCGCCAAAAAAGAATCACCACGATCAAGCCCGTAGGTATGGCCAGTAACCACAGTGGTCGCAAAAAATGAAACGAGGAAAAGCTCAACAGTAAATCAGACATTAGTTATCACG
>JBNMPS010000085.1:0-12315 GCA_051277005.1 Pseudohongiellaceae bacterium
CTAAGTAATGTTTGGGGAGTGAAAGTAAAGCTTTCAGAATATCTAGATATTCATCGCGCATTTACCTTAATGCAAACGGTGACGACGGTGATTTTTTATCGAGTGCCAGATGGAACATATTTTGATGCCTGTTATAATGAGGCGCGCCGGCTAGGGGTTACTGTTGGTTATGATATAGATGACCCAATTTTTTCTTTGGATATTTATAACGCCAATTCAAATTTAAAAACATTGGATAAGGCGGAAAAAAATAACCTTTTGGCTGAAACTCCCAATTATCTTTCGGCCATGAAAAAGTGTGATTATCTGATTGCTAGTACGCCAGGTATATTCGCTGCTATGCAAAATCTTATCAATAAACCGGTATACTTATGGCGTAATTGCATTGATTTCGAAACGAACTCTATTGCAGAAACAGTTCTTGCTGAAAAAAATGAACAATCCAATAAAGGGGTCGTTCGTATTGGTTATATGTCGGGTTCGCGGTCACATGATGAAGATTTTTCATTGGTGGCGAATATCTTGGCTCGCGTTATGGGCGAATACCCAGAGGTTGAGTTGGTTGTTGGCGGCTATGCGGATATTCCTTGTGAATTAATGTCGCTTAATCATCGAATTGAAATAGTCCCGTATAGCGGCTATCAAGGTTATTTTAAGAATATCTCAAATCTAGATATTGTAATTGTTCCCTTAGTGAAAGATGCATTTAATGAATGTAAAAGCGCCATACGGTTTATGGAGGCTGCAATAATGTGTAAACCTTGTGTATCAAGCGAGGTGGGTGACTTCTCAAATATTGTGAAGAATGGTGAAACCGGATTTTTAGCTGATGCCGATGAGAGTTGGTATCAGGCACTTAGTGATTTAATCTCTTCTCCGGCATTAAGGCTCAGGATGGGTTTGGCTGCTGCAAGTGATGTACAGTCGCACTATAGCTCTAAAGTGATATCAGAAACCTTATTAAAACCACTGCTAGATTATATAAAGGGACGTGGGCGTGAGTAAAAAAGTCCTATCAATAAATGTATTTTTCTCTCCTCAAAGCTTTGGGGGGGGGACTATTATTGCTGAGCAAATGGCTTTTAATTTGCAGGCTGAACAGGGCTGGGATGTCGCTGCGGCCTGTACGATGCGTGCTGAATTACTGCCCTATTACGCTTTGAGGCGTTATAAGTCTAAAGCTATTGATGTCTTTGCTATTAATGTTCCCGGAGGTGTGAGTTATCAAGAGTCTTATCGAAATGGCTATATTTCTAGTTTGATTGGTGATGTGCTGGATAGCTTGTGCCCGGATGTTGTTCATATCCATTCAATACAAACTCTTGGATGTGAGTTTTTTGATGTATTTGTCGATAAAAAAATTCCTTTTGCGGTCACGCTACACGATTGCTGGTGGCTGTGTGAGCGACAATTTATGATCGATGGTAACGGCCAGCACTGCTTTCAAAAGCAAATTGATCAAAATCGTTGTCGCTATTGTGTGGGTGATTATAGTGAATCTATTGTTAGATCCCGTTATTTAAAAGCGCAGTTAGAAAAGGCTGATATGCTTCTATTTCCCAGTGAATATCATAGAAACTTATACCTTGAAAACGGAATTGATGCAAAGAAGGCCGTCCTCAATAAAAATGGGATAAAGCTTCCTGCAGTATCATTTTCAAAAAAACCTAGACAGGAAAAAGATATTATTTTTGGCTTTGTGGGTGGGCCAGGGCCAGGTAAAGGCGCAGATTTGATTCTGAAGGCGTTTAATGAGATTTCAAGAACGGATTACAAGCTACAAATTGTAGATGCTGCTCGGCATGTAGGGACTACATGGAGAAATGGTTCGTACTGGCAGGTGCCTGGGAATTTGGAAGTGGTGGCTCCTTATACTCAAGAGACTATCGATGATTTTTTTGCTGGCATTGATGTTTTGCTATTTCCATCACAAGTAAAAGAAAGTTTTGGTCTTACGGTTCGTGAAGCATTGGCTCGTGATGTATGGGTAATCTCCACAGATGCTGGTGGTGTTGTTGAAGATTTACGACATAGTGAAAATTCAACATTGATACCCCTTGATGGCGACTATAGAAAGCTGAAGTTGGCTATAGAAGGTTGTCTGGAGATGGATGATTGGGGTTCCTATGTTAATCCTTATAAACTCGAAATCAGAGGATATTCAGAACAAGCTGCAGAGCTGTCAGTGCTATTAGAAAACATTATAAATTGAAATACGTGTGAGTTTGATGAAAAAGAGACTATATATCCATATTGGCCGGCCTAAGGTTGGGTCTTCTGCTTTGCAGCAATTTCTTTTTGAGAATAGAGTTGCATTGAAAAAAAGGGGGGTGCTTTACCCTGAAGTGGCGATGCATCAAAATGCATCACATAAATTATCGCTGGTATTTCAGCCTCATAACCCTGATTACCGAATTGTTAAAGGGCTTAAGGCTAAAGATTTATATCGTGATTTAGTTATCGAAGCTGAAAAAACTGGGGCGAAAAAAATTGTAGTATCATCGGAGCACTTTTTTCTAACAGATCCTAAGTTATTGCCCGTTGACTTATTAAGTGAGTTTGATGTTAAAGTTATTTGTTATGTCAGGCGCCAAGATGACGTGATGATCTCTAGTTATTTTCAAGAAGTTAAAATGGGGGTCGTGGATAATGGTGGAGATATATACGAATATGCTGCCAATCCATTAAGGCTATCATTGCTAGACTATAAACCAGTGCTAGATAGCTGGGCTAAGCAATTTAAGCGTGAAAATATTATAGTGCGTGTTTTTGAAGATATCCCATCGACATCAACAATCTTTGAAGATTTTATGGGCGTAATTGATGAGCCCGTCGAGGGGCTTAAGTTTCCTGCTCATCGTATTAATGCAAGCCCCACGAGAGATATATTTGAGTTTATACGGAAGATTGATTTATATTCAAACTCAAATTATAGGCGGTGGCCGTTGTGGGCCTCACTAAGGCGCGTAGCTGAAGATTTAGATAATAATGAAAGCTATGATGCAAAGTCAATATTCCCTAACGCGATACGTAATAAAATATTACAGCAATTTGAGCAATCGAACTCTGATGTTGCACGTGAGTATTTAGGCCGGGAGTCAGGGAAGTTATTTTCTGTTGAGAATATCAGCGATACTGAGATTGAATACCCAGGGGATACTCTTGAGCGCTTTGTAGCTATTTCTACAGGTGTATTTGCCTTGCAACAGCGCCAAATATTTCAGATGCAAAAAAGATTGGATGCACTTGAGGGGAAGGATGCTGATACGTCTGCTGAAAGTACACCGATAACACTGTTTTCGAGGGTTAAGCGACGCTTAAAGCATGAATGGCTTAAGGTTAGAGGGTTTTAGTGTGAGTGCGTCTAGAATGTATCAGTATATTTCATTTAAAGTTAGAGCCACTTTAAAAGCTCAGGCTCGAAATAACTATTTAGGTTATTTATGGTGGGGCTTAGAGCCTTTGTTGTTGATGTCAGTTTTTTATTTTGTTTTTGGGGTGCTTTTCCAGCGTGGCGGTGAAGGATTTGAAAAACAGTTATTGATTGGTGTGTCAGTTTGGTTGTGGTTTGCCAGTTCAGTGAATATGACTTCGTCATCTTTAATGCAGGCTAAGGCGCTAATGCATAGAGTTTACATACCAAAAATTGTTGTTATTTTGATATCTTATGGTGTTTCTTGTGCCAAGCAATTTTTTGTATTTTCCATACTGATCGCCTTCTTGCTGTTTTTTAGTGAAGTTAAAGTTACCTGGTTGTATTTTCCTATCCTGGTTTTTATTCAGTGTGTATTTAATGCCAGTATTGGTATTTTTGCAGCAGCAATAGTTCCGTATGTTCCAGATTTACGATTTATTATTCCTCCAGTCTTACAGCTATTGATGTTTTGTTCTGGAGTTTTTTATACAGTATCGAGTTTACCTCTTGCCATTCAGCCTTATTTGTTAATGAATCCTATCAGTAACTTGATAGATCAATATCGTTCAGTATTGGTTTTAGGTGACGCTCCAAACTTTGTTCATTTGTTGATTATTTTTGGATGTTCCGTAGTATTTATATTCGTGTCGATAATGCTGTTAATTCGAAGCGATCGCTATTATCCAAGGTTGATATACTAATGGTGTCATTTAGATGAACTTGATTTCCGTAAAAAATGTTGGGGTTAAGTATCGTAAATTTAATCTATTTACTAAAAATTCAGAATATGATGCACTTTCTGATGTTAATTTTACAGTTAAACGAGGTGAGACATTAGGTGTATTAGGTCGAAATGGGGCGGGTAAGTCTACATTACTAAAACTACTTGCTGGTATTCTTATGCCTGATAATGGATCTATAGAATTCAAGACAAATAGTATTTCGCTATTGTCATTGCAGGCTGGCTTTGAGGATGAGCTAGATGGCATTGACAATATATATCTCAATGCTTTATTGATGGGTATTGATAAAGAGACGGTTAAGAAATCGATTGGTGATATTGTTGAATTTGCTGAATTAGAGCGTTTTATTTCGCAACCGTTAAAAACATATTCCGCGGGAATGCGGGCTCGGCTTGGGTTTTCTATTGCTCACCAATTAAATTTTGATGTTTTGTTGTTAGATGAAGTGCTGGGTGTGGGTGATGCACGTTTTAGAGAGAAATCATCAAATGCTATGCAGCATAAAATCAAGTCGGAACAGACGGTGGTTTTGGTGTCACATAGCCCCGGCACTATTCGTAATTTATGTGATCGAGCTGTGTGGATTGAGGACGGGGTTGCAGTTATGGAGGGCGATACAGGTCTAGTTGTTGACGCCTATTTAAAATATGTGCTGAGTTCAGAAAATCAGTGAGATTTAGGTGCTAATCATGGCGCGTCAAGGCATTGATGACCTGTTGGCGGCTAAGGTATTAAAGCTAAAGTATGGTGGATAGCATTATCTATATCTTAACGTGCGTTGGTATGGAAGAGGGCTGGTAATTTATGAAGATGTTGTTTTCTCTGCATGTATCCTCCGTATTAGAGCTAAAGGCTTTATTTTTATGTCTTGAATATATAATTTATATGAAATGCCTTCGGAGCTTCATGAAGATATGATAGGAGCTGTTGTTGTTACTTATTATGCATCCATGGATGAGCTTACGGTCCTGCTGTCTAGTATAAAAAATCAAGTTGATTTTATTGTTGTTGTCGATAATTCAGACGAATTTCAAAGAGAATTAATTGATTTGTGTGAATCAATGTCAGTTAAAGTGATCAATAATAAGGAAAATGTCGGTATTGCTGGCGCGCATAATATTGGTGTAGAAGAACTAAGAGTTCAAGGTGCAGCCCATGTACTGCTGTTTGATCAGGACAGCATCCCGTTTGATGGAATGGTGGATGTTTTGAACCATGCCTATTTGAGTGTTCGTAGAGATTTCAGTGGGCCGTTATTAGTTGGGCCGACATATAAAGATGTGCGAACGGCTAAATCTGCTTTATTAGTGCGGGTCGAAAATGGGCGCGTCTTAAAGATAGATCCTGAATCTGTTTGTGGTAATGATAAAGTAGAAACCGATTTTTTGATTTCATCAGGGTCATTTTTTGATATGGAAAGTTACGACTTGGTCGGAGAATTTCAAGAGAATTTATTTATTGATTGTGTCGATATAGAGTGGGGTTTTCGCTTGCGCTCAGTCGGGGGTAAAGTTTTTTGTATTCCTGGCGCTGTCATGTCACATATGCTTGGTGATGGCGAACTGACCTTTTGTGGTGTTTCTTTAACAAATCATGAGCCTATAAGACATTATTATTATTATAGGAATTTTTATTTCTTGTTGCGGTCAGATTATATCCCTTTAGGATGGAAGCTGTATGTATTTTTAAAGTCTTCCGTACAAGCTATTATTTTTTCTACGTTGACTAGAGCTCCAGCTCTGCACTTCAAAATGATTTTGAAGGGCATCTTCCATGGGTTAAAGGGTAAGCTGGGAAAGTATGAGTAATAAACATATAGTGTACTGGGTTAATGTTGATTGGTATTTTTGTCTTCACTGGCTTGAAAGAATGGAGGCCGCTATTTCTGAAGGTTTTAAGGTTACCGTAATTACTACAGTAACTGATGATAGCTATAGGAATAAAATAGAAAGCTCTGGCGCTGAATGTATCAATTTTGTTATTTCACGTGTATCAATTAATCCAGTTAGTTTTTTTATTGATTTCGTCAGAGCAATGCGAATATTTGCTTTTTTGAAGCCTGCTATGGTGCATTGCATAACCATTAAGCCTAATATTTTAGGCGGAGTGGTTTCTAGGATTTATCAGATTCCTTGCGTGCTGAGCATTACTGGTACGGGTGTTCTTTTTACAAAACATGGTTGCCGATCATGGGGGTTGAGGCAGCTTATTACTAGGGCGTATAAGTTTTCTGCCGTGGGGGAAAAAGCTATTATTTTTGAAAATGTCGACGACAAAAAAACGTTTTCAAAATTAAAAATTGGTGTTGATAATGCCCATTACCTAGTTAGAGGTGCTGGTATTAATACAGAACTGTTCAAGCCAGTAGGCACATATTCAAAGACTGATAATGTAGACATCAAGATTTTATTTGCAGCAAGGTTATTAAAAGATAAGGGGCTGGATAGTCTCGTTGATGCTTGTCGTGTATTACGAGGTGAGAGTTACACCATTGATCTTTGCGTGGCGGGCATCATTGATCCGGATGTTAAAGATGCCATACCAATCAGTGAGATTAAATCGTTGCATCTAACGGGCGATATTAATTGGTTGGGCACTATAGAGAATATGCCACATTTATTGAATAAAGTGGATGTTGTTGTACTCCCTACTCGATATGGTGAAGGTGTCCCTCGTATATTAATTGAGGCTGCTGCTTGTGGGAAACCCTGCATAACTACTGATGTTCCTGGGTGTAGAGATATTGTTGTGCATGAACAGACCGGGTTATTGGTGCCCGTTAACGATTCTGTGAAATTGGTTGAAGCAATAAAGAAAATGCTTGATGTTAGGTTTTGTGAGCAGTTAGGACGAAATGCAAGAGCCAGGGTTCTAAACGAATTTAGTGATATTACTGTAATAAAAGAAACAATGCATATATACCAAGCATTAATATAATTTAACAATAAATTTATATTAATAATTCACTTCTATTTTGACGGTGTAGATTATATCAAAACGGTTGCTGTTAAGGGCTTCTTATGAATGTACTTGTTGCAGGGGCTAAGGGATTCATCGCGCAACATTTAATGGCTAACGTTGGCGCCTACAAATGGCTTCCTGTTTCACGTGACACCCACTATCAATCAAAATGTATTGGCGATTTTTCTGAGTTCACTGAGTGGGAGCAGGTTTTTGTTGGTGCCGACGTGGTTGTTCATTTGGCTGCGCGGGTACATTCAAAGGGGAAACAAACCTCTGGTGTTTACGACAGAGATAACTGTGCAACAGTTGAAACGATGGCGCTTGCGGCCATTAAAGCCGGCGTAAAGCGTTTTATCTTTTTAAGTAGCATTAAGGTGAATGGTGAGGGGACCAATGATCGTAAACCTTACTCAGCTTATGAGGCGCCAGTGCCTGTTGACCCGTATGGTTACTCCAAAGCCAAGGCTGAAACTATGTTGTTAGACTTAGCTAAAAGCTCATCACTAGAGGTCGTTATTATTCGTCCGCCATTAGTCTACGGGCCGCAGGTAAAAGCCAATTTTAGGGCTTTAATGCGCTTAGCTGATTCGCCATGCCCGTTACCCTTTGCCGGTGTTGATAATCGCCGTGACATGGTGTCTATTGATAATCTCTGCGATTTGATCACTCGTAGTATTTCCACGCCGGAAGCGGCGAATAAAATATTGATGGTTTCCGATGGTGAGCCTTATTCATTAGCCACGCTTATTGCCACTATGCGTGAGGTTAACGGCCGGCCTAGGCGTTTATTTTATCTGCCTGTGGGTTTAATCCGCATAGCGTTAAGGCTTTTGGGTAAAAAACATATTGCAGAGCGCTTACTGGGTAACTTGGAAGTTGATATCAGTGAAACCGCAAAAATTTTAGATTGGCAGCCTAAAGTGTCTTTGCGAGAGACCTTGCATAAAATGAATTCAAGAGAGCCCTAATTCATGCCTTTACCGGTCGTTTATAGCCTATGTATTGCCTTTGTCGCCGTGCTCTTGATGACCGGCGTGTATAGGGCGTGGGCGATTAAACAGGATTGGTTGGAGCATCCTAATCATCGCAGCTCACATTTTATTGCTGTACCGGGTGGTGCCGGTATCGTATTACTAGTGTGTTATTCGTTGTCTTTAGTTTTTATTCATTTTATTGGGCCGGGCTTGGGCGGCGCGCACTGGTTTTGGTTGTGCCCGCTAATACTGGGTGTTGTCGGTTTGCTCGATGACCATAAAGAGCTTTCAAGTCCTTTACGCCTGGCGCTATATGCGGCACTAATTGCTATAACCATTGTTAGCTTAAGTATTGGCAGCCAACCGCCGCTGGTGTTTCAGCTATTTTCTTTAACCATTGATTGCTTATGGTTGCTAGTGGCTAGCGCGGTCCTTTTACTGCTTTGGTGGGTCAACCTGTTTAATTTTATGGACGGTATTAATGGCATCGCCGGTTTTCAGGCGGTGTTTGTTTTAGTCGCGGCTATTCTATTGTCACCGGCTTTGAGTATGGGGGAGCAATATCTGATTGCCTCAGTGCTGGGAGGGAGTTTGGGTTTTTTATGCTGGAACTTTCCCCAAGCAAAAGTCTTTATGGGGGATGCGGGCAGTATCTTTTTAGGTGCCTTTATCGGCTTTTTGGCGTTTAAAAGTAACCTTTCAATTTGGCAGTGGGGGATTTTACTCGCGGTGTTTTTTGTTGATGCAACCTATACCTTGTTGCTGCGAATGGTTACCGGCCAGCAGTGGCATAAACCTCATCGCTGCCACGCTTATCAAATTATGGCTAGGCGTTTAAAGTCACATGCTATCGTGGTATGGCTGATTGTCGCCATCAATGTGTTATGGCTATATCCACTGGCGTGGTATGCAGCAAAAGAGGTATATTACGCCCCCTTGATTATGCTCACCTCTTGGCTACCCTTAATAGGCGTTTGTTATACGTTAGGTGCAGGGCATATCGAAGAGGACGTGAACGCATAAGCGTTTCACAACGGCTGTGAAGCCAATAGAGATATCAAATGGCTAGAGAAACCAAACATAATAAAAATTCACTGATAGGGCACGGCATTAGGCCCGTTATTAATGCGGCCTATGGAACCTCAAGGCATTGGCGTCAGTCAATGATTTTGCTACTCGATCTTTTATTTATTCCCTTGGCTTTTGGTTTGGCGGTTGTTGCCAGTTGGGGTGGATTTGTTCATCAATTCAATTTGGCTGATGGTTTAGCTGTTTTAACCACCATGGTTGTCAGTATTGTCTTTTTTAGGCGTATAGGCTTTTACCGAGCCATTATTCGCTTTATGGGCCAGCAGGCTATTATGGCGATTATCCAGGGAGTGACGGTATCGGCCTTGGTGTTGGCGGTTAGTTGCTATCTATTGGGTAGCGAGGTGCCACGCACTACCGCGTTAATTTATTGGTGTTTTGCGCTGCTATTAATTGGCAGTAGTCGTTTTTTGGTGCGAGCGTTTTATCACTCATTGTTAAGAAAAGCCGGTGATAATGTCGCTATTTATGGTGCGGGTTCTTCGGGTCGCCAATTATTGACCGCGCTTTATCATTCAGGTGATTTTAGGCCTGTGGTGTTTATTGATGACTCCGCCTCGTTGCAGGGCAGTGTGATTAACGGCTTATCGATTCACTCGCCAGAAAAATTGGCTGAACTTATAGAGACGTTTGCGTTAACACATGTTTATCTTGCCCTGCCTTCGGTAGAGCGTGAGCGTCGAAGAGAAATTTTAGATGAGTTGGAATCGCTATCGATACATGTAAAAACCGTCCCTGATTTTGAAGACTTAGTCTCTGGTCAAGCGAGTGTTGCGCAATTACAAGATATTGATATTGAAGACTTGTTAGGCAGAGATGCGGTGCCTCCACAAAAAGAGTTAATCGAACACTGTATTCGCGGCAAAGTGGTGATGGTTACCGGTGGTGGTGGCTCAATTGGTGCTGAGCTTTGCCGCCAAATATTACACTGCCACCCTAAAGAGTTGATCATCTTAGATATCTCTGAATATTCGCTGTATCAAATCACCAAGGACTTGGAGCGTATCAAGGCGGTAGAAAGGGCTGAAACAAGTATTATTGCTTTATTGGGTTCGGTGCGTGATCAAACCAGAATGGAAAGCATCTTTAAAGAGTTTGCCGTTGATACCATCTATCATGCTGCTGCCTATAAACATGTGCCGATGGTTGAGTACAACATGGCAGAAGGCGTGGCGAATAATGTATTTGGCACGCTATCAGCGGGCAAGGCCGCTGTGGCTGCGGGCGTTAAAACGTTTGTGCTGATTTCTACCGATAAAGCGGTAAGGCCCACCAATGTGATGGGGGCCTCAAAGCGCTTTGCGGAATTAGTACTGCAAGCCTTTGCGCGTAAATACACCGGCACTCATTTTAGTATGGTGCGGTTTGGTAATGTGCTGGGCTCATCGGGTTCAGTGGTGCCGTTGTTTCGTCAGCAGATCAAAAGCGGTGGCCCGGTTACCGTGACTCATAAAGATATCGTGCGTTATTTTATGACGATTCCAGAAGCCGCGCAGTTAGTTTTGCAGGCTAGCGCCTTAGGTAAAAAAGGCGATGTGTTTGTGTTGGATATGGGCGAGCCGGTTAAAATAATCTCGTTGGCTAGGCGTTTAATCCATCTTATGGGTTGTGAAGTGAAAGATAAAAAACATCCCAAAGGCAACATTGAGATTGAATTTACCGGCCTGCGCCCCGGCGAAAAATTGTATGAGGAGTTGCTGCTAGGTGATCAAGTTGTTGGTACCGAGCACCCTAAAATATTACGCGCGGAAGAAGAGTTTTTAACTGAGGCAGAGCTAGACCCGTATTTAGAGCGCTTGCAAGTAGCGTGTATATCGAATGACTGTGATGAAATTCATAAAATATTATTGGATTCGGTCGATGGCTTTGAGGCCAAAGATGGCATTTCAGATACCATATGGCATCGTCAGCAACTCAATATCCGGAGTAATGAAAACAAGCCGGACGATAACATTATTACGGGTAGCTTCCCCAAAATTCACTAATGCCGCCTCTATCAGATAAAACCAGCTATTGGCTGGTTTTTTTATGTCGAATGTATTTGTGGGTGACAACGTAATAGCAGGCCGAAGAGAGTGGATTCATTCAAAGCAGTCCAAGTGTTATCATGCACTCATTAATTATTAAGGAAGCCTCCTCGATGAAGTTAAGCATGCCCAGATTCGACCAAGCTCAGGTATTAGTAGTGGGTGATGTGATGTTAGATCGTTACTGGCATGGCGGCACCTCTAGAATATCCCCTGAAGCGCCGGTACCGGTGGTAAAGGTTGAACAAGTTGAGGATAGGCCGGGTGGCGCCGCTAACGTTGCCTTAAACCTTGCTGCATTGGGGGCAGGTGCTTCGTTAACCGGTATTGTGGGTAAAGATGAAGCGGCTGATGTACTCACGCAACGTATGCTTGCCGCGCAAGTGCACAGCGATTTTCATCGTGTAGATAATCAACCCACCATCACTAAATTAAGAGTCATTAGTAGGCACCAGCAATTGCTGCGCATGGATTTTGAAGAGGCTTTTTGCCCGGCTGCGGCGCAAGTGTTGACGGAGAAAGCGCAAGCTATGCTGCCTGCGGTGGGCGCAATCATCCTTTCTGATTATGCTAAAGGTGCGTTGATTGATCCGCAGCCTATTATTCAAGCGGCCAAGGCCGCTAACATTCCCGTGTTGGTGGATCCCAAAGGCACAGACTTTAGCCGCTACAAAGGCGCCACCTTGCTAACGCCTAATTTGCACGAGTTTGAAGCTATTGTTGGCCACTGCGCTAACGAGCAAGAATTAGTGGCAAAAGGTGAGCAGCTGATGCAAGCCCATGAGTTGCAGGCCTTATTGGTGACACGTGGCGAACACGGAATGACCTTGTTGCGCCCAGGTGAGCCCGAGTTACATTTGCCGGCAAGAGCTATAGAAGTTTTTGATGTTACCGGTGCTGGCGATACTGTTATCTCGGTATTGGCGGCGTCGTTAGCGGCGGGCCAAACACTACCGCAAGCCGTTGCCATGGCTAACCTGGCGGCGGGGATTGTGGTGGGTAAACTGGGTACCGCAGCAATAAGTGCGCCTGAGTTACGTAGGGCGATGAATAATGAGCAAGGCTCCGAGCGGGGCATGCTGAGTTTAGAGCAGCTGCAAGTG
>JBNMPS010000086.1:0-12146 GCA_051277005.1 Pseudohongiellaceae bacterium
CCGTATTTAAAACAGAGATTACTGAGCAATCAGCAATAAATACTATTTGCTTAAAAAACCCGCGATTAGTGGTTTTTTTTAACCATATTTTGGGGTTGGTATTTTTTTAAACACATCGCTGTAGCATTGATGTTTGTTGCGCTAGCTAAATCTATAAAAGTACTCTGCACAGAGTTATCCACAGAAAATGTGGATATGTTTAAGCTGATTAAGGGCTGAACGAAATGGCTAATAAGTATACGTTGAGGTTAGCCATTGATAGCTAATGGCTTGCCCGTCATTAGGGTGATGAGCTGTTCTAACAGATCCCAGCTGTTGGCCTTACTCATGCCTTTGGCTGATTGATCAATGTCATTAGCGAGTTTAATGAGCTCTGCAATGCGTTTAATTGAAAGTTTTGTCAATGCGAGCTTGGTGACATGTTTGCGGCTATCCCATATACGTTGGTTTTGCAGTACCCGGTCAATACCGTGACCATCACCTACCTGTTGGGCGCAGGCGTACAGAGTGCGCAGCTCGCGATTAAATAACGGTAGTAGGGTAAATACTTGGCTACCTTCCGCTTTTAAGCCTTGCAGCATTTTTAGGGCACTGCGGGCGTCGCCCTCTAAGCAACTGTCGATTAACCCAAACACGTTATAGCGCGCGCTATCGGCAACGGCGGCCATAACGGTATCAACCGTGATGAGTTCACCTTCGGTATAAAGTTGTAGTTTGTGAACTTCTTGGGCGGCGGCTAATAAGTTGCCTTCAACTTTTTCGCTAAGTAGCTCCAAAGCCTGGCGGTTGGCTTGTAAACCTTTGCTGTTGAGTCGCTGCTCTATCCAGCGAGGCAGGTCGCGAGCCCCAACGGGCCAAACCTGCACCGAAACACCGGCACTTTCTATCGTTTTAAACCACTTGCCACGTTGGCTGGCGGATTCAACTTTGCCACAAATAATCAATAAAACATTATCGGGGCTGGGGTTAGCCAAGTAATCAACAATAGCTTTTGAACCAGCAGCACCGGGTTTACCGGTAGGCATGCGCAGTTCAATAATTTTGCGTTCGGCAAATAGTGACATGGCTTGGTTGGCGGCGTAGAGTTCTTCGCCGTTAAAATTATTTTCAACGTGAATAATATCTCTATCGCCAAAGCCTTGTGCCTTGCAGGCTTTGCGTAATGTGTCGGCACATTCTTGCACTAACAAAGGTTCATCACCGTGAAGAATATAAACCGGCAGTAATTGTTTTTTTAATTGTTGTTGTAACTGTTCGGGTTTTATTTTCATTAAGGTTGTGAGCTTTATGCTTGTGGCTGTTTGTCTTGTTGGGCCAATATATTGAGAGCTTGCTCAAAGTTAAAACGGCTAACTTGTCGTGCTAACTTTTGAGCGAGTACCTGTAACATCTCATGGCTAGTGATGTTGGCTTCTTGGTCGGTACTCACTACCTTGTCTGGGTCGTTTGGAATCGTTTTTCTTTCGCTGACTGTAATAGGCCCCATGACGACTTTGCCATTAGGGTTACGTAAGTCGAAAGTGACATCTTCGATTAATTGGTATTCGGCTACCGTTGCGCCAGCGCCTAAGGTGAGAGTACGGCGCTCTTTATTACGGCTTAAGATATGAATTTGAAAACCATCAGTTGTTAAGGTTGTTGTTTTACTCGAAGGAGGCAGGTTGGCAATCGAGGTGGCTGATTTTTTAGGTAGAGACGCTATGTTAACCTGCTGGCTACTCAGGCTGTTTTTAAGGGCAACAGTGAAATTGGAGTAGGGGTTTTGAGCGTGTATAGAAATTGGCTCAACACCCGTTGGGAAGTCAATGTTACCTCTAAGCTGAAAGCCACAACCACTCATTAATATAATGACGCATAGAGTAATCAGGTGAGTTGTCGCTTTTAGCATAGGGTTTCCTGTTTTTTTATTTAATGACTATCGATTTAATCGCTAGTGCCCGTTATTTAACGGCAATGGTCACTAGTTTACCTGGAATGACTTTACGCATTTTAATTTCTTTACCTTCAAGAAAACTTTGTACGTTGTCATGGCTCATGGCAAGTTCCATTATGCTTTCTTCGCTAGCATCAGCGGCCACTTCGATTTTTGCACGTACTTTTCCGTTGATTTGAACCACCATTTCGATGCTGTTGCGCACCAAGGCTTTTTTATCAACCGTTGGCCATAAGGTATCGATAATCGCTTGTTTGTAACCTAGGTGTTGCCACAAATCATGACAAATATGAGGCGCGATAGGTGAAAGTAATAATACGATGGTTTCAATCGCTTCACGTTCAACGGCTAGGCCTTGGCCTTGGCCTTGGTTATCTTTAAATTTGCTGAGCTCATTGGTCAACTCCATGATGGCAGCAATGGCGGTATTAAAGGTTAACCGGCGGTCGCAATCGTCACTGACTTTGGCAATCGTCTCGTGCGTTTTGCGGCGTAGATTTTGTTGCTCTTTAGAAAGGCTCTCGGTATTTAAAGCGGGCGCATCACCGACTTCTAAATGTTTATGAATGATTTTCCATAAACGGTTTAAATATTTTGAAGAACCCCCTACCGCAGAATCTGACCATTCCAGTGATTGCTCAGGCGGAGCAGCAAACATGATGAATAAGCGTACGGTGTCGGCACCGTATTGCTCAATCATTCGTTGTGGATCGACGGTATTGCCTTTTGATTTCGACATTTTGGTGCCGTCTTTAAGCACCATGCCTTGGCACAACAAGCGGTTGAAGGGTTCGTCGCAGTTAACCAAACCTTCATCGCGCATGAGTTTGTGGAAAAAACGAGCGTATAACAAATGCAGTATGGCGTGTTCAATACCGCCCACATATTGGTCTACCGGTAGCCAGTAGTTAGCCGCGTCGCTGTCTAACATGCCGTCTTCATAGTTGGGGCTGGTGAAACGCGCGTAGTACCAAGATGATTCCATAAAGGTATCGAAGGTATCGGTTTCGCGCTCAACCGCTTGGCCGTTGTGCTCGTCTTTGCGCCACTCTGGGTCGCTCTTGATGGGCGAACTTACGCCATCCATTACAACATCGGTTGGTAGCAGTACGGGTAGGCGATCGGCTGGAACTGCAATCTCACCGCCTTCTGGTAAATTAAGCATGGGGATAGGTGAGCCCCAGTAACGTTGGCGAGAAACACCCCAGTCGCGTAAACGGTAGTTAGTGGTGCGTTTACCTTTTTTAAGCGCAATTAATTTGTCGGCGATGGCATCAAAGGCGGCTTGAAAATCTAGGCCATCGAACTCACCCGAGTTGATGGTGGTGGTGTTATCTTTGCTGGCGTACCAGCCTGACCACTCATCACGGGCAAACGCCGCGTTGTCTTTGTTGCTGGCAATAACCTGAGTGATGGCCAAGTCGTATTTGTTGGCAAAAGCAAAGTCGCGCTCATCGTGAGCGGGTACGGCCATAACTGCACCTGAGCCGTAATCCATCAACACATAGTTGGCGACCCAAACCGGGACTAAGTCACCGGTGATAGGGTGCACAGCATTGATGCCCGTGTAGAGACCTTTTTTCTCCATGGTCGCCATGTCGGCTTCGGCCACCGAGCTGGTTTTACATTCTTGAATGAAGGCGGCAAGTTCTGGGTTGTTTTTAGAGAGTGCTAAGCTGATAGGGTGTTCGGCGGCCAAGCTCACATAGGTGGCGCCCATTAATGTGTCGGGACGGGTGGTGTAAACGTCAAAACTTTCTTGCCCTGCAACGGCTTGCTCTAGGGCGAAGGTCATTTCAACACCTTCTGAGCGGCCTATCCAGTTACGTTGCATGGTTTTAACTTGTTCGGGCCAGCCGTCAAGTTGATCTAAGTCTGCCAATAGTTGATCGGCATATTCAGTGATTCTAATAAACCATTGCGGGATTTCTTTTTTCTCCACTTGGGTATCACAGCGCCAGCAGCAGCCGTTGATCACTTGTTCGTTGGCAAGAACGGTTTCATCAACCGGGCACCAATTAACTGCTGAGGTTTTTTTGTAAACTAAACCTTTTTCGTACAAGCGGGTGAAGAACCATTGTTCCCAGCGGTAGTAGTCTGGTTTACAGGTGGCGAGTTCACGGGTCCAGTCGTAGGCGAAACCCAGTTGTTTTAACTGATCGCGCATATAGGCGATGTTTTCGTCGGTCCACTTAGCGGGGGCAGTTTTGTTTTTTACCGCGGCGTTTTCGGCCGGTAAACCAAAAGCATCCCAGCCCATGGGCTGTAAAACATTTTTGCCTAACATACGTTGGTAACGAGAGATAACATCGGCAATGGTGTAGTTGCGTACATGACCCATGTGCAGCTTGCCGCTGGGATAGGGGAACATCGCCAGGCAATAGTATTTGTCCTTGTTGGTATCGACTTCGACTTCAAAACTTTTGTTGCTGGACCAGTAAAGCTGCGCCTGTTGCTCGATGTCCTTGGGGGAATACTGTTCTTGCATGTTCTGCCTTAAATGGGCGCTAGAGCCTATATGGCTATAGCGCGTAAATCGCTGTGGAAAAGCTTGAAAATAAGCCGCGCATTCTACCAGTTATTGGCAGGGCGCGCATGTGTTGAACGTGGAGTTTATCGCCTAGGGTTGGCGTTTTTTAAGTATCGCCAATGCGACCAGGATAAAGAAGCATAAGCTGAGGATAGGCCATGAACCCACTTGGGAAAATGGGGTGGCCCCCACCATGACTTTAGCTTCGCCGCGAATAATCGCTTGTTTAAATTGGGGGCCTAGGGTAACAATGCGGCCGCGCTCATCGACGATGGCGCTAACCCCGCTGCCGGTACTGCGTAACAGGTAACGGCCATTCTCTAAGGCGCGCATCTGAGCCATTTCTAAGTGTTGCAGTGGGCCTATGGAATCACCAAACCAGCCGTCGTTGCTAATGGTGAGTAGCATATCCGCATTAGCGGCACTCTGTCTGGCCAGATCTGGATAAACCACCTCATAGCAGATTAAGGGTACTAGGGTTATGTCTGCGGCGGTTAAGGGAGGTTGATGCTCACTACCGGCAGAAAAGGCCGACATGGGTAAATCAAAAAACTGAATGAGTCCACGTAACAGGTATTCAAGCGGCACATATTCGCCAAAGGGTACCAGGCGCTGTTTGTGGTAAATACCTTCGCCATTACCTAAGGCAACAATACTGTTGTGGGTATAGTGTTGGCCACCGATGGTTTCAACCGAGGGGATGCCGGTGATTAGGGCGGTATTGTGTTTACTCGCGTGTTTGGCCATGCCATCCAAAAAAGGTTTGGCATTGTGGTAGAGTCCGGGGATGGCGGCCTCGGGCCAGATGACAATATCATTTTCGGCCCATAGTGATCGGCTCATACGATTGTAGCTGTTGAGGGTTGGCCAGTATTGGTCTTTGTCCCATTTAACCGCTTGCGAGATGTTGGCCTGCACCATGGCGATTTTCACGACGGGTTTATCGGCGGGTTTAACCCAGTCGATGTGCTGTAGGGCAAAGCCGGTTAGCCATAACATTAATACCATCATCAAGCTGGGGTAATGCCAACACTGTTTGAGTAGGCGTTGCGCTAGCGCAGCACCAGTGAGGGCTACAATAAACCCTAAAGTGAAAACGCCGCCAACGGGGCTCCAACCTGCTAAGGGTGTTTCAAGATGACCATAGCCAATGTAAACCCAGGGGAAACCGGTTAAGAACCAATTGCGAAACCATTCGCACAGCACAAAAATGGCGGCAAAACCTAACAGCGAGCCTGCGGGGAGTTGTTGAATATAGCGATGATAAATCCAGCCAAAAATAGCCCACGTTAAAGCGAGGCCGCCGGTAAACAAAAAGGTGATAAAAATAGCTAAGGGAACAGGGGCGTAACCAAATTCGTGGATGCTAACATAGACCCATGAGGCACCACTGCCAAACAACCCCAAGCCGTAAAACCAGCCGCGCAAGATTGCTTGTTGGCTGGTAATGTTATTAAACAATAAAACAAACAGCGTACAGCTTACTATCCCCAGCGGCCAAATATTAAAGGGCGCTAATGACAGGGTGATTAAACTGCCGGCGAGCAGTGCCACAAGATGGCCTGGCCAGCCTTGGGTAATTGTTGTTAGCATAAATCTACAGTGTTTTAATTATTGTTATTTTGCTCATTTTTTTCGAGGGTGGTCATCCTCAGTAAATGAATTTGACGGGTGTCTGCACTGAGAATTTTAAATTCAAAGTTATCCATGTTGGTGATTTCATTGCGTCGAGGCAGGTGGCCAAACTGTCGTAAAATCATGCCGCCGATGGTGTCGAACTCTTCATCGCTAAAGTGGGTGTGAAAGTGTTCGTTGAACTCATCAATAGGGGTTAGTGCCTTTATGATATAATCGTTGTCAGCCAACTTTTTGATAAACACGTCAGCGTCTGAATCGGTTTCATCTTCTATTTCACCAACAATTTCTTCTAGGACATCTTCAATGGTGACAAGGCCTGCGACACCGCCGTATTCGTCAATGACGATGGCCATGTGATTTCTATTTTCTCTAAACTCTCTTAGCAATACATTTAAGCGCTTGCTTTCTGGCACGGCAGTTGCCGGGCGTAAAAGCGTGGTGATATCAAAATTTTCGGTATCGTTTTGCAAAACCTGAGGCAGCAAATCTTTAGCCAGTAAAATCCCTTGCACCTCATCGGCATTTTCGCCAATAACGGGAAAGCGTGAATGAGAGCTTTTGATGATTTTAGGTAGAATTTCTTTGAGTGATTGCTCCGCCTTGACCACGACCATTTGAGGTCTTGGAATCATGATTTCGCGCACCTGCATATCGGCAACTTTGAGCGCACCATCAATTATGCTAACCACGTCACTGTCTATAACTTTGTTTTGCTCGGCCACTTGAATAAGCTGCATTAAGTCGTCGCGGCTGGTGGGCTCAGAGGAAAAGGCGTGGGCAATTTTTTCGAGCCAGCTACGGTCTTCTGGCTCGGTGGATCGGTCTTCGCTCATAGTATTTTGTTATTACCTTTTAAATGTAAACTTTATGTTTTTGGGTTAGCTAGTGTCACAGTAGCCGTTTTACCGTACTTATCAAATAAGCGCTATAGGTTGTTTTCAGCCATGCTCATGATAGGGGTTGGCGTAACCTATGGAGGCGAGTAGTTCAATTTCAATGCATTCCATGGTTTCAGCTTGCTGTTCTTCTATATGGTCGTAACCCAGCAGGTGTAAGGTGCCGTGTATAACCATGTGAGCCCAATGGGCCGATAAACTTTTTTGCTGTTCGTTTGCTTCTTGTTTTACCACTTCGGGGCAAATAATCATATCGCCCAAAAGGGGTATATCAATATGTTCTGGTAGATCGGCGGGAAATGATAAAACGTTAGTGACTTTGTCTTTGTGACGATAATCTCTATTTAGGCTTTGAATCTCTTCTTCATCCACTAGGCGTATCGTTAACTCTGCCTCTTCTTTACGGCCTTCAAGTACCAGTGCAACCCATTGGTCAAAGTCGTAGCGGCTCGGGTGTTCTTTGTCACTGACCTCAGTGAGGCTATCGGTAATTTGTAAATCTAAACATAGCTTCATGGCAATTAGTTCTTTTGGCCTGATTTGGCTATGCCTTGATGATCGAGAGCGTTGTTTTCTACCGCTTCATAAGCCTCTACAATACGTTGCACTAAGGGGTGGCGAACCACGTCTTTAGATTGGAAGTAAGTAAAGCTAATACCTTCAACATCTTTTAATACATTGATGACGTGAGCAAGGCCCGATTGAGTGCCTCGTGGTAAATCGATTTGCGTTGCATCGCCGGTAATGACGGCGGTAGAGCCAAAGCCGATACGGGTGAGGAACATTTTCATTTGTTCTTTGGTGGTGTTTTGGCTTTCATCCAAAATGATAAACGAATCGTTTAAAGTACGGCCGCGCATATAGGCCAGTGGTGCAATTTCTATTACATTACGTTCGACGAGTTTGGTGACCATGTCATCACCTAGCATTTCGTAAAGTGCATCGTATAAAGGGCGCAAATAAGGATCTATTTTTTGTGCTAAATCTCCAGGTAAAAATCCCAGTTTTTCGCCCGCTTCAACAGCAGGGCGCACCAGTAAAATACGCTGGACTTCATCATTGAGTAATGCTTGTACCGCACAGGCCACCGCTAAATACGTTTTACCTGTGCCAGCAGGGCCGACACCAAAAACAATGTCGTAGTCGAATACTGATTGCACATAGCCTTGCTGGTTTATACCACGAGGTTTGATGGTTAATTTTTTGGTCTTAATTAAGGTGTACGGTTCTGCGCGGGTGTCATTATTGTCGCGGGATTGCTCTTTGGCGGATGAATCGCTGTTATTAATGTGGCTGTCGTTAATCACTTCGATACCTGCCTGCTGAAGATTGAGGTGTATGGATTGTGGGGAAAGTTGAACCCCTGCACTGGCTTCACGGTAAAGTTGTTGCAGTATTTCAGTACACGTTGTTACTGCAGTTTGTTCGCCCCCGATTTGAAAGCGGTTGCCACGACTTTTAATCGTCACAGATAAACGTCCTTCGATTTGGCGAAGATGTTCGTTTAATTGACCGCAGAGATTGGCTAAGTGACGAGAGTCATTAGGTTCTAGATCTAGAACCGATGTAAAGAGAGTTTGTGTATTCAAATGTTTACTTATAAGCCGTTATTGCCGGCACCAGACATGCGTTTAGCATATACCGATTGACCGGCGAATTAAACTAATTTTTTATGACTATTTTGTCGATTGAAGTGTCCCTCTGAGCGAGTTAGGTAGGGCCTCGGTAACGAGTACATGGGCAAAATCGCCGATAATGCTGTGATCCTTGGCGGCAAAGTTCACTACCCGGTAATTTTCGGTGCGACTCTGCAATTCACCGGGATCTTTCTTGGAAACTCCAGTCACTAAAACCCGTTCAATATTACCGACCATTTGGCGGCTGATCTGTTGGGTTTGCTGGTTAATCCGGTCTTGTAAGAGTTTTAGGCGTTTTTTGTGTACTTCAGTAGGGGTTTCGTCCGTTAACTCAGCGGCTGGTGTCCCGGGCCTTGGGCTGTAAATAAAGCTGAAGGATAGGTCAAAACCTATCTCATGGATGAGGTCCATGGTGTCTTGAAAATCTTGTTCGGTTTCACCGGGGAAGCCAATTATAAAATCAGACGACAGGCTAATACCAGGGCGCACTGCTTTTAAACGATTGATTTTATTGATGTATTCTTCACGGGTGTGGCCGCGTTTCATGGCTGCCAAAATAGTATCTGAGCCGCTTTGTACCGGTAGGTGTAAGTGGCTAACCAGCTCAGGCACATTAGCGTAGGCCTCGATTAAGGCATCGCTGAATTCTACGGGGTGTGAAGTGGTATAGCGGATACGCTCAATGCCGGGAATAGTGGCCACAAAGGTCACTAATTCCGCAAAATCAACCACTTCTTCTAAGTGGTTGAGACCGCGGTAGGCATTAACATTTTGGCCTAACAGGTTTACTTCGCGTACGCCTTTGTCGGCAAGGCCGGCAATTTCGGCGATGACATCGTCAAAGGGACGGCTGACTTCTTCGCCGCGGGTGTAAGGCACTACGCAGAAGGTACAGTATTTTGAACAGCCTTCCATGATGGAGACAAACGCTGAGGGGCCATCTACCGAGGGTTCGGGCAGGCGGTCGAATTTTTCGATCTCAGGGAAGGTGACATCAACAATCACTGGGCCGTTGCGCTTTTTAGCATCGATCATGTCGGGCACGCGGTGTAAGGTTTGTGGGCCAAATACGATATCAACGATGGATGAACGATCGCTAATGGCTGAGCCCTCTTGGCTGGCAACACAGCCGCCAACGCCTATCACGAGGTCAGGGTTTTTCTCTTTTAGTTTTTTCCAGCGGCCCAGTTGATGGAATACCTTCTCTTGGGCTTTTTCCCTTATAGAACAGGTGTTTAGCAGCAAAACGTCGGCTTCTTCCGGGTTGTCGGTGGTTTCAAGCCCGTGGCTGACACCTAGCAAATCTTCAATACGAGATGAATCGTACTCATTCATTTGGCAGCCGTGGGTTTTGATAAACAGCTTTTTGGGCTTGCCATTGCTACTTTGGAGTTTTTTGAGTGGAGCTGAGGTGCCGTTGGTGCTGATAATGATATTGTCTGACATGTTCGCCTACTGCCTGTTTACGTAAAAGTTTTAGAGTCTTCGGTAAACGGAAATCGTTAAAAAGGCGGCCAATTATACAGTAAAGTATGATTACTGGGTATCGCTGCATTGCAGCAAAAATTGGGTGGAGTTAGTTGCTGGTAGTGGGATTATGGTAAGATGCGGCCAAATGATGTAGTAAGGTTTGTGAGAATGGCTAATAGCCCAATGTATAAAGTTATTTTTTATAATCAAGATAAAATCTATGAGGTGTTTGCTAAGGCTATATACCAAAGTGAGATGTATGGCTTTATTGAGATAGAAGAGTTAGTTTTCGGTGAGCGCAGTCAGATGATTGTCGACCCAGCCGAAGAGAAGTTAAAAATAGAGTTTAGCGGTGTTTCGCGCTCTTATATTCCTATGCATTCTATTGTGCGTATTGATGAAGTGGAGAAAGAGGGGGTTGGCAAGATTGTTGATTCTGCCGGGGGTAATGGCAATATCTCAAAATTTCCTGCTATGGCTAAGCCTATGGTGCAGCCAGATATAACGGACTAATTGCGATCTATTAAAAAAACGCCAGCTAATGCTGGCGTTTTTTATTGGATAATAATTATTGCGATTAGCGCTAAAAATTAAGCAGCAAGGGCTTGTTTAACGCTGGCTAGCTTTAAGCACACAATAAAAACTTCAGTCGCTTTTTCTAGGTCAGCGATGCCTGGAAGGGTTGGCGCGATACGAATGTTTTTGTTCTCAGGATCCTTGCCATAGGGGAAGGTTGCACCGGCTGGGGTTAGCTTAACCCCAGCATCAGCAGCGAGTTTAATCACTTCTTTTGCTAGGCCCGGTAAGGTGTCCAGAGAAATAAAGTAACCGCCTTGAGGTTTGGTCCAGCTGGCCATGCCTGTATTCGCTAATTCGGTTTCTAGTTGTTGAAGTACTGCATCGAAGCGAGGTTTCATGACTGCGGCATGTTTTGCCATGTGCGATGCCAGATGCGATGAATCTTTTAAAAACTTAACGTGGCGATATTGGTTAACTTTATCGGGCCCAACGGTGCTAAAGCCTAAAGACCGCTTAAGGATTTTTAGATTATTGGCAGAAGCGGCCATAAAAGCCACGCCAGCTCCGGCAAAGGTGATTTTTGAAGTGGAGCCAAAAATTAATACGCTGTCTTCAGTGCCTTCAGAGCGGCAGGCTTGCATGATGTCCGCTAGGGCTGGAGCGTTATCTTCTAACACATGCACCGCGTAGGCGTTATCCCAGAAAATACGGAAGTTAGCACCCGCTATGTGCCCGAGTTTGGCCATGCGTTGAACCACTTCGTCAGAATAAACAATACCGGTAGGGTTGGAAAAACGGGGTACGCACCAGATGCCTTTAATACTTGGGTCGGCTTTAACTAATCGCTCAACCTCATCCATGTCGGGTCCGTTATCGTCCATAGCGACGGGAATAAGCTCGATACCTAAATGCTCACAGGCAGCGAAGTGTCTGTCGTAGCCAGGTACTGGTGCCAAAAACTTAACGCGGCCTTCGTTGCTCCAGCCACTGTCTTTGCCATTAAGGCCTTCGGTCAAAGCCGTTTGAAGGCTGAAATACATCAGCGGTAGGCTACCGTTACCGCCGACTAAAATATCTTCAGGCCTAAGGCCGATCATATCGGCAAACAATTGCTTAGCTTGAGGAATACCATCAATACCACCGTAGTTGCGAACATCGGTGCCACTGGCATCGGTGTATTCACCCCTTAATATACCATCTAATGCATTGGATAAATCCAATTGCTCAGCGCTGGGTTTACCTCGGGTTAAGTCTAGGTTTAATCCTGCAGCTTGAAAGGATTGGTATTGAGCGTTTAGAGTACTTTCTAGCTCACGTAATTGTTCGGGAACGGCTTGGTCGAGTTTCAATGGATTACCCTCATAGTGGTTATTGTCATCATCATTGTTCGGGTGAGGTGCGAGTGCCTTTTGGGCTGGTGCAAATCACGAGGCGAAATTATAGCGGAAAAATAGCTTAGGGTAAGCTGTGGAGGGATTTAAAACAGTATTTACTGCTTGAGACCTTTTATGTAAAAGACATTT
>JBNMPS010000087.1:0-11987 GCA_051277005.1 Pseudohongiellaceae bacterium
GGTCGCGGCGGCGGTTCTAAATTACAAGAGGTGATGGATACGGTGTCAGAGGTTAAAGAAATAAAACATGCTTTTAAAGCGGGAATCAAAGCTAGGCAAGGCGTTGATTATTGAAGGCCTAAACATGGAGCCATAGGTATTAAATTTTTTTGTCATTGCGGAAAGCGTTGTTTGCTTATCCGCAAACCAGTAATTTTAGGCAGTGGTTGTATACGGGGTCAAGCTAGGCAGAATCTACCCCGTGAGCATAGAGATTAATAGGATATTACGCGCGCTATGATTGTTTGTGATCAAGCCTGTTTCAAATAGCGGCTAAGGCAATCAAAACGGTCACTTCAATAATTTCTATGGCGGCCCCATTCGTGTCGCCAGTGCTACCGTCTAAACGTTTCATCATTAAATAACGCAAACCCAATAAACACAGCCCCGATAAGATCAGCATAATAATGAATTGCTGAATGTTGAGAAGAATAAAGCTAATCACAAAAATGCATAGCAGTGAACTGTAGATTGCTGGCTTAGATGAGTGCTGAACAAAGTGTTGTGCTAACCCCTCTTTGCGTACGTAAGGCGTGGTTAAAAATAAAATCAATGGCACACATCGGCCAAGAATGGGGGCAAACAATAAAGCAATAAACGTCTCTTGCTGTAAAATGGTCGCAAGGGCGGCAAATTTTAAAATCAATAATGAGCCCACCGTCATCAGCGCAGCGCTGCCACAAAGCGGATCTTTCATTATATCTAATGAACGTTGTTTGTCGGTTACTCCTCCTAGCCAGCCATCGGCGCTATCAGCCAGGCCATCGATATGTAAGCCACCCGTAATAAAAACCCAAAATGTGAGTAGCACGGCGGCGAGTAGCAAGTGTGTTAGTGGCAGTAATAGGGCGATAAAAAACAGTAGTAAGCCGATCGCTAAACCCACTATGGGAAAGTAAGCCAGTGCGCGGCCGGAATCTTCCGGTTTAACATCATCCAGTTTGGGCATGGGAATGCGGGTTAAAAATATAAAGGCGGCGATGAGTGGTCGCAGTGATAAATTAAGCATAATTTAAGTTAGGCCGTATTTAGCGGTTGATGGAAAATTAATTGAGGCCAGTCGTTAGTACCATCTTGATGGTATATTTTAATTTGTGATAAACATCCGTGAGGTATCGATATAAATGGGATCGCTTGCAAGGGCATTTGTAATACCTGGGCGAGAATAATACGGATTACTCCCCCGTGAGTGATTACTAAGCTATGTTGGCCACGATGCTGTTGAGTAATCTTTTGCCATGCCGGAACGACACGTTGTTGAAAGTCGACTAAGGCCTCACCATTGGGCGGAGTGTTGTTCTCGGGATTTTGCCAAAAGGCTTCCGCCGCATGGGGGATTAATTGTTGTACGGTTTCGGTTAATTGCCCATCCCAGTCGCCAAAGCTAATTTCTTGTAAATGTGATTTTAGCGTCACGTTTTCGCTGAGACTCTCGGCAAAGGCCTTGCAGCGCTGTAAAGGTGAACTGATAATATTATCCCAACTAGGCGCATGAGTAATCGCTTGCTGCATTTGTCGCCAGCCCTGTTCATTTAATGCCGAATCAGTATGGCCGCGAAAAATTAAGCCGCCCTCACAACTTCCGTGCCGTAATAAATCTATCGTGGTGACCTGCTGCGTATTATTCATAACTTAGGCTTTATTATCCACGCCGGCATCGGCAAACGTGGCCATGTTATTGTGTAAATCACAGGCCAGCTTTAAGAGGGGGATAGTAATCGCTGCGCCGCTGCCTTCACCTAAACACATATCCATTTTTAATAAGGGTGGATAATTAAAGCCATCTAATAATAACTGATGGCCAGGTTCAGCTGATTGATGGCTCAGCAGTAACCAAGGTTTAACACTGGGGTTAATCGCTATGGCATAACGAGCGGCCACCGTACAGATATAACCGTCGACTAAAGCGGGCACGCCTTGTTGTGCTGCCGCAATGTACGCCCCCGTGAGTGCAGCAATTTCAAATCCCCCCATGGCCTGTAAATTGTCAGCGGCCGATGCGTTAGCGGCTTGATGAAGCTGTAAGGCCTTATTAATCACTTGCGCTTTATGCTGCTGGCCTTGTTTATTAATGCCCGTGCCGGGGCCAACTAAAATGTCAGCTTTAACACCTAATAATGCACAGGCTAATGCTGTGGCTGAGGTGGTATTGGCAATACCCATTTCGCCGCCCACCCATAAATCTTGTTGTGAATTGACGGTTGTTTGGCCTGCCTGTAGCGCGGTCAATAATTGTGGCTGGGTCATGGCTTGGGTCTTGGCAAAGTTAGCCGTGCCATCGCCAATACGTCTATCTTCAACCTTATTGAGTTCGCCGAGTGCGGTAACCGTGCCGACATTGGTAATGGCCAAGGCGGCTTGTAGTGATTGGGCAATAACGGCAATAGCTGCGCCGCCGCTAGAAAAGTTTTGCACCATTTGAGCGGTAACCGACTGTGGAAAAGCCGAAACGTTTTCTGCGGCGATTCCGTGATCGGCAGCAAAAACATGAATATGAATATTTTTGATGGCGGGCCGATCGCTGTGCTGTAGGCTGGCGAGGGTAATGGCAAGTTTTTCTAATTGCCCTAACGAACCGGCGGGTTTGGTTAGTTGTTGTTGGCGCTGCGCGGCAAGGTCTTTATGTTGTGTTGAGGGCGCTTTCGCTTGCTGTAAAAACCAGTTCATCGCTATTCCAAATAATTATTATTGCTTGGGATTGTTGGTTATTGCTTTAACCTGCCTTGCCTTTTAAATCATCACCGTTAACTTGATTTTACCGCAGCCTCGTTAATTTAATTTCGTCATGCCGGGTTTGACTCGGTTTCCAGTAAGCTATTGAAAGCACTGGATTCCGGATAAGTAAAAAACGCTTTCCGGAATGACGTCGCGTCATGCCGTGATGCTGTCATACCGTCTGCTGTCATGCCGGGCTTGACCCGGTATCCAGCCACTACCTAAAATCACTACCTTGCGGATAAGCAAAAAACGCTTTCCGGAATGACGTCGCGTCATGCCGTGATGCTGTCATACCGTCTGCTGTCATGCCGGGCTTGACCCGGTATCCAGCCACTACCTAAAGCCACTGCTTTGCGAATAGGCAAAAAATGTTTTCCGCAATGATACGGCCTTTGGGTGATCATCATTCTAAGCTGGGATGCTCTACACTCAAGTTATACAATATTATCCTTTGATGCGTCACCTTTTAACACATCACCTTTTAAAACAAGTGGCAAGCCGGCAGCCGTAAAAATAACTCGATCACATAGCGTGGCAATAGTTTGATGTAAAAATCCACTTTCATCAACGTAATGTCTACTGAGCTCACCCAAGGGAACGATGCCCATACCCACCTCATTACTAACTATAATAACTTGGCCATTAAAGCTCTCTAACGCGCTTAAAAAATCGCTACGTTGTTGCGTCCAGTTACCCGCGTGTAGGCAGTTACTTAACCATAAGGTGAGGCAGTCAATCATGACGGCGTCGTATTGGCGCATGTTATTTAATGCCTGCGCTAAATCGACGGGCGCTTCAATAGTAATCCAGTGTGATGGGCGCTGTTGTTGATGGTGATTAATGCGTACCTGCATTTCAGCATCATTTTGTGAGGCATCGGTGGTGGCAATATAGGCGATGTTATCGCCACAGGCTTGAGTGAGTCGCTCTGCTAGTTTACTTTTACCTGAGCGTGCGCCACCAAACACAAATTGTTTCATTTTGCTTTTTCTCGTTCGATAAAAAAGCCAGCATCAATGGCTGGCTTTAGGGGTTAGCGGCGTCACGTATTAACGCTGTTCTATAAGTGCTTTAGCTCTTGCGGCTGCGGCTTTAACTTGATTGGGGGCGGTGCCACCAATATGGTCGCGGGCGCTGACTGAGCCGATTAAGGTTAATACCTCGAATACATCTTGCTCAATGGTATCGCTAAATGCTTTTAATTCCTCTAAAGACATTTCTGATAAATCTTTGTTTTGCTTAATGCCGTAGGCGACCGACTTGCCTACCACTTCGTGTGCATCACGAAAGGGCATGCCCTTGCGAACTAAATAGTCAGCTAAATCGGTTGCGGTTGAAAATCCTCGTAGTGCTGCTTCTTCCATGTATTCTTTGCGCGTTTTTATGGCAGGCATCATGTCGGCGTAAGCTTTTAGGCAATCTTTGACGGTGTCTATAGTGTCAAACATCGGCTCTTTATCTTCTTGGTTATCTTTGTTGTAAGCCAGTGGTTGTGACTTCATTAACATTAACAAGCTGATTAAGTGGCCGGTAACACGGCCAGATTTACCGCGCACTAATTCGGGCACGTCGGGATTTTTCTTTTGCGGCATGATTGATGAGCCGGTGCAGAAACGATCGGGCAATTCAATAAAGTTAAACTGGGCTGACGTCCACAAGACTAACTCTTCGCTGAAGCGTGACATATGTGTCATCAGCAAGCTGGCAAAAGCGCCAAACTCGATGGCGAAGTCGCGGTCGCTCACAGAGTCCAGTGAGTTTTCGGTAGGCGCTTCAAAGCCTAACAGCTCGGCGGTGTAGTGGCGGTCGATAGGGTAAGTGGTGCCGGCTAAAGCGGCAGCCCCCAAAGGGCTTTGGTTAACGCGCTTACGGCAATCCATTAGGCGACCAAAATCTCTTTGTAGCATTTCGTTCCAGGCCAACATGTGGTGGCCAAAGGTAACCGGCTGGGCGGTTTGCAAGTGAGTGAAACCAGGCATGATGGTGCTGGCTTCACGCTCGGCTACTGCAACCAAGCCTAACTGCAGGCGAGAAAGCTCTTTCACAATGCTGTCGATTTCATCGCGAAGGTATAAGCGAATATCGGTGGCGATTTGGTCATTACGCGAGCGGCCGGTGTGCAGTTTTTTGCCGGTGATACCAATTTTTTCGGTTAGTGCGGCTTCGATGTTCATGTGCACATCTTCTAAGGCCACGGACCAGTTGAACTTACCGGCTTCGATGTCAGTGCGAATCTCTTCCAAGCCGGTTTGAATCGTTTGGTATTCTTCATCACTTAATACGCCAACCTTGGCCAGCATTTTAGCGTGGGCAAGTGAACCGTTGATGTCATGGTGGTAAAGACGTTGGTCAAATTCAACGGAGGCAGTAAAACGTTCAACAAAGGCATCGGTCGGTTCGCTGAAGCGGCCGCCCCAGGGCTTAATGGTTTGCTCACTCATGTTTCAATCACTTAATACTGAATAGGGTTTAGAAAGGTTTATGGCGACAGATTATATCAGCAAGCGCAGCGGGATGCTCTTTTGATGCGCTGTACTGTGCAAAGGCCTCTGCTATGATGCCTCTATGGATGATAATAAACATAACAAGCTAAACCCCGACACTGGCTTTTACTTGCCAGATCTTAGCCAAGTGAAGGCAGTGCTCTTTATTGTGTTGGTGGCCGAGCTGCTGGCCATTGTGTTGACCCTAAATAACAGTAGTGTGGTGAACTTTGATTGGCAGGGCTTTGCCCTTAAGTCGCTGTTTTGCCAGTGGGCGTTTTTATCGTCGGCCGCCGCCCTGTGTCGGCTGCGGCCTTGGTTGGGGCGGCTGTCTTTGGCGGCAGGCGCCGCGATTAGCTATAGCTTAATTGTCACGTTAATTACCTTGCTTGCGATTGTCGGACAATGGCAGCTGACCAGTGCTATTCAGAGTGGTGAGTGGTCGCTCAATATTGCATCGTTAATCGATACCGTTATTATTGCCGCTATATTGGCAGGCATCGCGCTGCGTTATTTTTATTTGTCACAGCAGTTACAGCGGCGGCAACAGGCAGAGCTGCAGGCTCGTATCCAGGCGCTACAATCGCGGATTCGGCCTCATTTTTTATTTAACAGCATGAATATTATCGCCAGTTTAATTGCGGTTGATCAGCAGGCCGCCGAAAAAGCGGTAGAGGATTTAGCCAGCCTGTTTCGCGCCAGCCTCAGTGACAGTAATACCCAAGGCACGCTGCAAGAAGAGCTAGAGCTATGCCAAAGCTATGCTCGCATTGAGCAAAATCGTTTAGGGCATAGGTTAAAAGTGGCTTGGCAGACCCATGAGGTGCCCCAGCGTTTAGCCATGCCATGCTTGACCTTGCAGCCCCTGTTAGAAAACGCCATCTATCATGGTATTCAAAATCTAGTGGAAGGGGGAACCGTATCGGTGGAGGCAGTTTATGACAATCAATGGTTAACCGTAACAATTAGCAACCCTTATAACCCTAAACAAGGGCACCATTCGGGTAATCAAATGGCCATCCCCAATATTGAACATCGGCTAAAGGCCCTATACGGAGAAAAAGCCAGTTTAGTCACGGAGCGGAGTGAGAATAATAGCCAGCACCTATACCGTGTGACCGTGAGTTACCCTGTGACAGAAGAGGGCGATGCTTAAATGAACGTGTTAATCGTAGATGATGAGCCGCTAGCCAGGCAGCGTTTAGCGAGATTGGTCGCCGACAGCGATGGTTATCAAGTGGTATCCGAGGCGGAAAACGGCAAGCAGGCGGTGGAGCAGGTTAATCAGCACAAACCCGATATTGTGCTAATGGATATACGCATGCCGTTAATGGATGGATTAGAGGCGGCGCGGGCTCTCACTATTCTAGAAGAGCCGCCAGCGGTTATATTTTGTACCGCCTATAACGACTATGCCTTAGAGGCCTTTGAGGCCAATGCCGTCGGCTACTTGTTAAAACCCGTGAATAGCGACAAGTTAGCAGGCGCTTTAGCCAAAGCGCAAAAATTAAACAAGCTGCAACTCGCCAGCTTGGCCGAGCAAGATCTATCACCAAGCAGCCTGCCTCATGACCGCCAATTCATCAGCGCTAAAACCCGCTTGGGGATAGAGCTGGTACCCATCGACAATATTCGGTATTTTCACGCCGATCATAAATACGTCTCCATTCATTATCTGCGTGAAGGCGAAATGGTAGAGACCCTCATCGACGACACCCTAAAAGAGTTAGAGGAGGAATTTACTGAGCGTTTTTTGCGTATTCATCGCAATGCCTTAGTGGCCATTAGCTATATCACTGGTCTAGATAAAGATCAGCAGTGTTTTAGAGTGAGGTTGGCCCATGTTGAGCAGGGACCGCAGGTCAGCCGCCGCCACATGCCCGAATTAAGAAAGTTTTTGAACCAGCTCTAAAGCAGTTTATTGATGGCTGCGCTTAATGGCGCTAACAAAGATCACGCACTAAGCGTTAGCCTCCGTTTTATTGATTTAGGTAAACACAATCCGCTCTACAGCAGCTTTTATCCCCTGTATTATGGTGCGAAACGCCCTATACCAAGATTGAAGAAATCCCTATGCCAGATAACACCGTGCCAGAAACCGCAGAGCTAAATAATAGAGTCACCATCGCAACCCGGGAAAGCCCCTTGGCGCTATGGCAGGCTGAATATATTAAAGCCGAATTAGAAAAAGCTCACCCGGGTATACAGGTCGAGCTATTAGGTATGACCACCAAGGGTGATCAAATATTAGATTCCCCTCTCTCTAAAATTGGCGGCAAAGGCTTATTTGTTAAAGAGCTAGAGACCGCTTTGCTAGATGGCCGCGCCGATATTGCCGTGCACTCCATGAAAGATGTACCCATGGATTTCCCTGAAGGCTTGGGGCTTTCGATTATTTGCCCAAGAGAGGACCCGCGTGATGCCTTTGTTTCCAACGACTACAGCGGTATTGATGCCTTACCTCAAGGTAGCCGAGTGGGCACCTCCAGTTTGCGTAGGCAGTGCCAGATACGTAACCTACGGCCCGATTTAAAAATCTTAGATTTACGGGGTAATGTAAATACCCGGTTACGCAAACTCGACGAAGGCCAGTACGACGCTATTATCCTCGCCGCTGCTGGTTTAATCCGCTTAGAGATGCACGATCGTATTCGTCAATCCATTAGCGATTTACAAAGCCTGCCCGCCGGTGGCCAAGGTGCAGTGGGTGTTGAGGCGAGGCTGGGTGACGAGCGTATTCAAAAACTACTCAGCCCCGTACATCATCAAGCCACCGCTGAGTGTGTATTGGCCGAGCGCGCCATGAACAAACGTCTAGAGGGCGGTTGCCAAGTCCCTATTGCCTGCTTCGCTATTCCCAACCCCAGCAATCCCGAAGAATTGTGGTTGCGAGGTTTGGTTGGCAAACCCGATGGCAGTTTGATGTTACGCAGTGAAAAAATCGGTAGTAAAGCAGAACCAGAGGCTTTAGGTGTTGCGGTGGCCGAAGATTTAATTGCCCAAGGCGCTGCGGAAATTCTCAGTGCTGTTAACGGGGAGTAACTCGTGGTATTAGCTGGTAGCTGCATACTCATTACCCGCCCCGAGCAACAGGGTGATAATTTAATAAAAAAGCTAACCGTCCAAGGGGCTAAGGCCATTCATTACCCCGTGCTGGAGATTGCGCCGTTATCACCGGATGACACTGCCCGTGAAACCGCCAAACATCTGATTCTTGACTTAGATTTATACCAGCATGTAATTTTTATTAGTACTAATGCCGTGTATTACGGTACCGATTACATGGAGCAATACTGGCCGCAGTGGCCTGTGGGTATTGCCTGGCATGCTATTGGTGTTGCCACGGCTAAAGCTATGATGGAAAGAGGTATTCATGCCACGGCTCCTTCCTTGGCAATGAACAGTGAGGCCCTACTGCAAATCATGGATTTACAGCATATCCCCGGCCAAAAAGTGCTAATTGTGAGAGGCGCAGGTGGCCGTGAATATTTAGCCGAACAGCTGCGCGCAAAAGGGGCGACGGTTGATTATGTTGAGTGTTATCAGCGCCGATGCCCGTTAAAAACCGCGGGCGAACTAGCTGCTATTATTGAGTCACAAAAGATTAATACCATTTGTATTAACAGTGGCGAGAGTTTAGATAATTTAATGGTATTGGCTGGCGAAGATATGTTGGCGGTATTGCGAACTGACGTAAGCTTAGTGCTCCCTGGTGAAAGAGTTGCCGAATTAGCTAGGCAAGAAGGCTTTACAAAAATAAAGATTGCTGAAAATGCCAGTGATGATGCCATGCTGGCGGCTATGATGGCTCAATAACAATCCGTACAATAAATATTTAATGAGAGACGCGCAGTGAGCGAAAAAGACGCCGATAATAATCAACAAGATCAGGGCCAAGAAGAGCAGTGTCAAAGCGTGCTAGATCAAAGCTCGGATGCACCGTCTGCCACTGAAGCTGCAACGAAACCATCAGAAAAAAATGAATCAGTACGGGAACCTTCAGAAACACAAGTTTTAGAACATTCATCTAAACACGAACAAGAAAAAGAAGCGGATACCCCCTTGATAAAAGAAAAAACAGCCAACATGAAAAAAAATAAAACAGTGCCATCGTCAAATAGCGATGCAAGTAAAAATACGGGCGGTAGCGAAAAGACCAAAACGGCTGTGCTCAACGTAATAGCGTTACCGTTGGCCATTGTTGCTATGATTGGCAGTGCCTATATATGGCAGCAATCACAAATGCAACAAAACCAGACGACAGAAAATATCAGTTCACTACAGCGGCAGTTGCAACAGCAGCAACAGAGTGAACAAACCCTACGTAGCCTTGTGGATAAACAAAATTTTAAACACCGACAAGAACGTAGGCAATTAACCGAAAAAGTTAATGCCCTTTACCTAAGTCTAAATGTACAGAAAAAACGCCTGCAATCGCTTGCCACAACTGATCGAGAAGATTGGCTGTTGGCCGAATCTGAGTATTTAATGAGGTTAGCGAACCAACGCTTATTAATGGGGAAAGAGTTACAGGGTGCAGCTGACTTACTAGCGGCGGCAGATGATATATTAAAAGACTTTGATGATGCTGCTCTTTATGGCGTGCGTAAGATTTTAGCGCAAGAAATAACCGCACTAAAATCAGCTGCTCGTTTAGATTTAGAAGGGGTTTATTTACGTTTAGACGCGATGGCTACCCAAGTCGATCAAATGGGATTGTTTAAAGCGCCGCAACTTAATATACAATCGACGGAGCAAACAGCGGTTGTTATTGAAAGTTGGCAGCAACGGATAGAGAGTTCTTATCAACAAGCAAAAAACAAGCTGGCGCAATACATACAAATAAAACGTAGAGATAAAAGCTACCGGCCGTTATTGGCCCCCGAAAAAGAAGCAGTAATTCGCCATAGTCTGCGTTTAATGTTTGAACAGGCTCAGTTGGCCTTGCTGGCGGGAAAACAACAACTTTATGATCAAAGCCTCGATAAATCGCAGCGCTGGGTTAATGACTATTTTGCCATTGATGAGCAGCAGGTGGCCATATTTAATGGCTTAATAGAAAAGCTAAAACAGCAAGCTGTGACTGTTGATTTACCTGATATATCAGCTTCGTCTAGAGCATTAAAAAACTATATAGAAACTATTCACGAAATCCCAAAAAAGAAATCGGAAGACCCAAAAAAAGAAGAGCCTAAAGTAAAAGAGTCTGTTAAGACAGTGCAAAAAGGTGAGCAATCATGAAACGTTTGTTTGTTTTTATGTTACTGGCATTAATTGCCTCGGTCGGCTTTGTTATTTTAGTTAAGCATGACCCCGGTTATGTATTGATTAGCTATGGCATGTATACCTTAGAAACATCACTCAGTGTTGCGATAGTTTCTTTTATCGTACTTTGGTTTATTTTGAACAGGCTGTTTGTTTACAGTTCACGTATTATCCGCCAAAGCGTTGCCTTAAATCGTTGGTTCTCAACCAGACACTACCGCCGCAGCCAGAAAAAAACCGCACAGGGTATTATCGCCTTTGTTGAGGGTAAGTGGGAGCAGTCTCGTCGTTTATTAACTAACGCTGCCGTAAAATCAGAAACCCCATTAATTAATTATTTGTTTGCTGCGTGGGCCAGTAATGAATTGCGCGATGATGCTAAAACAGGTGATCTATTACGCATGGCGGGCGAAAGCACCGCCGGTGCTGAGGTGGCCCTAGAAATTGCTCAAGCAAAAATGCAAATTGACAGAGGTTATTTAGAGAACAGCTTAGCGACGTTAACCCGAGCTAAAACTAACGCTAGTCAATATCCCTATGTGTATAAATTATTACAGCAAGTGTATGTAGGCTTGAATGATTGGGGTAGTTTGACTGAGTTACTGCCGGAGTTAAAAAAGCACAATGTTATTGATAAAGAAGAATTAGACGCATTAACGCAACATTGCTGTAAAGAACAGCTTAAGGTAATCGTCCATAGTGAAAAAGGTGAAGAGGCAAGAGTCGCCTTACTCGATATTTGGCGCAAACAAAGTAAATCGGTCATTCGTAACGGTGACGTAGTTTTGTGTTATGCCCAGTGTTTGTCTAAAGCGGGTGACGAGGAAGGCGCTGAAAAATCCCTACGCGATCAATTGAATCGTGAGTGGTCGCAACCGCTTATTGACTTATACGGTATTGTTAAAGCAGGCGACACTAATAAACAGTTACTTCATGCTGAAAACTGGTTAAAACAACACAATAACGATGAGCAACTGTTTTTATGTTTGGGGCGTTTAGCCTTGCGCAATCAGCTTTGGGGTAAAGCCCGAGAATATTTTGAAACCAGTAATAAGCTGGCGGCCAGCAGTGAAACTTGCGCAGAGCTAGGCCGTTTATTGGGGCGTTTAGGCAAACACGAACAAAGCAATGAATATTTTCATCAAGGCTTGTTGATGAGCACGCAGGACTTACCTGAATTGCCGATGCCAAATAAACATTAACGAAAATGCAACAACAGAAAGACGGCAGATGGGCTTTGGCCTCTCTGCTTATATTATATAGGTAGGTGAGTTTTCATGAGTGTAACTATTATTACCACCGGCGGTACCATTGATAAAATTTATTATGATGCCAAAGACGATTATCATATTGGTGAGCCACAAGCCCCCGGTATTTTGCAGCGTGCTGGGGTTACCTTAGATACACCTATTATGCCGTTGTTGCGCAAAGACAGCCTGGACATCAGCGAGCAAGACCGGCAGTTAATACGTACAGCAATTG
>JBNMPS010000088.1:0-11876 GCA_051277005.1 Pseudohongiellaceae bacterium
ATGGATATTCAGCTTTTAGATCGAAACTTAATATAGCCCCAAAATATTTAAACCATTCTTTAGCTTTAACATGCTGCGGGTGCGATGACAAACCCGGGTAATAGACTTGATCTACTTTATCATGAGCCTGCAGCAACTCCGCTAACTGCTGGGCATTATCGCAGGCTCTGTCCATGCGCAAGGCCATGGTCTCAGCCCCGAGGGCTATTTGGTATGCCGCTGATGAGCTGAGTGTGCCGCCCATGTCTCTGAGAGATTTCTTTTTAACTTGAGTCAGCGCCCATTGGCTCGCATCACCCTTACGATAAGCCTCAAATATATTGGGGTAGTCCGACCAATCATATCCCCCCGTATCCGTTATTGCGCCACCTAATACATTACCATGGCCGCAAAAATATTTAGAAAGGCTATTAATAACTAGGCCAGCTTTAACTGTTTTTGGATTAAAAAGATAGGGTGAGGTAATGGTGTTATCGACAAAAAAAACTAATTTGTGTTGCTCACACCAATCGCCTATTGCTTTAAGATCGGCCACCTGAGTGCCAGGATTCGCAATGGTTTCAACAAAAACAAACCGGGTATTATCCTGAATACTTGTTTTTAAATTCTCAACATTGGTTGCATCTACAAATGAAACATCGACGCCAAAGTTTTGTAATGTCGCCAAAAAACTATGCGTATTACCGAATAGATAACGGCTTACAATGACATGATCGCCAGCTTTAAGTAATGCAAAAAATGCAGCACTCAGTGCGGCCATGCCTGTTGCGAAAACTAAACTACCCACACCATGCTCAGACTCATTAATTAATGACTGTAGTGAGTCTGTAGTAGGGGTTGACTGCCGAGCATAAGACTGTCCTGTCGCCTTACCTTGAAAAACAGCCTCTAACTCTTCGGTCGTGGCATAGCCGTAAGGTACGCTGTTGTAAACCGGTGCGTGAACGGGTCCATCAGCAAATTCAGATTTGCGGTCGTGATGTACTATTCGGCTTGTGAATCCTTTGACGTTCTTCATAGTTCCACCAAAAAATGTTAACAAAAAATTAATTTGTTTTTATTATATATAATCGACTGAACAGCTTAGCTGTATTGGCAAAATCAATACCGGCCATTAAAGAAGAACGATATTTGTAATAACGATAATCAGTTCTTAACTACCCTCTTAGTCAAGTTTCTAATTATCGTATTGACGATAGCTAGCTATACTATAATTTAGAGTGATGCGTCATCATTATGCAGCCCGATTATATCATCGGATATGACTGCATTTTTTGTTGATTTTGAGGCATCGTTTCTAGATGCTTCAAGAGCATCTAAATACGCATCATCGACGTCACCCGTAATATACTCACCATTAAAGACAGAGCAGTCGAACTGTTTAATATCTGGATTACCTTCTTTACAGCTATCAATTAAATCTTCAAGATCTTGATAGAGCAACCAGTCAGCACCAATTAGATCGCAAATTTCGTCTTCCGTTTTATCATGAGCAATAAGCTCATCCGCTGATGGCATATCAATACCATAAACATTAGGATGACGCACAGCAGGTGCGGCTGAGGCAAAATACACTTTTGCCGCGCCGGCATCTCTAGCCATTTGAATAATTTGTTGGCAAGTGGTGCCCCGTACAATTGAGTCATCAACCAGCATGACATTTTTATCTTTAAACTCTAGCTCGATAGTATTGAGCTTTTGCCTAACGGATTTTTTGCGCTGACTTTGCCCAGGCATAATAAAGGTACGCCCAATATATCTATTTTTAACTAAGCCTTCCCTAAATTTGACCCCTAAAACACTCGCCATTGCTTGTGCTGCAATGCGACTAGAATCGGGGATAGGAATAATTACGTCAATATCGTGATCAGGACGCTCACGTTTAACCTTCTCAGCTAATTTATCACCTTGACGTAAACGTGACTTATAGACCGAAACACCATCGATGATGGAGTCCGGACGAGCAAAGTAAACATGCTCAAATATACAAGGGCTAAGATTAGTCTCTTCACAGCACTGTTGAGTCACAACTTCACCGTCATTACTGATATAAATAGCTTCGCCAGCAGCAAGGTCACGCGTTAAAGTAAACCCTAAAACATCAAGCGCAACGCTTTCAGAGGCCACCATATATTCTTTGCCCTGGCCAACGTCACGCTCTCCAAAGATCAGAGGTCGAATACCGTTAGGGTCACGAAATGCTACTAAGCCGTAATTGGCGACCATCGCAATAACGGCATAACCTCCCGTACAACGCTGATGAAGCCCTTTGACAGCAGAAAAAATATCATCAGCGGAAGGGTTGAGTTTGCCTAGTTTTTGCAATTCATGGGCAAATATATTCAGCAACACTTCAGAATCAGAATCTGTATTTAAATGACGTAGATCAGCCTGGTAAATTTCTTTAGCCAACTCTTTAGAGTTGGTTAAATTACCATTATGAGCAAGGCTAATACCATAAGGTGAATTGACATAAAAAGGCTGCGCTAGCGCTGGACTAGAGCTACCTGCGGTTGGGTAGCGAACATGGCCAACACCAATATGGCCTTGTAGGTGCTGCATGTGACGTGTACGAAATACCTCACTGACAAGACCATTACCTTTACGCTGATTTAAACGACCATTTTCACAGGTCACAATACCTGCCGCATCTTGGCCGCGATGCTGTAAAACCGTTAACGCATCATATAATGCTTGGTTAACGTTGGACTTTGCGACAATGCCTGCTATGCCACACATGGGCCTAACTCCAAAAATATAAACAATTAATAAACATCCTGAACGACTTACCCCGCATCCAAATGAGGCATTACATTAGAGAAAAACTAAAAGAAACTGGTCACCCATGATGTAAATTGCGCAAAGGTTTCTCTAGACCACGTTTCCATTAATAAAAACTGAGGTATTAGCACAGACTCATTCCACCAAGTATCTTGCCCCACAGGGACTAACATCGGTAGAAATATTAGCAGAGCCATCACAACAATCACGCCACGCGCCAAACCAAATACAACCCCTAGGGTTCTATCGGTACCGGTTAAACCTGTCATTTTGACTAATTCAGAAAACAGATAGTTAACCATAGAACCTACAATGAGCGTAGCACCAAACAAAATACCAAAGGCCGCTAGATATCTCACTGATACTGTTGGAATGGCGCTTTGAAGTAATGCGGCTAATTGCTCGTGGAAACTCACTGCCACAAAAAAGGCAAGCACCCAAATACCTAACGAAATGGCTTCTTTGAAAAACCCACGTTTAATACTGATCAAACAGGAAATACCAATAATGCCTATTAGTACCCAGTCTGCCCAATTCATGATTACATTACTCATTGTATTAAAAACTTAATGTTTAATTAGCCTACCTAGGAGAAAAGCGCACTAACATAGACTGCACCTTGAATTCTTTATCGATAACACCCTTGGCACGAAGCAAAATAGACTTATCGAGTTTTGGCCCAACATAAACTCTTATACTATTCCCTGAAGCCGTTTTAACTGAACGAGTATCAACTTTATAGCCTTTTGCCAATAGAGCATGCTTTAAGGCTTCTGCTTTTACCTTTTGGCTAAAACTGCCCAACTGCAATGCCCAATAAACAGGCAGCCCTTGCTCGGTAAACGTTGGTTTTTGAATATTTTCAGCTTGTTTTTTGATCGCTTTTTTATCACGGCTAACAGCCTTAGCCGCTGCAGGAGATTGTACCGTTTGACTGGACGCAACCTTAGCACTATCTACTTCTTCAGGTTGATATTTAACGATGTCTTCAATGTTAATGGGTTTTTGAGGTTTTTGGACCGTGAATTTTTCAAATTTGGGCGCAACAGGAATGCGGGTTGATCTATCGATAGAGGGATTAATCTCACCAGAAAATAAAACAGGCCAAAAAATAGCTGATAAACAAATCAGCACGAAAGCCCCAACCATTCGCTGCCGAATATTAGCCTGCATCAATTCCCCCTGCCACGTTATCGTTATCGCTTGCCATTAAATCTAATACTTCAGCTACCGTAAAGAAAGAGCCAAAAACGACCAATCGGTCATGCTCAGACATCTCGGCCTTTGCTTGCTGAAAAGCAGCCGGGATATTGTGTTTGAGATGAGCTGAGTTGACACCCTGCTCAATTAAAACAGACCGTAAATTGTCTGCGCTTAAAGCCCTTGGTGAGGGTAAATTACCTAGATACCAACAATCAACAGCCTCGACCATCGGCGATATAATAGCCGTAACATCTTTATCAGCCATCATAGCAGCGACCGCATAAGTCTTACCCGTAAAAGATCCGGAAGACACAGATTTTTGCAGTTTTTTAGCCAAGTGTTCAGCCGCAGCAGGATTATGAGCCACATCAAGGATGATAGATTTTGATTGATGTTTTAATAATTGAAAACGACCGGTTAAGCCCAGGTTAGAAAGGCTTTGGTAAAAAACAGGATCAACGGGCAACCCCATTAACAAACCAACCTGTATCGCTGCTACAACACTGTCAAAAGGCAAGTCAGGTATAGGCAGTTGAGTGATGTGACAAGAAATACCGCCAGGTACTGTGCCGGTAAAATTAATGCGATCTTTCTGACGGATGACAGTAAAGTCTTTATCTCGCTGATAGAAAATCGAACCTAATGCTTCTGCCGTTTGCTGCACAGAGCCCGGTGGATTTGGGTCGCCACAGATTGCTATTTTTCCCGACCTAAAAATACCCGATTTCTCTCGTCCAATTACTTCAACATCAGAGCCGAGCCAGTCTTCATGGTCAACATCAATATTGGTTACAACCGCTATATCGGCATCAACGATATTACTGGCATCTAATCTACCGCCCAACCCCACTTCTAAAATAACCACATCAAGATTGAGATTTGAAAATATATCAAGGCCTGCCAGCGTTCCGTATTCAAAATAGGTTAAAGGCGTATCCCCTCTTAATCGATCAATTTTATCGAACGCTGCGACTAATAACTCATCCTCAACCTCAGAGCCTAAAATCTTTACCCGTTCGTTATAACGCAAAAAATGAGGGGAGGTGTAGCAACCAACCCGCAACCCTTGTTTAAGCAATAAATGCTCTAAAACGGCAACACAGGAGCCTTTGCCGTTAGTACCGGCAACAGTGATGATTTTAGTGTTATTAAAACAACAATTGAGTCGTTGATAAACCTGGCCCATGCGTTCAAGGCCAAGTTCTATTTCAGAGGGATGACAGGATTCGATCCAGTACAACCAATCCTGCAAATCATTAAAACGCATCAGTGTCTTTAATAACTCTTTTAGTGGATATTACTATGAGTCATTTTAGCAAGTAGGTTCGCTAACTCATCACGCATAAACTTACGAGATACAATCATATCAATAGCACCGTGATCTAATAAAAATTCACTACGTTGAAAGCCAGCGGGCAGTTTTTGCCTAATGGTTTGTTCAATAATTTGAGGGCCAGCAAACCCAGCTCTAGCATCGGGCTCGGCAATATTGATATCACCCAGTAGTGCAAGGCTAGCGGATACACCGCCATAAATTGGATCAGTCATTACAGAAATATAAGGTACACCTTGCTGACGCATACGCTCAATGACCGCACTTGTTTTTGCCATTTGCATTAAGGAAATCAACGCTTCCTGCATACGAGCACCACCGGACGCAGAAAAACAAACCAAAGGAATTTTTTCCTTTAACGCAATGTTAGCGGCTTGGGTGAACTTTTCACCCACGGCGTAGCCCATAGAGCCACCATGAAAACTAAACTCAAAGGCAACAGCGACTAACGGCAAGCCTTTTAAGGTACCTTGCATAGCAATCAACGCGTCTTTTTCACCGGTAGCTTTTTGAGCAGCGGTTAATCTGTCTTTATACTTTTTCTTGTCTTTAAACTTGAGACGATCAATAGGTTCAATGTGCGTCAACACTTCAGTAGCCGAACCCTCATCAAGGAAACAAGACAAACGGCGACGAGCACCAATACGCATATGGTGGTCGCATTTTGGGCATACGTCTAAGTTCTTCTCAAGCTCTGGTTTGTAAAGAACAGATTCACATTTGACACACTTTTTCCAAAGCCCTTCCGGAACAGAAGCGCGACGTTCGCTATCATTCTTACGGACCACCGCGGGTACAATTTTATCTAACCAGCTCATAGTAGGGATATCCAGTTGAATAGTATAAATTTAGTTAACAACATTTACGTTATATGGCATCTATTGCTTGGCGCATGCCGGCAATAAGCTGCGTTGAATTATTTAATAAAGTTTGATCGTCATTCGTGTTTTTTGACTCTTGGTAAATCGCATCGACTAATGCACTACCTACAACAACACCTTCCGCAACACTTGCAATGGCGGCGGCAGATTCATTATCTTTGATACCAAAACCTACACTTACAGGCAAAGATGTCATCGATTTAATTTGCGTTAACTTCTTTTTTACAAAATCAAGATCTAAATGACCTGCGCCAGTCACGCCTTTTAAAGAAACAAAGTAGATAAAGCCCGTAGCAAGGTCAACAATTTGCTTAATACGTGAATCGTCAGTGGTTGGGGCAATTAAAAAGATATTATCTAGACCAACGTCCTTAAGAGCCGCATTTAGTCCTTTTGCTTCTTCAGGTGGGATGTCTACCGTTAAAACACCGTCGACTCCAGCTTCATTAGCCGCTTGTGCGAAATTTTGGTAACCCATATGTTCAATAGGGTTAGCATAGCCCATCAACATGACGGGTGTTTTGTCGTTTTTCTCTCTAAAGACTTTAACCATCTCAAGAATCGAACGTAGACCGGTTTTATTGGCAAGAGCACGCTCATGAGCCAATTGAATAACAATCCCTTCAGCCATAGGGTCAGAAAATGGCACACCCATTTCGATAATATCGGCGCCCTGTTCAACCAATTTATGCATGAGCGGTACAGTAAGCTCTTTGCTTGGGTCACCAGCAACGATATAAGGAATTAACGCTTTGCGGCTCTGCTCTTTTAGAGCTTCAAAACATCCAGCAATACGACTCACAATCTATCCTCTAAATTAAAATGAAATGCCGTCAATTTCAGCAACGGTATGGATATCTTTATCACCTCTGCCTGACAAATTCACAATAATGTGTTGATCAGGAGAAAGGGTTTTAGCTAGTTTTTCGGCATAGTTTAAGGCGTGGCTAGATTCTAGTGCCGGCATAATACCTTCAACTCTGGTTAAATTGTGAAATGCGGCTAAGGCCTCATCGTCATTGGCAGTAACATAATTAACGCGTTTGATGTCTTTCAACCAAGAATGTTCAGGCCCAACCCCCGGGTAATCTAAACCCGCTGAGACAGAGTGAGTATGAAGAATCTGGCCATCGTCATCTTGCATTAAATAGGTTCTGTTACCGTGTAATACACCAGGAGTACCAACACTTAAAGGTGCGGCATGTTCGCCTGTTTCAACACCGTGGCCACCAGCCTCAACACCATACATCGCAACCGATTCATCGCTTAAAAAAGGATGGAATAGCCCTATCGCATTGGAGCCTCCACCCACACAAGCCACGAGTGCATCAGGTAACTTACCCGTTTGCGCTAAAGATTGCGCGCGCGCCTCTCTGCCAATAACTGACTGAAAGTCACGAACTAATTTAGGGTATGGATGTGGCCCCGCAGCGGTACCGATAATATAAAAAGTATTATCAACATTAGTGACCCAGTCACGCATCGCTTCATTCATGGCATCTTTTAACGTTTTAGAACCCGAGGTTACGGAAACAACGGTAGCGCCCAACAACTTCATTCGGTAAACATTGAGAGCTTGACGGCGAATATCCTCTTCACCCATAAAGACAACACATTCCATATTCAAACGGGCGGCGATAGTGGCTGATGCTACACCGTGTTGACCTGCTCCGGTTTCAGCAATAATACGTGTCTTGCCGGAATACTTGGCTAATAATGCCTGGCCAATCGTATTGTTTATTTTGTGAGCGCCGGTGTGATTTAAATCTTCACGCTTGAGATATATTTGTGCGCCACCGACTTCCCTGCTCCAACGTTCCGCATGATATAAAGGCGAAGGCCTACCAACGTAATGGGCAAGGTCTTTATCGAACTCCGCTTGAAAGGTTTTATCGTTAGATAACTTTTCATAGCTTTCTGTTAGTTCGGTTAACGCTTCAATTAAGGTTTCTGAAACAAATTTACCACCGTATATGCCAAAGTGACCGTCACTGTCTGGCATGGCGTTGTAATCAATTACTGCGTTATCACTACTCACAATTGTTTCCCACTACATTCTATAATTCGTTTAAACACTGAGGCTATGTATTCATGGCGGTTTTAATAAAAGCGTTTACTTTTTCAACGTCTTTTAACCCTGGCTGTAGCTCTACTCCGCCGCTGACATCAACAGCATAAGGTTTTACTGTGTTAATGGCATCTTGCACATTGCTAGGATTTAACCCACCGGCTAAAACGATGGGCATTGGGCGCTGCTTAGGTATGCGCTGCCAATCAAAATTTTCACCCGTGCCGCCCGGCACACCTTTTTGGTAGGCGTCTAATAACAAGGCTTGAGCTTGTTGATATTCAGTAAAGCATTTTGATAGTACTAATTCTGGACGCATACGAATGGCTTTAATATACGGTTTATTAAATTGCTGGCAAAAAACAGCAGACTCGTCACCATGAAATTGCAACACATCAACAGAAACCGATGCGAGTAGTTCGTTAACAAACTCATACGTTGCATTGACAACGAGTGCCACCACAGTAACAAACGGAGCAAGCGAAGATACGATCGCTTTTGCCTGGATAATACTGACTGCCCTTGGGCTTGGCTGGTAAAAAACCAGGCCGATAGCATCTGCACCGGCATCAACCGCTTTCTTGGCATCTTCAACTGAAGTGATACCGCAGATTTTAACTCTTGTTCTTAGCACTTAGTCTTAACCTAGCTACTTGCCCATCAAAGCCAGCTATTCTAGCAATATAGAGGGCTTGCTGTCGCCCCAATGACGGCAAAAATCATTGATTGACAAAGCATGTTGTAAGATCAAGGCAAGGCGGCAGTCAGAAAAAATGGGCCAGGGCGCACTTCGGGTAAACCAAAGGCCTCAGGATAGATAACATCTATCAAGTAAAGCCCTTTTGGCGACGCCGTGGCGCTCGATTTTGTACGATCTTTTAACATCAGAATTTCCTGCAACCATCCTGTAGGGTATTTACCCGTACCCACATCCATAAGTGCTCCAGCTATATTTCTTACCATATGGTAGAGAAAAGCATTGGCCTGAATATCAATAACAACCAAATCGTTGCTTCGGGTAACATTAATGAAATGAACATTACGAATTGCCGTATTGGCCTGACAGGCAACAGCTCGAAAAGAAGTAAAATCTAACTTGCCCAACAAACATTGAGCCTCAGCATGCATAATATCGACGTCTAAAGGTCTTGTTTGAAGGGTGACACCGTCGGATAAAATCGCCGACTTAACGGGATTATTTAAAATAACGTATCTATATCGCCTTGCGGTAGCGCTAAACCTTGCATGAAAGGTGGGCTCTACGGGCTTTGCCCAATGAATGGCAATACCATCTGACAAACGAGTATTACCACCCTGCACCCATGCTTTTTCGCCTCGGTCAACTGGGCTTTGAAAATGCACTAGCTGATGGCTGGCATGCACACCGCTATCAGTTCGACCGGCGCAATGAACCTTGATAGTTTGATTGGCAACAAACCCTAGCGCTTGCTCAAGATTTTCTTGCACAGTGGGCATATTAGGCTTGAGCTGGCTCTGCCAGCCATGATAAGCGCTACCATCATAGCTCAGCGCTACAGCAACATGATCGCCTGCTTTAATATCAGCATATTCAGACATCAACTCATTACATCCCTTATCAACAAACACTCAGACAAAAAAAAGCCCTGAATCATCAGGGCTTTTCAGTCGTTATATTAACTTGCTAGACGCGCTCTAACAAGGAGTTTGCCTCTTTCTGCTGCTCGTCACTACCTTCTAGCACAACCTCGCCAAGAATATCTTTGGCGCCATCGGTATCGCCCATATCAATATAGGCTCTTGCCAGATCAAGCTTGGTAGCGACTTCATCGGTATCCGCTAAGAAATCAAATTCATCATCATCATCAACATCTGAAGACGCCGGCTCATCAACACTTTCTTCGGTAATATCTTCTGCAGACTCTATGAATGTAGTCGAAAGCTCTGCAACGGCGTCGCCCAAGTCCTCAACTAACGCCTCTTCAGATAATGAAGTTTCAAGGTCTTCCATTTCTGCATCTATATCGGGCTCAAGGCTCAACTCTTCACCTTCGAGATCAGCTAACCCATCGAGATCTAACTCAGCCTCAAGATCAGCTGACACCGCAGCAATATCCAATGAAACATCAAGCGCCTCTTCCTCGTTTGATTCTTCAAGCTCAGGCTCCAACTCTTCAAGCTCAGCAGAAAGCTCTAAGTCACCAAAATCATCACTGAGATCTAACTCAAGTGAATCTTCAGACGTTAAATCTCCGGCAGTTTCAAGGCTATCGAGTGCAAGATCATCCGATTCAAGATCTACGGCCAGCTCTAAATCTGCACTTAGGTCGAGCTCTTCTTCTGTATCTAGTGACATTATTTCATCTGAATCAGCGGTATCACCAGATTCAAGCGCAGTGTCTAAACCATCCTCTAAATCAATATCGAGACCATCGTCCAGATCAAAGTCGCCCTCTAGGTCTAACGAATCAAGCTCTAAATCACCTAAGTCTATCTCGCCTGAGTCAGTGTCCAAGGAGCTTAGCTCGGAAGAAAGCTCATCCGAAGACTCATCAAGTCCAAGAGATGTTGCTAATGGCTCACCGTCACCCAGCTTCTCATCAAGCATGGTGGTATCAAATTGCATGGTACGGTTTTCAGAAAGCTCATCAAGATCATCACCTTCGAGATCTAAGTCTAAATCTAATTCAATGCCGTCATCGTCAAGGCTGATATCGATAGCATCAAACTCTAAGGTAGAGTTTGCAACCAGTAAGTCATCATCAAGATCACTATCTATTCCCTCTAGTGACTCATCCTGACCCTCAATGAGTTCAGCATCCATGTCAGCATCAGTGATATTAGGGGCTGAGCCAGGGAGACCGTCAAGCCAATCTTCAGCACCATCAACGGTTGAAAGCATTTCTTTCACTTGAATAATCGCACCTTCATCACCCAGTGACTTAAGTTTGACATAGTGCTCTTGAAAGTCTGGTTTATCCCTAGACTCAAGACAAACCTCTAACAATTTAACCAGCACATCTGAGCGCTGAGGCTCCTGTGTATGCGCTGACTTTAATAAATCCATTGCCTGTTGGAATCTGCCATAGGCGATATAAATATCAGCTTCGGCAATGGCATCACCTGTTTCAGACTGAATAGGAGCTTGTGGCTCAACAATGTCGTCCTCAACAACGTCGTCATCGGCGAAATCACCAACACTTGCGTCATCTAACTCAAACTCAGATTCAGTGCTTATCTCATCCTCAGTAACCATACTTACGTCTAGGTCATCTTCAGCGAGGGGTAAGTCAGATAATTCATCTAGCTCAGGCTCTTCAGCAAAGGTACTTGCGAGATCCAGGTCATCTTCATCTTCGCTCTGTTTACGGCGTCTTAACATTAAAGCGATAACTGCCAGGGCAATAACACCACCTGCAGCACCCCAATAAATTGGATTGCCTAGTAACTCATCCACAAAGCTTGGTTCAGGCTTTGATTTAGAGGCTACTGGCTCTGGCGCAGCTTCTGTTTCTGTTTCTAATATAGGATTAGGAGTAGGAGACACAATAGTCGGCGTAGATGAAGCTGAGTCTAATGAATCTGATTTAGTTGCTTGCAATACCGCCAGCTGATCTTCTTTTAAATCAAG
>JBNMPS010000089.1:0-11845 GCA_051277005.1 Pseudohongiellaceae bacterium
GGTCCTGTGCTGTAGCTATCTCTGCAACTAATGTTTCAAAATCGGCATCCGACAACGGTGTTAACACTTTATCTTCATTTAAACTTTTAAGCACATTATCAGTGGCGGTATTAATATTGACCGTGCCATTTCCCCAAACCGTAATGTGTGGCTTTAGAGCCTCATATAATTCTAGGGTAACACCTTTAACCCAGCGTAATTCAGTGATGCTGACCATGCCTCTGTTAGCGGCTTTACCCGCCGGTATCGCATCGCCATAATATAAATCTTCTGCACCACCAGGCTGGCGCTCATTACTATTGGGATCTAACCAATCGATCACCGCATGGGTTATTTCTATGGCTATGGGCTGATCTATTGGTTGTTCTAATTCCAGTGTTTGCAATAAACGAATAAAGCGCTGTTGGTCAACGCTATAAGGTGTTCCCGAACCCGCAGCCGATAGTAAATTATTGATATTCAAACGGCCCTGTAAATCTTCTATAGAGCCGCTATATTGCCCTATTTGATCGGCATGAGTTAAGGGTAAAACGATCTGTTCAGATAAAAACAATTCACCTAAATGATCTGAAGCCAAGTTATCATCTTGTAATATTGCATAGCGTGCCAAACCTTCAGCACCCACTAAATAAGCATAGGCCTGATTACTATGGACTTGATTCTCTACTCGCCGAATCATCACTAAAAAGTCACTGCTAATCGCTACCGATAATGACGCAACAATAAATACAATTAGCAGGGCTATAATAAGTGCAGCACCACTCTGGTGGCTCTTTGACTTAAACGTTTGGCGTTTACAGTATTTCAAATACACGCCTCACCACACCAAAATCCGTCAATTCAATTTCAATTTTTATCGCTAAGGGTAAATACGGTTGATCCCAATCTTTTTTCCACTCAGCATCGTTACCGGCACTACCACCTGAACCCAGTTTTTTCAAAAAAAACAGCTCAAAGCGATCAACATTATCGATGAGCTTTACCCGCTGTTTACTGCTCTCTTCGTCTTGCCTATCAAGTACCAACCAATGCTCACGCCATATTGCATTATCGATAACCTCATACCGCACCCGCTGTATTTCACCACGGCGTATTTCGGTGGGGTTATCCCAGCCTCGACGGCTTAGCTGTAAAGGGTACTCCGCTAATTCGCCGCCCAACAACGCTTTTTGCTCTAAACCGTACTCATCGGTGATGGGCCTATTAACCGCATTACGGCAATCGCGCTCTAACACGGTTAGCGCCAACTGCACTTCACCCAACTGCGCGGCTTTTAGCTCATGCTGCTCGGCGGTGTTTATCGCAACGCTTAAGGCGTTATAGCCAAGCAAGGCAATAATGGCGGTTATCGCCATGGCCAGTATTACCTCTAATAAGGTAAACCCTGCCTGCGGGTGCTTAGCTATGGGCTGAAACTGCGGCTTAATCATTTGCGATGAAACTTATCGGTTAACGCCATCACCGTTACAATGGGCGCGTTACTCTCTGGCTCATCACTGACGGAAACCGTTAATTGCGCAAAACCTTCATTAGCCGTTTTTATTGGTTTAACCGTCCAATACCAGGTTCGGTTGGCCATGTCTTCTTGGCCGGTTTTTTCTTCTTTTAATACGCGATTGGTGCTTTTATTACTTATGCGCTGCAACTCTATTTGATTCATGGCTACCCAATGGGCAACGGTTTTGTTATCGAGGTAAAGCGTATTATCAACCAGGCTCATCATTTTTAACATGAGTGCAGAAATTGCCGTCGCTACGACAAACATCGCCACCATGACCTCAATTAAGGTAAACGCTTTTACTGATGTTTTTAAGCGTTTAATCTTCATCGGTTTTATCCAGACGAATACGGCCTAATAAATCTCCGCTAATGGTATGCAGCAATTGCTCATCATTTTTAGCCAATAGTTTCAAATCAAAAGGGGTAATCTCTCCATTAGCCCATAACAAAATATCGGGTTTGATGGCTATTTTTTGGTGCTCAGGGCTTTTCTCCACCACCACGATAGCATCAATATCGCGCTCGATACCTTCCATCTCTAATTGTAATCTTAGCGTGGGTGAAAATTGGCTTGCTGACACAATCTCAGGGATATCAACCGGCTGCCAAAGCCATCTTGCTTTTTCCTCACTGTCTTCGGGTGGTATCCAGTAAGTTCTTTGCAACCAGCGATAGGCAAAAACCTCTTCACCCTGCTGGCTTTCGGGGTTGATATCACGATATAAATCAACACCTAACGTCACACCACTTAACACGGCCTCTTCGGCCACTAGAGCGGTTAAATTGGCAAACTGCTTGGCTTGCAAGCGATGCTCATTACCACTGACACCCACATTCATGGTCACCATGCCGATACCCATACCAATAATGAGCAAAACGACCAGTAGCTCAATTAGGCTAAAGCCTTGAGCTACTTTAAGTTTGAGGCGACTCGCATTATGTTTCATGTATACGTAACGTTATTGATCAACCTTCTGCTTTCTCTTTATCCCAACTACCTATGTCCGCATTTTGATCTTCACCACCGGTAACACCATCGGCACCTAAACTGTATAGGTCAAAATCATTATCGCTAAACTCTGCGGGGCTTAAATAGAGGTAAGGTCGGCCCCATGGATCTTTAGGGGCACTGTCAAGATAACCTTTCTTTTTCCAATTGGTAGGGATTGGGTCAATCGCGGGCAGAGTGACCAAAGCCTCTAAACCTTGTTCGCTGGTTGGGTAGGTGTAATTATCTAAACGGTAGAGTTTGAGCGCCGTTGAAATGGTACTAAAATCGGCTTGCGCTTTTTGAACGCGGGCGTCATCGGCTCTCTCCAAAACGTTGGGCGCGACAATACTTACCAACAAACCAATAATGACTAATACCACCATGATTTCAATCAAGCTGAAACCTTGCTGTAACTTTTTGCCTTTATGTATATTATTTTTAATCATTAATTTATCTCTAATAAAAAGGTATTTGCTACGTTAGCTAGCCAAGCTAATCTAAGCCACTAAATTATTCATTTGTATAATGGGAAGCAGTATCGCCACCACAATGGCACCCACTACAGCAGCCATTAACACAATCATCATGGGTTCCATAATCGCCATAACACTACCTAGGGTCATCTCTAATTCGCGCTCTTGGTTTTTAGCACAACGTGCCAACATATTCTCTAACTCGCCACTGGCCTCGCCACTAGCTACCATGTGTACCATCATGGGCGGAAAGACTTTTGCCTGCTCTAGCGCCTTGTTTAAACTCATGCCTTCTTTCACGGAGCCAGCAACCTTTTCACTGGCTTGGCGAAGTTGCAAATTACTCAACACTGCCCCGGCTATTTTTAACGCCTCTAATAAGGGCACGCCACTTGAGACTAAAATACTGAGTGTTGATGCAAATCTTGCACTATCTGCTGCGACAAAAAAATCACCGATAAAGGGCAGCTTAATTAAAATTGTATGCCACCAATAAAGTCGGCTAGGTTTTTTTAACAGCTGTTTTATCAATACACAAAGAGCCACTACGGCTATCAACACCCAGTGGCCTGATTCATTGATGAAATCACTCAAGCTAATTAACATAACGGTAACAGCAGGCAACTCTGCCTTAGAATGATGGAATAACCCCACCAATTCAGGCACAACAAAAATCATCAACAATGTGACAACACCCACTGCCACTAACATTAAAATAATGGGATAAATCATCGCCATTTTTAATTTTTGTTGGGTGTACTGGCTGTTCTCGGTGTAATCCGCCAATTGCTCTAAAACAATCCCTAAAAAACCGGCATGTTCACCTGCTTTTACCATGGCACAAAACATGTCGTTAAAAACTTGCGGGAAGTCGCCTAATGCATAACCCAGGCTGTGGCCTTCCATCACTCGGGCTCGCACTTGCAACACCAAACTTTTAACTTTGGGTTTTCTCGCTTGTTGCGCGGCGGCGGTTAACGCCTCATCTAAGGGCATATTTGATTGTATCAAGGTTGCTAACTGACGCGTTAACATCGATAAATCTGAGGAGCTGATACGCGTTTTGAACAGGCCTGAGGATTGCACGCCCGTTTGCTTATTGGCAGCTTTACCTACACCGGTAGCATACACGTCTACGGGCTTTAATTGCTGTGCGCGCAACTGGCCACGCACTTGCTTTTCGGAATCGCCTTCGACAATTCCCTTGGTCATTTTCCCTTTGGCGTCTAGGGCCTTATAAGCAAACGCTGCCATAACTTATGCTGCGGTTACCCGCAGTACCTCTTCTACGGTTGTTTCGCCGGCCAATATACGTTGCCGGCCATCATCTAAAATACTGCTTGATGACTCACGAGCATATTCAACCATTTGCTGCTCACCCACTTGCTCATGAATCATTAACCGCAATTTATCGTCTATCTCTATTAATTCGTAAATACCGGTACGGCCACGATAGCCGGTGTTATTACAGTGAGAGCAACCTTTAGACCTATAAAGCTCTGCTGTCTGGCCTGGCATATTTAATAACGCCAACTCCGATTCACCCGCTAGGTAAGGTTCTTTGCAATGAACACACAATAAACGAATCAAACGTTGGGCCATTAAAGCAATGACACTTGATGACAATAAAAAAGGTTCCACCCCCATATCTTGCAGCCGTGTGATAGCACCTACCGCCGTATTGGTATGCAAGGTCGAAAGCACCAAATGGCCGGTTAAACTCGCTTGCACGGCGATATCGGCGGTTTCGGTATCACGAATTTCACCCACCATCACCACATCAGGATCTTGTCGTAATATAGCGCGCAACCCTCTGGCAAAGGTCATATCCACTTTGGCGTTAACTTGAGTTTGGCCAATGCCCGGTAATAGGTATTCGATGGGGTCTTCAATGGTTAAAATATTACGACTCTGGTCGTTAATTTCCGTTAACCCTGCATACAGGGTTGTGGTTTTACCCGAGCCCGTTGGCCCGGTGACTAAAATAATACCGTGTGGGGTATTCAACGCTTTTTGATAGGCATCGTACACCTTGGCATTCATGTGTAACTGCTCAAGCTCTAACTGCCCGGCTTGTTTATCTAACAAACGTAATACCACTCGCTCACCATGGGCAGAGGGAATCGTGGAAACCCGAATATCGACAGCATGGCCAGCTAAACGCACTGAGATACGGCCATCTTGCGGGATACGCTTTTCGGCAATATCTAATTTTGCCATTACTTTTAAACGCGAAACCAACAACGGCGCTAACATCCGTTTTGGGCTAAGCACTTCGGTTAACACACCATCAACACGAAACCGTATGGTGAGTTTATCTTCAAAGGTTTCGATATGAATATCGGAGGCTTGCTCTCTTACGGCCTGTGAAAGAATCGCATTAATTAAACGAATCACCGGGGCGTCGTCTTCGGTATCCATCAAATCACCCGTATCGGGGATTTCATCAGCAATGCGCGATAAGTCGATATCTGAGCCCATATCTTCGGCCATTTGCACGGCCTCGTTATTATCGCGCTGATAAAACAAACTTAAACGACGCTGAAACTCATCATCGGTCAATTCTTTACAGCTAAATTCTGCGGCCAGTACACGCTGCACTTCTAACAAGGTTGCCAAACTAAGATCTGAGCGGTGCAACAGCATAGGGGTATTTTGCTCGGTATCAATAATCACCCCATGAGCCTGAGCAAAACTAAAAGGCACCGCAACCTTAGCTACTTTGTTAACAAGTTCTTCTGCTTGCTCGGCTAACACCTCAGTGTTTTCTGCAGCTGCCATATCAGCCACCTTGAGTTGTTTCTAACGTTTGCGATTGAACACGGGCTTTTTCTTTACGCTGCTGCTCGCGAATATCATCAAGTTGTTCGATTTGCTGCTGCCACTCGGGTAATAATGGCAATACCGAATCCTCAGCAAACTCTACACCCCCTTCAATACGCTGCAGTTGCTTTTTACGAATTAATTTGTATTTAACGGCCGTGGCAGCGTCCATCTCACGGTTATCGCGAATAATAGTAGTGCGCAAAAATACTAATAAATGCGTTTTACCATAGGTGGTTGAAGTACTTCTAAACAAGGCACCAAAAAAGGGGATATCACCTAACAAGGGCACTTTTTGCTGCGTTTCAGTGACGTCATCTTTAATCAAACCACCCAGCACAATGGTTTGGCCGTTGTTGGATAGGATTTTTGTGTCAATTTTTCGTTCAGTCGTTATCAAGTTGCCATTGATAGCTGACCCAGGAATAGCATTTGAAACTTCTTGCGAAATGGCTAAGACTAACGAGTCACCTTCATTAATTTGTGGCGTCACTTTTAACGTAATGCCCACATTCTCACGCTCAACCGTTTGAAAGGGGTTGCCTGGGTTAGACGTTCCACCCGTTCCCGTGCTGGAATAAGAGCCCGTCACAAAAGGAATACTTTCACCAACCACAATAGAGGCCTCTTCGTTATCGAGGGTTAACAAAGAAGGCGTCGATAAAATATTGGCTTCGTTATTGGTTTTTAAGGCGTTTAACACCACATTAAAACTTAAATCGTTATCTAAACGCCCTATGCCCAACACTTGGCCGGGTATTTGCGATAACGCACCGGCCAACCCTAAGGCGGGATTCGTTTCGCCATCATCGTCCTCCGTAAAAGCTGCAGCACCTAATGTGCCCGCTATGCCAGATTGTGTCGATGAACCATAGGAGCCATTTTCATCAGAAAACAACCACTCAACACCCAGGCTTTGGCCATCACCTGATGACATCTCCACAATAATCGCCTCAACCAATACTTGGGCACGGCGTATATCTAAACGCTGCACCACCGATAACAAGGACTGCATCACATCGGCATCGGCGGTAATAATTAAGGCGTTGGTACCGGGGTCAGCCTCAACCGTTGCCGAAGATTTGTTAGACCCTTTTGAAGAATCACCGGGCGACATGCCTTTAATATTTTGCACTACTTTGCTGAGTATTTTGGACAACTCTTCAGCCTCAGCATATTCGAGGTAAACCACTTTCACATTACCGCTTTGAGTTAACGGTGAATCTAAATGTTTAATTAACGCCTTAATCCGCTGGCGCTCTAACTCATCACCATTAATTAATATGCTATTGGTGCGCTTATCAGCTACCAGCAAGGTGCCCGCATTGGCGGGCTGGCCTTTAGTTTTCTCACGCTTTTGGAGCTTTTCTAACATTTTAACGGTTTCTTCAGCCGCGGCATGCTCTAGGGGAACAATTTCAGTTTTTTCTTGGGCGGAGCGGTCAATTTGCTGAATCACTTTTTGAATGCGGTGAATATTAGCGCGCGTATCAGAGATAATAATGGCATTACTCGGTGCATAAGCAGCCATATGTGATTGCTGTGGTGCTAAGGGGCGCAACACCGGAATCAATTTAGCCGCTGATATATTATCGAGCTGAATGACTTGAGTAATCACTTCGCTGTTTTCAGGGCCCAATTCTGTTTCAACCGCAACAGGGGCTGTGCGTGCACGTTTAGAGGGGATGACCCGTACAACACCACTATTTTCGATAGCGGCAAAACCATGAATGTCCAAAATGGTTAAAAACAAATTATAATATTGTTGTTTATTGAGTGCCTTTGATGAGATGACTTGCACCTTGCCCTTTACTTTAGGGTCAATAATAATTGTTTTCTCGGTTGCCTTAGCCACGCTAATAATCAGCTGTTGAATGTCCATTTCTTTGGCGTTTAACGTCCAGGTTTTTTCAACAGCATAACTACTCATGGCCATAATGCTGAGCATGGCCGTAATGATAATTTTTTTATACTGACGTTTTAATATATCCAAAAAACTCACTCTAATACCTATGTTGAATAACCTATAAATAACGGCTGAATAACATGCCGATAACCGCTGCATAACATATAACTACTATTTGGCTAACCTTCAGCCAACGACACCACTAATTCAACAACCTCGCCCTTTCGGTCGATAACAAAGGTTGCTTCACTCGCTGATCGTATAATTTTGTAAACCTCTACCGCTTTAGCTGGGTCGTCTAACTCAATGCCATTAATACTGGTAACGACATCGTTGGGTTTTAACCCTAATGCCTCAAACTGCTTTTTATCTCGCCCTGGGCTAACTCTATAACCCTTTAACTGACCCTCGGATTGCTGTGGGCTAATTCGAATAACGTCAGCCAATGAGCTGGGATTATTGTAAAGACGATTGCGGTAGTTTCTGGCGGTAGAGCTAAGCTGTTTATTTTGTCTCATATCCAGCTTTTTAGAGGATGGCTTCACGGGGCTAGCGCTCACAACCGGTGCAGGTGTGGCCGAGGTATTAGTTTCACCGTCAAATAACCACAGTGATTCATAGCGACCCGCATTTTCAATAATGACATGATCATGATGTATTTGTGATAACACTACACGCCCCATAGGCAGCTTATCACCAATGGCGTACTGATCTTCTTTGCCCTGATATTGAATCATCGCGAGGGCCTCTTTGGGGTTAGGAGTAACCACAACACCGCTTAAGGCTAATTTTAAGCGGGTGGGTTCAGCATCGACCGTTTTTTGTACTAGGGGTACTACAGCCTGAGTGGCCGTAAGCTCACCACCGCTAGCCCCAAAGAGGTTAAACGATTGCAGCTTAGCAACATCCACCTTGGCCGACGTTTTTTGGGCGGCGCTTACCACGGCGGGGGCCGTACGCGCTTCTGGCTCAGGAATTAGCAGCCACAGCCATTGCACCAAACTAACTACCAGAAGCACGCTCAGTAAAAAACATACGGCCTTATACCATGCCGGCTGCGATATGCCTTGAGCATAGCGCAGTACAGGCAGTAACTGCTCAGGCACCACCGTTATCATGGACGGTTTGGACAACATAAACCCCAAATTATAATTTTTTATTCTGAAATAGTATTAACCGGCTCATTATAAGCTTCTGACCGCTAGGATAAACCCCTCATTTGAAACGCCTTGAAAGATTTTTGTGACTTATTCACACTTTACAGAAAAAAGCTTGCAGCTGTTCTAAGCTGAGCTATTTTTCAATACTCAGAGACTAAAATCTAACGAAAAGCCAAAGGCCCAGGTAACCGAACAATAACTAACCAGCAGCCAGTAAACGGCGGCTTATCGACGTCACAAATTAGACTACAAAAATATAACAGAATTATGACAACTTTTATCAACAGAAGATCCATCACCAACAGACGTAATAGCGACGACAGGCGAAAAGCCCCCCGGCTAGACCTCAGCTACCGCAGGCGCCGTAAAACAGACGCCCGAAGAGACTGCGGCCGCAGCCTTGTTGAAGATTTTAATGCCAAACAGACCATAAACCACGACCACAACAATATTCATCACCGACACTAATACCCTATTCTAGGCCGCTGCTATCGCATTAACTTACCGAGCGTTGTACCGGGCTCGCTCTGGTAGCTAGCAAAATCCTTGGCAAAATCCTTGGGGCCTGACCCGAATGGCACTTACTTAAGAAAGAATCATGTCATTATTCCGGCAGTTTTTGAGCCGGAATCCAGCCTTTAAAACACGGGGCAGGCAGGCCTTCGCGGCATGACAGAAGAAAAAAATGGCTTAAGCAAGTGCCATTCGGGCCTGACCCCACCCACATTAAATATTTATCCGTAGATTATGTGTTATCTCGCTCTTGAGTTCTGGGAAGACTCCCGCCGAATCCGCATAAAAACGCCACTCCGATGCCACAGCAATGATGTCATCAATTATTTTCTCAGATTGTTTTTTGAATCGAGGAATGCTCGAACCAACAGCCATCAAATGCTCTCGCGTAAAATTATTACGCACACCACTAATCGTCATTTGGTGATCACTCACCCACGGACTACCCTTTTTATAGCTATAGGCAACGTCAAATGCTGGAGCTAATACCCACTTGCCATCTTGCCCCATAATAAAACCAAAGTTTTTGGTGTGATCATCGTGGTTTCTTGCGATAACATTAAAAACCATACGCCGGTACAGCTCTATTTGCTCATCCCGGGATAATTGCAACGCCCTCATAACCCCCAGCATTCTTTCATAGCTATACGAGCCCGGCAGATTAAAATCAGCGTTATCCATTGCACATAAAGATTGGTAATGTATTTTTTCGCCCTGCAATCGATCAAAACGCTTAGTCATAAAGTGAGACAGGCCATCTCGTTCAAGCAACTCACAATCCATAATAGTTATACCCGCATCTCTGGCCATATTAAAGTACGCATACTCCATACGGCCAAACCCTTGAGGGTCGGCATAGGTCTCTTCATCGATATGCTTTTGAGTAATACCATCAAATTTAATCAAGTAGTGATCATACCCAGAGGGCGTCGCTACTTGGCCAGATAATACCGAAGACCTATCTTTATTAATGGCAATGACGGCTTTTGGCCTTGCACCACCGGCTGAAGTGCCAATTTGAAACAAGGCTTTTATGGCATCTTCTTTTTCTTTATCACCCTCAAGATCTACATGAAAAGCGTCACGCTCATCCATAATCTGTTGAGCAACGTCAACCAAAGAGCTTAATTGCAATTCTTGAAACCTATTGTTACTCACCTCTATGGCCGGCAAGAACTCCAAAGCCCCCATGCCCCGACTACCGGTATATAGCAATCGCTCTACAGGCGAAAACGTCGTAGGATCGCGCCCCTCCCGAGCCAACCAGGCATCAATAAGCGCATTGCCAAACTTATCGGGGAGCGTATCCGCCAGTGCAGGGGGTATACCCTTATAAGTCTCACGGCTCACACTGGTAAAGGTGAATTTTTCTTCACTCATTGGCATATGGAGTGGAAAAAGCTGTATACCGTATTGAAACCAATGCCTATCATACTCAAAAGTGCCCAAGCCGGTCTCACGATTAAAGCTAATCGCCCCTACCCTTTCGCCCCAAATTTTAACTTCTGCCAAATCATTGTGAGTAAAATCCACCATTACTTAACATCCTTTTTGCCCGTCGATTTAATGCTAGGTTTTGCAGCAGCACCGGTTTTACCTTGAGCACGTTTAGATCCGACCGTATTGATAACAGACGTCGCCGAAACCTTTGCCGTACCGAATCGTTCACTGGCGAAGCTTTTTTTACCGTTTCCAACCTTTACATTCCCCCGGGTGGATACACGTTTCTTAGCGGGCTTTGCGCCGAGCAACATATCCATAGGGCTTTCACCTCGGCCGGGTAAAACATGTTCAAGCGACTCCAAATCATTTAAAGCCCGCAAGGCTGCGACAAACAACTCCATGCCACCGACGCCATGCTTTTCAAGGTTGCGATAAGTTGGAACGGATACGCCCAAAGACTGAGCCATACGGCTTTGCTTGATGTTACGTGAGAGACGTTTTTGCCCAATCCTGCTACCCAGCTCGACCAACACCGCATCATCGGACATTGTGTAGGTTATCTTACCCATACGCCCACCTCACTATAGAAATAATTTATTGCATTAATCACCAACAATAAAGATTAGTGAAATTATTATTTACATTAGCACACAAAGACACAAACAACAAAATAAGCAAATTCATCTTTGCATTAGCGGTAAATATAGCCTTTTAAGCAAAGAATATAGCCCTTAAGAGCTGCCAATGCCTTAATATTTAGGTGAAATCAGTTTTTAAAGGCTGATATTAAAGCGCTTGATTTTAATTACGCTAAAGCCCCTCGTAATATTCCGGTCGTTTTTACGCATAATGAGGCGTTGGCTGTGATAGCTAAAAGCTGCCTAGGACATTGCTGCCTTGGAATATCAATAAGGCGGTTGGTTAGCCGTATATGGACTCCACCTATTTTACAACGTTAATTTCACATAAAAATGTAAACTGCTTGCGTATATACGGCTTCTTATTGAGGAAGCTATCCTCTAGCCTTTGATGTTTG
>JBNMPS010000090.1:0-11834 GCA_051277005.1 Pseudohongiellaceae bacterium
CCGGTTGTTTTTTGATCTCTCCGGAGGGGTTTCGATAAGATTTCCCTCATTTTGAGTTTGAATTTAGATAGCTTACCGCTGTACTAGCTGAGGTCAGCCTCCTATACAGGGATTTGGGAGTAGATTATCGGTTGATATCGGAGGCTATAATGGTTTAGCCCTGGTCATCCACGACAAGCAGCCCAAATAGAGGGAGACAGCATTGTTTACTGCATACCCGATAAGTTTAGACGTTTTTGGTTGACCGTGTTAATCGTTTTGGGATAAACGGTAAAGGCAATAAAAGCCGGTGCACCATTTTGCCAACTAAACGGGTGCTAGCGCTTAAACAGCAAATTGATTTTGCTGAGGCGCAGCACCCTATTGATATGCGCGATAATGTGGGTGAGGTCTATTTACCCCACGCCCTTAACCGAAAACACCCTAGGGCAGCTACTCAATTGGCTTGGCAGTATGTGTTCCCCGCTAAAGCCAAGCTAAAGACCCACGCAGTAATAAACGTCGTCGTCATCACCTGATGGTCACAAGCAAACAAAAGGAGGTGGGCCAGGCGATACATGAGGCTCGCATTTTAAAAAAGTCCGGTTCCCACACCTTTAGGCATAGCTTTGCCACGCGGTTATTAATCAAAGGCTACGGTATTCGAACGATTCAAGAATTACTGGGCCACAATGATATATGCACCACAGAGATTTATTTACAGGTGATTCGCCATGGTGGCCGAGGGGTGATTAGCCCTGTAGATGATTAGCGATTAAAGCCTCGCTAACGTTAACCGCGTTTACAAGTGGCAAATAGCGAGTGGGCTCGCCACTGCTGCCCTGTTAACTTTCATATACCATTGAAAACACTGGATTCCGGATCAGCAAAAAGCGCTGTCCGGAATGACGTATTCATGCCGTGATGACATGGATGCCAGGAAACAGTGACGTACAGGGATGTACTCATGCCGTGATGACATGGATGCCAGGGAACAGTGACGTACAGGGATATACTCATGCCGTGATGGCATGGATGCCAGTGAACAGTGACGTACGGGGATGTACTCATGCCGTGATGGCATGGATGCCAGTGAACAGTGACGTACGGGGATGTACTCATGCCGTGGTGGCATGGATGCAAGGGAACGAAACAGGCTTAACGATGACATTTAATCGCTAAAACAGGATTAAAAAAACTAATCCAAAACGCTATTAATCACTACCCTAATAACATCCGAACTGGTATTAGAAACCGGGGTCACTAGCCCTTCTAAATCGCCAGCCGCCGCATTAGCTATGCCACTGGAAGAAACCCTGGCCACTAATTGGACCTGCTCAAAATTTGCCAAGCTCATGGCGGGTGTCATGGCCATTGATTGATCTAAGGTAACGGTTAACGGTAGCGCACTCGCCAGGCGTTTAACCACGGCCAAAGGCATTTTGGGGCCGTTAACTGCGCGCGCGTAGATAAACACAAAAGCCCCTTTGGGCGCGGTTAACCCTTGCGCTAATGAAACATTAACCGTTAGTGCAATGTTGCTGGCATGATTAGTCGCTATGCCATCACCCGCTGCGGCTTTAGCTTGCTGCACACCTTGGCTAATCATTTTTGCGGTTGACGAATTGGGGTCTAACAACGCCAATAATTGCTGCCAGTATTTAATAGCACTGGCAAAATCTTGTTGTTCAAAACTTGCCATACCCATCATGCCCAGCACGGTACCGTTATTGGGTTGAATCTTTAGCACACGCTCTGCAATGCCTTTTGCCACGGCGTCTAACTGACGACCACCTGCGATGTATCTGGCCTGTGCATACAAGCCCATTACAACCGGGTCTTCACCTGTGAGCTGCATTAGTTGCTGGAAAGTTTCTTGCGCCGCTTGATAATGTTGCAGGCGTGTTTGCGTTCTCGCTAGCATCATTAACAGCGCGGGTTGGTCAGCGTCTGTTTGTAACTGTTGCTGTAGGGTTGCCATCAATTGCGAACCGGTCGATTGTAGCTCTGCCGCGTTAGTGGTTTGCTGAAAAACGTTCAACTGTTTCATTAAATCAAAATCTTGCTTGGCCCCTAATTGCTGATACATCAACCAAGAACTTAGGGGAATTAACACCACCATCAATAAAGCAATAGGCCATAGCTTGAAGGTTGAACGCTGCTGCTCTGGCGCTTCTGTTACATCATCTAACAGGCGTAATTCTAGTTCTTGTTGTAGGGCTTGTTTTTGTTGATCAGAATAATGTGCGTACTCCGACTCTTGTTTTAGCTCCTGCAAACGAATTTTAAACGCCTTGATGTTACTTTCATCTCTACTGGCTGAATCTAGCGTTGCAACGGTGTGATTAAAACGCATAGGCAGTAGTACAAAAGCTACCGCCACTAAACTGAGTGCAACACATATAACAATAAACTCAGTCATCGGCTTTATCCTTCTGATCGTGAGCGTCCATCAGTAAGCGCGCCAATTTATTTTTATTGATTTTATTTAAATTATTGTGATCATTATTTTGAATAGGGTTACTGCCCTGCTTGCGAATAATTAACACGACAACAATTACACTGATTAACAGCAATACGGCCGGTGCCAACCACAAAACTAAAGTGTGTTTATTAACAGGTGGACGGTATAAAACAAATTCACCGTAGCGATCAACCATGTGATCACTAATTTGCTGGTCGCTATAACCTTCGTGTAGCAAGCGATGCAGCTCTCGACGTAAGTCTTTTGAGATAGGCGAGTTAGAGCCCGATAAGTTTTGATTTTGGCACTTAGGGCAACGTAGCTCATGGGTAAACTGCTGGTAGCGCACGCGCATTTCAGGCGAATTAAATTGATAGGTTTCTATCGCCGCTAATGCCGATAAAGGCAATAAGATTAAAACCCATGTGGCGAGTGATTTACGGAGGCTCATTTTAGCTAGACTCCAGTGGTTTGCCGTCAAAATTAGCTTGTTCTTGCTCTAACTGTTCAATCAAGGGCAAAAACTTTTGCAGCCAAACCGAACCACTCATAGGCCCTTGATGGCGCATACGAACAAAACCACGGTGATCAATAAGGTAGGTTTCTGGCGCGCCGGTTACGCCAAAGTCGACACCTAAGTAACCCTCGCTATCAACAATATTGAATCGGTACGGATTACCTTTATTTTTTAACCAACGTAGGGCCTGTTTATTGTCATCTTTATAGCTAATACCGTAAATAACCACCCCTAATTTTTTAGCCAAATGGTTTAAATAAGGGTGTTCAATATGACAAGAGGGACACCAAGTCGCCCACACATTAATTAAGGCAATTTCACCGATTAAATCTTGGTTGGTGACGAGTTGGTTCTCATCCGATAATTTAGGTAGCGAAAATTGAGGTAATTGTTTATTGAGCAATGCCGACGGCAACGCTTGAGGGTCATACTCGCCGTCACTAATTCGCCCCATAGTGCTATAAAAAAATGAACCCACCAACATAAAAAGAATGAGCGGAATAAATAAATTAATTCTAGGCATAAATAGTTACTTTTTAAAATAGCTCAAGGGTTAAATAGCTGTAGCGGCTTTGGTCTCTGGATCGACATTATCGGCTATGGTTGGCTGCGTTTGTTTTTTTAATCGGTAACGTTTATCTAATGCAGCCAGTAAAGCACCAAAACCCATCAACAAAGCCCCCAGCCATATCCAGCGTACAAAGGGTTTGTAGTGCAAGCGAATTGCCCATGCGCCCTCGCCGAGCGGCTCACCCATAGCGACATAGATATCACGCATCAAACCCGCATCAATATCTGCCTCTGTCATCGTCTGGCCGCTTTTAGCTAAATAGCGGCGTTTTTGTGGTTTTAATTCGGCAATAATTTGTTTATCGCGGGTAACACGAATTAAACCTTGCTCAGCCACATAATTAGGGCCACGTATTTTCCCAGACCCTAAAAAGGTAAACTCATAGCCCGCCATCTCAGCGACATCACCAGGTACCATGCGTAAATCTTTTTCTGCACTGTATTGGCTGGTTAGGCATACGCCTAAAACGCAGATGGCCATACCGGCATGCGCAAATACCATGCCGTAATATGAACGTGTTAAGCGCTTTAAACCCACCGTAATGGATGAGGCATTGCGAAGTTTATCTTTAAGGTCAACCGCGATTGACAATATCAACCACATCGCAAAACAAACGGCCAACGCTGCGCCAATGTTATAGGGCTGGTCCATTAACAGCGGGAAAACAACACCACAAATAACACTAACAACTGCAGCAACTAACAATTGGCGACGCAAAAACGCCGCCTCTGTTTGCTTCCAGCGTGTGCTGGGGCCTATCCCCATAAAGATAAATAAAATCGCCATTAAAGGGACAAACACGGCATTAAAATAGGGCGGGCCTACCGAATATTTACCGTAACCTAGGGCATCCATCATCAGTGGAAATAAGGTGCCAAATAAAACCGTCAGCATGGCAACCAATAACACCACATTATTGATCAACAGAAACAATTCACGTGATAACCAAGTAAACGTTGCCCTGCCTGCAACCGAAGGTGCGCGGAAAGCATAAAGCGTTAGCGACCCCCCCACCACAATCAATAAAAATGCCAAAATAAACATACCGCGCTCAGGGTCTGCCGCAAACGAATGCACCGAGGTGAGCACGCCTGAACGCACTAAAAATGTGCCTAGTAAACTGAGTGAGAATGCAATAATAGCCAGTAGCACTGTCCAGCTTTTAAACACGCCACGTTTTTCAGTGGCCGCTAAAGAGTGAATTAAGGCGGTGCCAATAATCCAGGGCATAAAAGATGCGTTTTCAACCGGATCCCAAAACCACCAGCCGCCCCAACCTAATTCGTAATAAGCCCACCAACTGCCTAAGGCAATACCGACGGTTAAAAACGCCCAGGCAATGTTGGTCCAAGGGCGTGACCACTTAGCCCACGCCGCATCTAATCGACCACTACTTAACGCTGCAATAGCAAAAGAGAAAGCCACCGAAAAACCCACATAACCAAAGTACAACATGGGAGGATGAATGATTAAACCAAAATCTTGCAGTAGTGGATTAAGATCAGCACCTTCTAAGGGTGTATTGAATAATTGACGTTCAAAAGGGTTGGACGTTAGTAACGAAAACAATAAGAAACCAACCGCTATGATGCCCATAACAGACAAAACTCTAGCCAACATATCTAAGGGTAATTGTTTGCTAAACAAGGCAACCGCTAACGACCAAAGGGATAAAATCCAAACCCAAAGTAATAACGAACCTTCGTGATTACCCCATACCGCGCTCATTTTATACATATCAGGTAGCAAGGTATTGGAGTGATTAGCGACCAGCATCACTGAAAAATCATCCTGCAAAAACAAAGCGGTTAACACCGCTAAGGCTAAAGTGATAAACGTAAATTGGCCTGCCGCTAATGACCTTGCTGTAGACATCAGTACGGTGTTTTTTTGCCACACACCAATAACCGGCAACAAGATTTGTAAAACCGCCAAACAAAAGGCAATAATTAAAGCGAAATGACCGTATTCAGCAAGCATATTATGGGGTTTCGATAGGGGCTGCTAATACAGCCTTTTTTTGATGAGCCGCATCCAAAGCAGACTGCACTTCTGGAGGCATATAGTTTTCGTCGTGCTTGGCTAGCACCTCAGTAGCTTGAAATACACCATTGGCATCTAACTTACCTGAGGCAACAACGCCCTGCCCCTCTTCAAATAAATCTGGCAGTATACCCACATAGGTTACCGGCACATTGGAGACTCTATCGGTCACAACAAAATCAACCCGTAAGCTTTTAGCGTCTCGCTTAACACTACCCTCTAATACCATGCCGCCCGCACGAATCTGTTTGCCGATAGGCGCTTTACCTTGGGCAATGTCCGAAGGCGGATAAAATAAATTGATGTTAGCGCGCAACGCAAAAGTGGCTAATGCCACGGCAACGGCACTACCCAACACAATTAATAACACAACGATTAAGCGTTGTTTACGAACAGGATGCATTAATTAACCTCAGATAATGTCGAAGCCGCGGCGGCGGCCTGTGCTTGTTCACGCCCTTCTTCTCTGCGCAATTGCCTACGCTGCTGCGCAATAAAACGGCGTTTACGGAGAATCGGATTTACGATCAACAACACTAATACAGTGGCTGTAATACCATAGGCTGACCATACATAAGAGCCGTGGCCGTCCATATTTATTAGTGCTGTAATGTTTTCAAAATACATAATTTTTTACTGTCCTAATCAAGCCTCAACCAACGCTTTAACCCACTTTGTTTTTCGCTCGCGGTATAAAATATCGCTGCGGCTATACAGCAGAAGTGCCACGGTAAAAAACGCATAGAACCCAACAATCATTAACAGTAGTGGGTAGAGCATTTGTGGGTGAATACTGGATTCTTCGGTTAACTTAATCGTGGCTGGCTGATGCAAGCTATACCACCACTCAACCGACCAATAAATAATGGGGATATTGACACTGCCAACCAAACATAAAACCGCGCAGGCTTTGGAGGCTGATTCTGAATTTTCAAAGGCCTCATACAGCGCCAACACACCCAAGTAGAGAAAGAATAAAATAAGTACCGAGGTGATGCGTGCATCCCACACCCACCAAGTTCCCCAGGTGGGTTTACCCCATATTGAGCCGGTTAATAGCGCAATAAAAGTCAGTGCCGCACCGATGGGCGCACAACTGCGCATGACCGCTTCGGCCAGCTTCATCCTCCAGATTAAGTGAATACCCGCAGCGAAGGCCATAATCATATAACAGGCCATAGAAACGGCTGACGCAGGCACATGAATGAAGATGATGCGATAACTATTGCCCTGCTTAAAGTCAGGTGGTGCGAATGCAAGACCCCAAACTGCGCCAACCAACAAGCAAGCTGCAGCCAATAACGACAGCCATGGCAGCCACTTGCCACTAATATCGTAAAACCAACGTGGCGAACCAAGCTTATGAAAAAATGCCCACATAAATGGATATAACCCTAATTTATTACAGCTGATGATTATACAAGATTAGCTAGCCAGAGGTAATGACTCAGCCGACACCATTTATCATTTAAAGGCCAACAAGCCTGATGTAGATCAAAACTTATCCTGCTCAAAAACCATACACTTAGAGCTTAACATTTAAGATATTTACACAAATTTTAGGCTCATAGAGAAAAACAACCCATTCATTAACGAGATGCAAGCCATGAATACCCTCGAAAATTTTAAACTAGCCGACCGACAAACTATGATGAATATTAGGATTTTGGTAGTCTGCCTAATCGTTTTAACCGCCGTATTGGTTATTACAGCAACCACTATCGGCTAGTTATCAACGCTAATCTTAACGCTGGCAGCAATGGCTAAGGGCGCAAGGCTCAACGCTAACGCCAGCATGGCACCCATAACCGCTAACAAACCTGTATAGCTAAAGCCGTTTACGGCGGCTTCAACCACGGCTACACCAAAAATCAGTACCGGTACATATAGCGGTAGAATGATTAACGACAGCAATACACCACCCTTGCGAAGGCTAACGGTTAGCGCTGCACCAATGGCACCAATCAAGCTCAGTACCGCTGAACCAATCAACAAGCTTAATACCATGGCGACCACACCATCAGCCGGTAGCTGTAGTAATAGCGCCAACAACGGTGACATCAAAGCCAGCGGCACTCCGGTTAATAACCAGTGAGCCATGGTTTTAGCCAAAACCTGTAAATAGAGTGACACCGGGCTGAGGACCATTTGTTCTAGGCTGCCGTCGTCAAAATCACCCCGAAACAAGGTGTCGCTAGCTAACAAGCAGGCCAATAAGGCAACTACCCAAACAATACCAGGAGCCATTTCTGCTAGTTTTTGTGGGCCGGGGCCAAGACCTAAAGGAAACAAGGAACAAACAATCAAAAAGAAGATAAGTGGATTGGCAAAATCTCCCCTGCGGCGATAGGCCAACAACAGGTCTCTGCGTAGGGTTGCCATAAAGCCCGCCCAAATTGACAGTGTTTGAGAATTATCCACCCAGCACCACCTTTTTGAGAGAATCTCCAAATGATAAATCATGATGCGTTGTCAGTATGACGCTGCCACCAAGCTCGGCATGTTGCTTTATCCAGCCCTCTAATTCAGCCACCCCTTTTTTATCGATGGCCGTAAAAGGCTCATCCAAAACCCATAGCGGCGTATGGGTTAAAAATAATCGAGCCAAAGCCACTCGGCGCTGCTGGCCGGCAGAAAGGGAATAACAAGGGGAGTCTTCAAAGCCATACAGGCCGACTTGCGCTAAAGCGTGGTCAATCACACTGGATTTATGCTGACCCTTAACGGCAGCATGCCACTGTAGATTTTCTCTAGCCGTTAACGCTGACTTGATACCCGGTTGGTGCCCGAGGTATAACAACTCAGAAAGATATTGATGTTTTGCCTTATTAGCCGGCTCATCACGCCAAAAAATCTCACCTTGAAAGCGGGAAGATAATCCGCAAAGCACACGCAGTAAAGAGGTTTTACCACTGCCGTTGGAGCCTTCAATTTGATAAATCTCGCCTTCAGAAACACATAGATTTAAACCATCAACCAATAGGCGATCATCACGCTCACAAGAAAGTGCTTTGGTTTCTAACAATACTGACAAGCAAGTTACCCCAATATTACGCTCTGCTATTATTGATACTTACCCATAGTATGGATATTAATAATAAGCTTTATAGGCGTAGCAACTCAAAAAAGTCGCATATTTCATCAAATGGCCGATATACATCACTATAAGATGTAAACTGATATTATCATTGCGCGACATTATAACCATTTTTAGGTTTTTAACACGGCCAATTAAACTGAGAGAACACTTAAGCTATCATGAGCCTACTGTCTAACAATTTACTCAATAATATGGTGACGATTAAAACCGCGGCCATAGAGCATAGTAGCTTGTTTAAACCGGGTGTACTTGACGCTATCGTAATGGCTAGCAGCCCACTTTTGGATAATGGTAAAGCAGTGAAAGATCAATTCCAAATAACACTACAAGACCAAACACCGGCTAAAAATGTTCAAACTTCAAACAATAATCTTAAGCAACAAACGATTAAACAGGCCATTCTTGAGATTATAAGCAAACAGGCTTTTCCTAAAGGCAGCAAGATTCAATTAAATATTAACACCGACAACAGCGCAAAAATCATTAGTGTTATCGACCCACATGGCAAGCTTATTTTAGGCAAACCCATCGTCACAAATAGCAGTAATTTAACGCCTAATCTCACAAACACCTTTACCAGCACAAGTATCAAGCAAGCTGTTAGTCATCAACCCGTCAATACGAACCGGCAAGCCGTTGCCAAGCCATTGACCCAAGCGATAGCAAGCAAACCCGTGACAAGCCCAGAAGTGACTATCGCTAACGCTATGCGCCAAGCATTACCTTTGCAGCAACCTTTAAAATTGCTGGCGCCGCTGCTACAACAGTTGAGCAATCCAACTAACAGCGAACTACCCAAATCCATCACCCAACTCATTAAAGTCCTACTCGCAACCATTCCCAGTGCAGAACAAGCTCAAAACCCCAAAACGTTAAAACGAGCCCTATTAAATAGCGGCCCATTTTTAGAGGGTAAGTTAAATCACATTACGGCTGATCATCAAAAGCGGCAAATACAGCAAGCTAAACTTAGCAGTAATCAACTAAGCCAATTACCCACTAAAGAACATTTAAAAGATCGTGACACATCAATCATCAATGCTGACAGTAAAGCGGCAAGCCAAAAGCTTATTCAACAAATCGAACAAATATTGGGGAAGCCATTAACCGCCAGTAAAAAAACCAATAGCAAAACAGCCTTGGATGACAACCAAACTAAACTACCTATAGACCCTGCCCTGTTAAAAAACTTAAACCAAGTACACGTTAGCCAAAAGGCATCAACCAGCAATAATAAAGAAAACCTAGACGTTATATTGCAGCAATTGGGGCGACAATTACTCGCATCACTGGCAAAAACGCAGCTCAATCAGTTAGAGACACTCCGCCAGCGGAATAAGAACACTAATGAACCCGCCGGTACAAATAGCTGGACCTTAGAAATCCCTATCATGAATGGTAAGCAAGCTGACAATATGGAGTTGCACATTCAAGAAGAAAGTGACAGCGATGATAAGCCGAACAAACAAAAAAAATGGCGTGTCATGTTGAATTTTGATTTACACAAGCTAGGTAAAATGAGTGTTGAATTGGTGGTTATCAATACAAGCGTTTCCGCCATCATTTGGTCAGAATTAAAATATGCCCATCAACAAGTACAAAACGAGATTGACAGTTTTAAAAAAGGTTTAGAAAAAATAGGCGTTAATGTTAATAAAATTGAATGCCGTATAGGTATACCCGAAAAACGTGATAAAAACCTATCACCGTTAGTTGATGTAAGAACATGAGCGATAACAAGAGCAACAGTAAAAAAGAGAAAAAAGCCGTCGCCCTATTCTACGACGGCAGTAATGCCCCATCGGTTACCGCTGAGGGCGAAGGTGACATCGCCGAACAGATTATTGCCTTAGCCCGCGAACATAATGTGCCACTATTTGAAAACGCATCATTACTAGAATTACTCGCTGAGATCGGCATAGGTGAAGAAATACCCGAAACACTTTACCTTTGCATTGCTCAAGTCATCGCCTTTGCTTACAAAATACAAGGCAAAGTACCTGAGGGCTGGGAGGATCATACCGAATAAGTCAAAACGCCTCTGAACTTCGGTATGGCTCATCACCCATTAGCCTGAAGCTTATGGGGCAGCGGTGTTAGTGACGCCAATAATTTTTTTATTAACCACCGCATCAGCAGGGTTATGGGTATCTAAAAAGCGGTCAATCGCTTTTAACATTTCTAATCGCGTAGCACTGGTGGATAACCAATGATCTTCGCCTTTCAACGTGGCTAACTCTACTGATTTACCCGCTTTTTTAAGCGCTTCGTACATGTGAGCACTTTGTCTAAACGGCACGATAAGATCATCTTTACCGTGTATTAATAATACCGGTGCCTGAAATTGTGAGGCAAAGTTAATCGGAGAAATATCCCGAAGTTTATCAATTTCAGCATTGGAATCACCAATCACCTCGTGCCAGTAGTTAATAACCCAGTGATCATTCCCGTATCGACTTTTTTTATTTTTAAGCATAAGCGGTAAATCACTGACCCCATTAACTGAAATGACGCAGCGATACAGCTCAGGTGAAAACGCCCCACCCGCCAATGCGGAATACCCACCGTAAGAGCCACCTATAATACAGACACGTTTAGGGTCAACATAACCGGCCTTAACCAACACACCAACGCCATCACTAACATCATCTTGCATCTCTCGGCCCCAGCGTCCTCGGCCAGCATCTCTAAAGTCATAACCAAAACCTTTAGAGCCTCTAAAGTTGGGCTGTAATACGATATAACCTTTTAAAGCAAAGTATTGTGCCATCCAATCAAAGCCAATTTGATCATAGGCTTCGGGGCCACCATGCGGCAACGCTATTAGCGGTAGATTTTTTTTGCCCTTGGCTCCCGGTGGCATGGTGATTAAAGCCGGTATTTTTAACCCATCACGGGCATTGTATTTAAACGCTTTAATCTCAGCAATGGCCGGTACACTATAACGAGAAGCTAACGTTGTAAGCTTCACATTGTCGCTATCAAACAAATAATAGGTGCCCGGAGCATCATTACCACTCACGCGCACAATGATGAGCTTATTATTCTTGGTTGATGATACATAGTGAACACTGCTTTTAGGAAAGCTGCCCACAACGCGCTGAAATAATTCACTCAACTTCGCATCAGTAAACTCATAACTAGGGATAAAGCCACTATA
>JBNMPS010000091.1:0-11728 GCA_051277005.1 Pseudohongiellaceae bacterium
AGATAGAGCCACACTGCGTATCTCAAGCCAGCACATTGCCAACTGGTTACACCACAGTATTTGCAGCGAAGAACAAGTCATGGAAACGTTAAAGCGTATGGCGACTATTGTTGATCAACAAAACGCTAGCGACAGCGCTTACGTTAACATGGCCCCCAATTTTGATGGTATTGCTTTTGAAGCCGCTTGTGAGTTGGTCCTTAAAGGCAGCGAACAACCCAGCGGCTACACTGAGCCTGTTTTACACGCCAAACGCCTAGCGCTAAAAGCTCAACAACGGCCGCTAGCTCTTTGAATTAAATAAACTCAAAGAAGCCGGTTACTTAAGCCCTAAAACATCCTGCATATCAAACATGCCGGCGACTTGCGAATCCATCCACACCGCAGCCCTAACAGCGCCACGGGCAAAACTCATCCGCGAAGTCGCTTTATGAGAGATTTCAACACGCTCGCCATCGGCTAAAAACATCACCGTATGGTCACCAACCACATCACCACCACGAACCGTAGCAAACGCTATTTCATCTTTGGTACGCGGGCCTACTTGGCCTTCGCGTGCATAAAGCGCAACATCTTTAAGGTTTTGACCTAGACCATCAGCAACCGCCTCGCCCATGCTTAACGCCGTACCTGATGGCGCATCAACCTTATGGCGATGGTGAGCCTCAACAATCTCAACATCAAAATCATGACCCAGAATTTGAGCGGCCATATTTAACAATTTGAACGTAGCATTAACACCAGTACTAAAATTAGAGGCCATACAGATGCCGGTAGATTCAGCCGCCGTATTAATCGCGGCCAATTCAGATTCGGTACACCCTGTAGTACCAATAATCATTTTATTGCCCGCAGCGGCGCAAGCTTTAGCATTGTCGACAGTGGCGGCAGGAGCCGTAAAATCAATCAGCACATCGAAGTTATTAATCACATCATTGATATCACCCGCAATAGTGACGCCCAACTTACCAACACCCGCTAGCTCGCCGGCATCTGAACCGACTAAAGAGCTTTCGGGCCGCTCTATAGCAGCTGTTAGCTCAGCACCTTCAGCCAGATTTACGGCTTCGATGAGGGTTTTTCCCATGCGGCCTGCGGCGCCGGTTACTGCGATTCGAACTGTCATTAATAAACCTTCATATTGTTATGTAATGTCGCTGAAGCCAGCCGGCATTGCACTAATACCTAGCATCTAGCATCTAGCATCTAGCATCTAGCATCTAGCATCTAGCATCTAACTTATATTTTCATATCATCAAAGAAGGTTTTTACGCCCTCAAACCAAGACTTTTTGCGTGGCGATTGGTCACCACCACTCTCATCAAAAGTTACTTGCAGTTCTTTCAACAAATCTTTTTGTTTCTTGGTTAAGTTAACCGGTGTCTCAACCGCAACACGACACAACAAATCGCCAGTAGAACCGCCGCGAACAGGCGTCACACCCTTACCGCGTAATCTAAACAATTTACCCGTTTGTGTTTCTGAGGGTATTTTTAACTTAACACGGCCATCTAAAGTCGGAACTTCTAACTCTCCACCTAAAGAGGCATCAACAATTGAGATAGGAACTTCACAATACAAATGCTTGCCGTCGCGCTCAAAAATATTGTGCGCACGCACATTCATTTGCACATATAAATCACCGCTTAGGCCGCCATCAGCGCTAGCCTCACCTTCACCCGATAAGCGAATACGGTCACCGGTATCAACACCTGGTGGCACTTTAACCGATAGGGTTTTTGTTTCTTCAACACGGCCCTGACCATGGCAACTAGTGCACGGATCAGCAATCATCTTGCCCTGACCACGACAATTAGGGCAGGTTTGCTGTACCGAGAAAAAGCCCTGCTGCATACGCACTTGGCCAGCACCGCCACAGGTAGTACACGTTATCGGCGAGCTGCCCTTTTTAGCACCTGAACCATCACAGGGATTACAAGTAACTAAAGTAGGCACACGAATTTTAGTGGTTGTGCCCTTTACCGCCTCTTCTAAATCTATTTCTAAGTTGTAACGCAAGTCTGAGCCTGGCTGAGGGCCACGCTGACGCCCACCGCCGCCACCAAAAATATCACCAAACACATCACCAAACACATCACTAAAGTTGCCCGCACCGCCACCACCGCCACCAAAACCACCTGCATTGCCATTAACGCCCTCATGGCCGTATTGATCGTAGGCTGTGCGCTTTTGACTATTGGAAAGAATTTCATAGGCTTCGCTAGCCTCTTTGAACTTCTCTTCCGACGCTTTGTCATCGGGATTGCGATCTGGGTGATGTTTCATTGCTACACGGCGATAGGCTTTTTTCAGATCTTTCTCTGAAATATCCTTGCTAACACCCAGTATTTCGTAATAATCGCGCTTAGACATATTGATAACTTCTGTGTTCTTTAAATACAGCAAACGCGGATACAAGATCCGCGTTATATTTTTTGCTTCCACCCCCGCAAGCGAGAGTGGCAACGATTAAGTTAGAGACTAATCATTATTTTTCGTCTTTCACTTCTTCAAACTCAGCATCCATTACATCTTCAGCTTGGGGCTCAGCTTGTTCAGCTCCGGCGTCACCACCTTCAGCTTGTGCTTTCTCCTGCTCTTCAGCATATAGCTTTTGAGCCAGTGGGCCTGAGGCTTCAGTTAGTTTTTGAGTTGCCGCTTCCATTGCGTCTTTGTCGTCGCCAGTAGCGGCTTCTTCCGCACCTTTAAGCGCTTCTTCAATCGCCGCTTTTTCAGCATCGTCCGCTTTATCACCCGCTTCTTCTAAGGTCTTCTTAGTTGCGTGAATCAAGCCTTCTAATGTGTTGCGAGAAACAACAACTTCTTCAAACTTTTTATCCGCTTCAGCGTTAGCTTCGGCATCGCGAACCATGGATTCAATTTCATCATCCGACAAACCACTTGAAGCCGTAATACGGATAGACTGCTCTTTACCCGTTGCCTTATCTTTCGCGCCTACGTGCAAAATACCGTTAGCGTCAATATCAAACGTTACTTCGATTTGTGGCTGGCCTCGTGGTGACGCTGGAATATCAGCCAAATCGAAACGACCGAGCGATTTGTTTTGTGCGGCTTGCTTACGCTCGCCCTGCACAACATGGATTGTTACCGCTGATTGATTATCTTCAGCGGTTGAGAAAGTTTGTGATTTCTTAGTAGGAATCGTGGTGTTCTTCTCGATCAAAGAAGTTGCAACGCCACCCATTGTTTCAATACCTAGGCTTAAGGGTGTTACATCGAGTAGTAATACATCTTTTACGTCGCCGCTTAGTACCGCACCTTGAATCGCTGCACCCATGGCTACGGCTTCATCAGGGTTAACATCTTTGCGAGGCTCTTTGCCAAAGAATTCAGCCACTTTAGCTTGAACCATAGGCATGCGTGTTTGGCCGCCCACTAAAATAATGTCGTCAATTTCAGTAGTGGCTAAATCAGCATCCGACAACGCTTGCTTAACAGGCTTCAACGAATTGATCACTAAGTCTTCAACCAAAGACTCTAATTTTGAGCGCGTTAACTTAACCACTAAATGCTTAGGCCCAGTGGCATCAGCAGTGATGTACGGTAAGTTCACTTCAGTTTGCTGGCTAGACGATAATTCGATCTTCGCTTTCTCAGCCGCTTCTTTTAAACGCTGTAGCGCCAATGGATCGTTGTGCAAATCGATAGTGCTTTCTTTCTTAAACTCAGCGGCCAAATATTCGATTAAACGCATATCGAAATCTTCACCACCCAGGAAAGTATCACCGTTGGTTGAAAGTACTTCAAACTGGTGTTCACCATCAACATCGGCGATTTCGATAATAGAAATATCGAAGGTACCACCACCCAAGTCGTATACCGCAATGGTATGGTCGCCTTTAGATTGATCCATACCGTAGGCTAATGCCGCCGCAGTAGGTTCGTTGATGATACGTTTAACATCCAAACCCGCAATTTTACCCGCATCTTTAGTGGCTTGGCGCTGTGAATCATTGAAGTAAGCTGGCACGGTAACAACCGCTTCAGTAACCGTTTCACCTAAATATTCTTCAGCGGTTTTCTTCATCTTTTTCAAGACTTCGGCTGAGATTTGTGGCGGGGCCATTTTCTCGCCATTCACTTCTACCCAAGCATCACCATTGTCAGCGGCTGAAATTTTATAAGGCACCATAGAGATGTCTTTTTGTACAACATCATCTTTAAACTTACGACCAATTAAACGCTTAACCGCATATAAGGTATTGTGAGGGTTAGTCACCGCTTGGCGCTTAGCGCTTTGGCCCACTAAAATTTCACCGTCTGCAGTGTAAGCTACGATAGAAGGCGTAGTGCGGTCACCTTCAGCGTTCTCAATAATTTTGACTTTCTCGCCGTCAAGTACAGCCACACAAGAGTTAGTTGTACCTAAGTCGATTCCTATAATTCTACCCATTGTTCTTACTCCATCGTTCAATTTTGTTTAGCCTGTTAAATTAACAAGCCTTTGCAATTTAGTTGTTCTATATATTGGCGCGTTTTTGACCATTTCAAGGGTCACAGCCATATAAATTGTAAGGTTTTTACCTTATTAGGCATTTTCGTCGATTGGCGCACTTACCGCCTTCGACACCATCACCATGGCGGGGCGTAATAAACGACCACTTAAGGTGTAGCCCTTCTGCATCACATGCAAAACCGTGTTGGGCTCTACATCGGGATTCTCGATCAACGACATCGCTTGGTGCAATTGTGGGTCGAACGGTTCGCCAGCAGGGTTAAGCGGCTCAACGTTAAACTTCTCTAAAGCGGCCGTCAGCGACTTTTGAGTCAATTCAAGACCCTCTAAAACAGGCTTAAGAGATTCGTTCTCCCTATCAGCCGCGTCCAAAGAGCGCTCCATGTTGTCGGCAACCGCCAATAATTCACCGGCGAACTTCTCTAGCGCATATTTGCGAGCTTTCTCTACATCAGCCTCAGCACGACGCCTCACATTTTGAGCGTCCGCTACGGTACGTAATGCCTGATCTTTAGTCTCTGCTAACGCTTGCTGGGCATCTTCAAGCTGAGCCTTAAGGCTATCAACTTCACTTAGCTCTGTTTCAGGAACTGCCTGCTCGGCTTCAGCTTGCTCAGCTGCTTGAACGTCTTCATCTAAATCTGGCTTGATTTGTTCGTCGTTTGACACTGTTACTGTTCTCCAATGACCACTTAAAAGCGGTGTAAATCTTACAACTTCGCTTACCTTGTGCAGATATATGGGGTCGCAAAAATGGATATCAAGGGAGCAAGGTAAAATATTAAGGCTTTATTTTTCAACAACTTATAGGATTTTACCCCCTTAATTACCTTTTATTTTATTCGATCATGATGAATCATAAAAAAGAGATGGATAAAACACTGTATAAATAACCACAATACTGTTTAAATAGACAGTAGCCACAATTAACAAAATAGATAACAAAACAGATAACAAAATAGAGACAGTCTCATGCTCACCCATCTCCATATCGATAACTTTGCTATTGCCTCAAACCTTGAGGTTGAATTTAACAGCGGGATGACGGTGATTACCGGCGAAACCGGAGCCGGTAAATCCATTATGCTAGACGCGCTGGGCTTAGCCTTAGGCGATAGAACCGACGCCGCCGTGGTAAGGCACGGTGCCGAACGCGCCGACATACACGCTAGTTTTGATACTAGCAACATCCCAGAGGCGCAAAAATGGCTCAATAGCCGAGAGTTAAGCGCGGGCACCGAATGCGTACTGCGCCGAGTTATCACCAAAGAGGGGCGCTCCAGAGGCTACATCAACGGCAGTCCCGCCACCCTTAACGATTTAAAAATGTTGGGTAACTTACTTATCGATATCCATAGCCAACACGCCCATCAATCACTCCTTAAAAAAGAACAGCAACGTAAACTCCTGGATGAGTTCGCAGGCGTTGGCCCCTTAAATATTGAGATCAAAGAAACCGCTCAGCAACATCAACAACTGTCTAGTCGTCTCGCTAGGTTAGAGACCAACCAAAACGAACAAACCGCCAGATCACAGCTATTAGGTTATCAAGTGGAAGAGCTTGACCTATTAGACCTTGCCAAGGGTGAGCTAGAGCGACTTGAGGTAGAGCAAAAACAAAGAGCCAACGCCGAAGGCATATTGCTATCGAGTCATCATGCTTTAGCGCTGTGTAAAGAAGGTGAGCTGAATGTCATTAGCATACTGAATCAAGCGGTAAAATCATTGGCCAATATACCCGTAAAATCAACCGGATTAACGGAGGCCGAGCAACTCCTTAACAGCGCCCTAATACAAACCGAAGAAGCCAGCGACGAAATAGAGCAACACATTAACAGCTTTGACGTAGACCCTGAGCGCTTGCAAAAGGTAGAGCAGCGACTTAACCAAATGTACGAAATTGCTCGTAAACATCGCGTTAAAGCCAAAGACTTAACAGCGTTACACGGCCGACTACAAAATGAACTCAATGACATCGCCGGTAGCGATGAGGAAATTGTGCAGCTACACCAGCAAACCAAGCAACTCGGCGAGCAATACCAAACCTTAGCCGACAAACTCAGTAAAAAACGTAAAGCAGCGGCCAGTAAATTGAAGAAACAGGTAGAAGCACAGCTTAAAGAACTTGCCATGAGTAACTGCCAACTAAGCATTGAACTAGCCGCCCGCGACAACAACGCACCTCATGCCCACGGCCAAGAAGACATTCAGCTCTTAATCAGCACCAACCCTGGCCAGCCTGCCCAGCCACTCTCTAAAACAGCCTCGGGTGGCGAACTCTCGCGTATTAGCTTGGCCATACAAGTGGTCACCGCCAAAACTAGCGCCATACCGACAATGGTCTTTGACGAGGTGGATGTTGGCGTCGGCGGAGCCACTGCCGAGGTGGTCGGTAATTTACTGCAGCAATTAGGTCAACAAGGCCAAGTTTTGTGTGTTACCCATCAACCTCAAGTTGCCTCCAAGGGCCATCAACATTTATACGTGAGTAAAAGCACCAGTAAAAAAGCCGTTTCTACCCAACTTGATGAGCTGGCCGCAGAAGGCAAGATTGAAGAAATTGCCCGTATGCTGGGCGGTATAGACATCACCGATAATTCACGGGCACACGCCAAAGAAATGCTGGCTCTACATTAAGCCTTCACCCCCAGCGTGAGCGCCATAAAAAAAGGGCAGGCCTATCGATCGGCTCTGCTCTTTTTAATGATTGACTGGCAATCAATCGTGCGTTATTAACCTTTACTACTTAAAGGCTTCACGTAAAGTACCAAGCTGTGATCGATAATTTCATAACCACGCTCTTTTGCAATCTCATGCTGACGCTGCTCAATAATAGGGTCACAAAACTCCATCACCTGGCCACTATCTAAACACACCATATGATCGTGATGCTCACCTTTAGCCATTTCAAAAACCGAATGGCCGCCCTCAAAATTATGCCTAACTACCAAACCCGCAGATTCAAACTGGGTTAGCACACGATAAATTGTTGCCAAGCCTACATCCTCACCACTTTCTAACAAGGATTTATACACATCCTCAGCGCTCATATGATGACTATCTTGCTCTGAAGCCTCTAATAATTGCAGGATTTTTACCCTAGGCAGGGTCACTTTTAGCCCTGCTTTGCGTAAGTCTTGGTTTTCAGTGGCCATATATAGGCTGCCTTAGCGTTAATTGCGAGATTCGGGTATTATCCACAAACTCAAGCAACAGTGGAACCACCCATGACAAAATATCTTCTAATCATTACAAGTTTAATTATCAGTTTAACCGCCTGCACCCCCCATAAAATCACCATAGAGCAGGGTAACATCTTAAAACCAAAGATGATTAAACAACTAGAAGTTGGTATGTCTAAAAGCCAGGTAGAATTTATTATGGGCACCCCGCTGATTAAGGATACCTTTAATGGTGATCGCTGGGATTATGTTTATAACATTCGCCCTAACCAAAAGTATCTTAAGCAAAAAAACCTAAGCCTTATTTTTGATAATGGTAATCTTGCGTCACTTAGCGGTAGCGCCTTAGACAACGTCGAAGAAGATATTGCAGCGACTGAGTAACAAGAAAACCACAAAAATAATCTCACCGCTGCCCTGAGCCTTGGCACGCAACTATTTACTGGGCGGCTTTAGCGGCCACCTTTTCTGCCTTCACTTTAGCCGCTCTCGCTTTTCTTACTTCTTTTGGATCGGCCATTAAAGGGCGATAAATTTCGATTCTATCCCCTTCGCGCAACACTTGCTGTTGCGGCTTTGCGACCGCCTTACCAAAAATACCTAACTTAGCCTCGACAAGCTCTAAACCAGGAAATAAATTGTCCATGCCTGACTGCATCACCCCATCAAACACCGTAGTGCCCCCCACAACCCGCAAGCTGAGTATCTTCTGCTCATTTGGCAGGGCATAGGCAACTTCAATAAGAATTGTATTTTGCTCGGTCATATCCAATCAACTACCGTAGGTTTTTTTTGCTCTTTTAACCATGGCATCCACTAGATTGTTTGCCATTGGCTCGAATAATTTTTTGGCCGCGAGTGAAATAATTTTACCTTTCAACTCAAACTCCAACTGTAAATTAAGCTTACAGGCATCCTTACTTAACGCTTGCAGCTGCCACTCACCCTTAAACTGAGTGAAAGGCCCATCAACCAACTCCATGGTTACCTTACTATTAGGTGTTAGGGTATTACGCGTTGTAAAGCTGTAGCTTAAACCCGCTTTCGCCAAGTCGAGCCTAGCCTCCATCTGAAACTCACTGCTGCTAATAAGCTGGGCGCCAACACAGCCATCAAGATACTGAGGGTAGGCCTCAACATCATTAATTAAGCAATACATTTGCTCAGCGGTGTAAGGGAGTAATGCACTACGTTCTATTGCGGTTGCCATAATTTATACGTCAGCACCTAAAAAATATTGATACAAGGGCACTAACAAAATCACCAGCACCGCAGGCGCGGCAATATAACGTAAAAGCCAATACCACAAAACAAAAATAAAACCACTATCGCGATAGAACTCATCACGTACGGCCTCTTCACGCATACGCCAACCCACAAAAATAGCGATCAATAAACCACCTAATGGCAGCAGCACACTGGCACTCACAAAGTCGAGCCAACTAAATATAGTCATTCCCAACCAACGTATATCGGACCAATGGCTAAACGATAGTAATGCCGCAAAACCAAGCAGCCATACCAGTAACCCCACTACCACGGTCGCGATAATACGCCTAAACTTAAAACGCTCAACCAACCAAGCGACGGCCGGCTCTAATAATGCAACCCCTGAACTCAGGGCAACCAACGCCACAACCGTAAAAAATGCGCCACCAAATAATTCACCATGTTCGATATGCCCAAAGGCATAAGGCAGTGCAATAAACACTAAACCGGGGCCGGCGTCCGGCTGAATATTCATGCTGAACACCAGCGGAAAAATAGCCATACCGGCTAACAATGCCACAGCCGTGTCAATCAAGACCACTACCGACAGCAAGCCTGCGATCGAACGGCCATCAGGCATGTACGCGCCAAAAGCCATCATCGCCCCCAAACCGATGCTAAGGGTAAAAAAAGCCTGCCCTAACGCCGCCAAAACAATGCTGGGCGTAATCATCGTCCAATCAAAATCAAACAAAAAGGCCTGCGCTTTGGCAACATCCCCTATGCGCATACTGTACGCCACAACAATCAGCAGCAAAATAATAAAAACGGGCAGTATTATACGTGATGTTCTCGCTAGCCCCCTTTCAACACCGGTTGAAACCACCAGCATCACAATACCCAAAAAGACACTATGCCAAATCAATAGCTGCTTAGGGTCGTTTAACAAGGTATTAAACGCGGCGCCAACCTTGGCCGCACTCAGGTCTTTAAATTGCCCCGTGAAGATTTCATCAATATAAGCAATGCCGATCCCTGCCATCACACTGTAATAAGATAAAATCACCAGGCCCGCAATGCAGCCTAGCCAGCCCATTGTTTGCCACGCCTTAGAAATGCCCGCCTCTCTCGCTAAATCACGGCTGGCCGTAATAGGGTTCGCCCTGCCCCGGCTACCAATCACGACCTCGGCAATCAATACCGGCAACGACACCATCACCACAAAAAAGAGATAAACCACCACAAAGGCCGCACCGCCATTTGCGCCAGCTAACGCTGAAAACTTCCAAATATTGCCCATGCCCACAGCAGCACCTGCCGTCGCGGCAACAAACGTCCAACGACTCCCCCAAGCACCCTGGCTAGACTCCCTAAATAAGGACACTAATATTATCTCCATCAAGACATATGGCGGTTAATTTTTAAAAAGCATACCGCGATCTACAAGCTAGCAGCAAATTACCTCACAAACTATTTAAGCTAGCGGTATTCATCGCCCTATGAAATACCTATAATGCGCCCCATGAGTAAAAAGAATCCAAAACAACCCAGCGGGACCATAGCCCTCAACAAAAAAGCCAAACATGACTTTCACCTTGAGACTAAATTCGAAGCGGGATTAGTACTGCAAGGCTGGGAGGTTAAGAGCTTACGCATGGGCAATGTACAAATTGTAGATTGCTATGTTCACGTTAGAGATGGTGAGGCGTGGTTATTAAACGCACACATAACCCCCCTCAATACCGTATCTACCCACTACGTTACCGAGCCCACTCGCTACCGCAAATTATTGCTTAGCAAAAAAGAACTGGCCAAACTACATGTGGCGATTCAACAAGATGGCCGCACCTGCGTTTGCACCGCTTTATATTGGAAAAAACACCTCATAAAAGCCGAGATCTGCATTGCACAAGGTAAGCAACAGCACGACAAACGTGCCGAAGAAAAAAACCGTGACTGGGATAGAGAAAAGCACCGTATCGTAAGAGATAACACCAAGCAGTAAGCTCAGGCCAAGCCTTTAAACGCTTGTGCTTTTAAAGGGCTTTTTTAGACATAATCAGTCTAAGCTTTACATTGCAATAACGCCTCATCGAGACCATATTAATAACTGGTACAGTGTTGCCATAAACGAGCTCCGTTATGGAGTTTTTCTGGGATGCGGGCGCATAACCTACGGGTCGCCCCATCCCTGCGTCAAACAAGCTAAATGTTATCTATATTCCCATAACATTTAGCCATAAGACCTTAAAAGCACCTCCAATTCACGCCGTTCATATCAACCAAAAAACCTTGGCTTTGTAAATAGCGGATGCCGACATACCAAAATTGCTTTATACTGCTTGCTGTAGTCGAAAGGCTACAAAATCCGTTTTGGGGCCGATTTGGATTCGACGCCGGTTACAAAACTTATGTGTGCATGTCGTGATGGTAGCCAATCACGTAAATCCAAAGCTGCAAACTATTAGTTGCCAACGATGACAACTACGGTGCTCAACTAGCTGCGTAAGTAGCTCTTTGAAAACCATCTAGGGGTTCGCCCCTAGCGGTCTTTAGCAAGGTGCCAGTATCGCGCTACTGACTGTCATTCAGAACTGGATCGCTGTGAAGCCTAGCCTGGGGTGGATCTGCTAAACTTTAATCAGGATCGCCAAACACGTCCTGCCCGTCGGGCTGTATGCGGCTAAATTAATTGACGGAATCTAAGCATGTAGAGCACTAAGCAGAGGACTGACGGACGGGGGTTCAATTCCCCCCGGCTCCACCAAATACCAGTCTCACAGAGACTAAAGAAAAACTTTAAAGCCGCGCCTCACAAGGGTTTGCGGCTTTTTTGTGTCCCTAGCAATCTCACCCAGTG
>JBNMPS010000092.1:0-11574 GCA_051277005.1 Pseudohongiellaceae bacterium
GCACGGTTATTCAAGAAATGTCTATAATTTACGTATTAATATTCGAACATGTGATGGACGTCCAATCATTCTAGGCTTATCTGATAGTAATCTACCTAAGCGGCAGTATGCAGGCGTTAGACCTATTGCCGGCAGTGAAAGAGCGATTAGAAGGTTATCACCCACTATTGTAGTGGCAGACGATTAAAACATCCTGAGAAGGGGAGGATAATGGCAGGAAGCTCTCAATCAGTTACGATGGATGTAACGGGAACAGTGAATGTTACGGATGCTGAGGCGGTTTGTGAGGAGGTATTACATATCCTTACCGCGAGGTACCCTAATGCTGATTTTTCCATTTTAAAAAGAGTCTATAAAGATTTTAATGCTTTGTATTGTGGTGAGTACCCAGGCTATATTGCCTGCGAAACGCCCTATCACGATATACAGCACGTGCTGGATGTAAGTTTAGCCATGGCACGGCTATTAGACGGCTACGATAAAAGTCATTCTGAGATGCAACAGTTAGGTGCTGACTTAGCATCTTTGGGTATGGCTGTTGCACTGTTTCATGATTCAGGTTATATCCGCCGTGCAGATGATCAGCACACTCAGCACGGTGCCGAATATACCAAAACCCATGTAAGCCGTAGCGCAAAATTCATGGCTGAATATTTCCCCTCTAGAGGTGCTCAGTCGTGGGTTAAATACTGCGGCAAGTTAGTCCATTTTACTGGCTATGAAGTTGAGCTAGAATCGATTAATTTAGATGATCCTAAATTACGTATTCTTGGTGCCATGATTGGTACAGCAGATGTGGTTGCTCAAATGGCCGATGTAGCTTATCTCAACAAGTGCCGGGATAAGTTGTATCCAGAGTTCGAAATGGGAGGCATGCTAAGGCAAAAGTTGGCTGATGGTACTGAACAGGTGGTTTACAGCTCAGCCGAAGACCTCTTGGCAAAAACCCCAAGCTTCATCAAAAAAACCATCACGGAGCGTTTGGATGGTCACTTCAAAGGGTTATACCACTATATCGAAGCTCACTTCACTAATCTCGAAGATTCGGGTACAAATGTTTACATGAATGCTTTAGAGAATAACTGTAAACATTTAGAATCTCTGTTAGAGCAAAACGATCCTTCATTGTTACAGCAAACATTACATCGTCCTGAATAAATATGCTATCCACTAACTTGGTTTTACTGATGGTACAAGGCCATCAGTCACGCCTTCAGCAATTGGCTGATTATTTACAGCTACCGATTATTGAGGCGCACGATAATTTACCCGAAAATAAGATGCCTCGGTATGTTTTGACTATCGAAAATCATGTTCTTGGGATAAAAGATTTACATTCTAAAGCGGGGTTAGTCGCCGTTGACTTTGAGGCCGGAGGGACCGCTCATAGGCGTAACCAAGGCAGAGGAGAATTAATCGTTAAAGCCATGGGTGGTTGCAAGCAACGGCGGCCAACAATCCTCGATGTAACAGCAGGTTTAGGGCGTGATAGTTTTGTGCTGGCAAGCTGGGGGTTCCCCGTCAATATGCTAGAACGCTCAAAAATTGTTGCAAGCTTACTAGCTGATGGCCTGGTGCGTGCGCAATCCAGTGCTAATTTCGAGATTGAAGATATTGCCTCTCAAATGTCCTTAACTAATGCCGATTCAATAGCGTATTTGTCTGCCCTAGGGGAGCAAGATAGGCCCGATGTGATTTATATGGACCCAATGTTCCCCATATCTAAAAAGTCTGCATTAGTCAAAAAAGATATGCAGGTTTTTCATGCTGTTGTGGGCAAAGAAACGGATGATGGAGTAGAGCTGTTTACTTTGGCGCTAGAGAAGGCCAGTTATAGAGTTGTGGTCAAAAGACCTAAGAAAGCGCAGTATTTAGCGGGTAAAAAACCTAACTATAGCTTGGAGGGCAAAGCCGTGAGGTTTGATGTTTATACGATAAAGGCATTCTCCAAATAAAGAGGGCTTTTGGAGGGTGATAGAGGTATCAAACATAAAAAACCCGCCATAGGCGGGTTTTTTTAGAGCAGTTAAAAAGCTTATTTAGCTTTCTTTGCTGCCTTTTTAGCTGATTTCTTGGCAGCTTTTTTAGGCGCAGGCTTGGCAGCGGCTTTCTTAGCAGGCTTTTTAGCAGCTTTCTTAGCAGGCTTGGCAGCGGCTTTCTTAGCTTTAGCCTTCTCTTTAGCAGCTTTAGCTTTAGCCGCAGATTTTGCTTTAGCGGCAGCTTTCTTTGCTTTTGCTTTTACTTTAGCAGCTTTTGCCTTAGCGGCAGCCTTTGCTTTAGTAGCCGATTTTTTGGCAGCAGCTTTAGCTTTAACGGCAGCTTTCTTAGCGGCGGTTTTAGCTTTAGCAGCGGCTTTCTTAGCAGCAACAGCGTCTTTCTTAGCGATTGCTTTCTCAGCAGATTGCTCAGACTTATCTTGAGCAGTAGCGGCTTTAGCAGCAGCTTTGGCGCTAGCAACAGCAGCCTTAGCAGTTTTAACGGCGTCTTTAGCAGCGGTAGCAGTAGCTTTAGCAGTTGTGGCAGCAGCTTTAGCTTTAGCAGCAGCAGCAGTGTTAGCCGCTGATTTTTTAGCTTTAGCTTTAGCTTTAGCGGCAGCTAATTTCTTAGCAGCGGCAGTAGCAGCAGTGTTAGCTTTAGCGGCATCTTTAGTTGCTTTAGCAACGTCTTTGCCTGCATCAGCAATTTGCTTAGCACGAGCTTTAGCTAATTTAGCTTTTAATTGAGCGATTTCTTTCTCTAGTTCAACAACTGGGTTTGCGGCTTTTTTTGCAGCTGCCATAGTTTTTTCCTTACGGTCATTAATAAATAATTATAAAGGGTCAAATCGATTTGTTTAAAAAACAAGCGAATTATACGCGCCTTTGTTAATGATGAAAGTGAAAATGATGAAATAAGCTGCTGATTTTAAAAAATAAGCACTTTTTTTTAAAAAAAACATAAAATAACGATGTGTTTATGACAAAAAAATCATTCTATTGTTTATTTTTGAATTAAAGTTATAGGTAAAATAAGTTGAGGCAAGAGCTTAACAATTAACTCGTGCCGTTTTATTAACCAAAAATTAGTGATTAATTATGAATGAAAATACTCAAACAGAAGTTGAAGCTGCGGTTTTAAGAAGATTATTGACTCATTTAGACAGCCGCAAAGATGCTCAAAATATTGATTTGATGATTTTGGCGGGCTTTTGCCGTAATTGTTTATCTAAATGGTATATGGCTGAAGCTTCAGATCGTGGTGAAGAAGTTGATTATGATCAAGCTAGGGAAATTATTTACGGTATGCCGTATTCAGAGTGGAAAGAAAAACATCAGCATGAGGCGACTACTGAGCAATTAGCTGCATTTGAAACAAGCACTAAAGGTTAATTCACTTCAGTGCTTGCTTTGGCTGGCTATAACAGGCTGCCGTGGGGTAGAAAACGGTTATTAGAATTGTTTTTTATCCATAATGTAAGTTCTTTACTGATTCTGGTTCCGCGTTTTTTGAGTATTTTACCCAGCCAAATAACAGGGGACTGATTACCTGCCTCCCAGCCGGGGAGTTGCTCGGCTTGGGTAAAAACCTGCATTAACTTTTCAATATCTTGATCGGCTAGGCGAGCCGTCGCCTCATCCCAGCATTCTGAGGGTAGGGTCATGATCGGAGCGAGCTTTTGTTGCTCTTTATCATCTAAACTGTTGCCAATATTCTCAATCTGACTAGCTTCGGCGAATGAGAGAAATTTCTGCAAAAGGTCTTCAGTTATTGCAAAGGTTTTGTTTTGTTGCTCAGAATCGGGTGACCAGCTACCTAAAGACATTGTTAACTCCAAAATAAATCGATAGAGCAATTATAGTGATTGGTGAGCGTTAAAACAGCTTATGTTTTTTATTTGCATTGTTTATACTGTTTTTTTATACAGCTTTATGGGTTTGGGGGTTAGTTTTTGATGGCTTCAGGTATAACAAAATCACTACAGCGCAAAATAATTCACTGTGATTGTGACTGTTTTTTTGCGGCTATAGAGATGCGAGATGACCCGCTGTTGCGAGGGCGGCCCATGGCGGTGGGAGGCAGTAGCGATAAACGTGGTGTTATCTCTACCTGTAATTATGAGGCCAGAGCTTTTGGGATACACTCGGCTATGGCCACCGCTCACGCTAAAAAGCTTTGCCCTGAGTTGTTAGTCGTGCCTCATAATATGCAAAAATATAAAGAAGCGGCGCTGCTTATTCGGGATATTTTTTATGAGTACACCGATAAGGTTGAGCCGCTCTCGCTGGATGAAGCTTATTTAGATGTCAGTGAGTCTGAAACCTGCCAAGGCAGTGCGACTCTGATTGCGCAAGAAATTATGGCGCGGGTACATGAAAAGGTGGGAATTACTATTTCAGCAGGGGTGGCGCCCAATAAGTTTTTAGCCAAAGTCGGCAGTGATTGGAATAAACCCAATGGCCTATGCGTGATTACGCCACCGCAGGTTGCGGCCTTTGTTCGCGACTTGCCGGTTAAAAAAATCAATGGGGTGGGTAAAGTCACTGCTACCAAACTTCAGCAAATAGGGGTAGAAATCTGCGACGATTTACAGGCTTATTCCGTGTATGAATTAGTCGACTTGTTTGGCTCGTTTGGCCAGCGTCTGCATACATTAAGTCGGGGGGATGATGATAGACCTGTCAAAGTGAGCCGACAGCGTAAATCTTTGAGTGTCGAGCATACTTACCAGAGTGATATTGAGGGCGTGGAATATTGTGTAAAGCAATTGCCTCAGTTATATGAGCAGTTATTTAAACGCTTAGAATCTCTTGAGGGGCGATACAGTGTCACCAAACAGTTTGTTAAATTGAAATTTTCAGATTTTCAAACCACTACGATGGAATGCGTTATCAACGGCAGGCCTCGTATTTCTATTTATGCTGATCTATTTAGGCAAGCTCACGCCAGAGGGAATGGTTTGGCGGTGAGGTTATTAGGGGTGGGGGTGAGATTTCAGATTGAAGAAGAACACGCTTCGCTACAGCTGCCCTTGTTTCCAGCGCATATGTATGAGCAAAACCCCATGGTATGAAAATAAGTGGCTATGTCCTTATCGCCGAAATTAAACACCTGTCATTATTGTTATTAAACCGTTTTAGCATTATTGGTTTTCGAAGCTGCCTGCTTGGGGTCTCCAGCCTTGGGCGGCCAGCTTGGTATAGGAATAAATACTTTCTACTCGTTCTATCTTACCGCCTTGCTTAACAACTTCTTCGACTTCTGGGTGATCTTTAAGCGGCTTAACTCATGATTGGTGTGTTTTTCAAATATGATATCGCTCATCTTGGCAGCCCCTCAAGTGGCCTTAAATTAAAGTAACTTTATGGCCTAAAGATGAACGCCCTGTGATAGTTTCATGAAGTCATTAGGCCACGATTAGAGGGTAATGCTTAATCTATCTATGTGACTAACTATTGCCGTCAGTCGTCATTACCGCTATGCTTTTTCCTCAAATAACGATGACGGTTTAATGAGGTTTTTGTGAATAAGACATTTTTCGTGCTAATTGCTGTGCTGCTGGCCGGGTTAACGGCGTGTGTTGGCGTGGAAACAGAGCATACTGACTTTACTATTTTTGATAATACGCAGTATAAACGCTATAGCTGGGTGACCGAGAGTCTCAGTTCTACGTCATCGAGCCGCAAAGCCGCTTATACCGTCGATAATTCGATCCGCAGCTCACTTAATCGGTTGTTGCGCGATAAGGGTTATCAATTAGTGGTGAAAGATCGAGCTGAGTTTTTTATCGACTATCGTTTTAGTCGCACTATTAGTATTGATCAGGGTGACCCTATGGCTACGCCCACTGCGTTGCAAGGGGCATGGGATACTAGCTCTAGTATGAGTAACCCGGGTTTTGCGAATGATTTTGTACCTGAGCAAATATTTAAAAATCACTTGGATTTTTCGATGGTGGATAGCGGTACAAAAAAACCTTTATGGCGGGGCACTGCGTCTAAAATATTAGAAGAAAACTCTTATGAGCCTGAAAAGGTTGAGCGCGTGATAACTAAAGCGGTCGCTAAATTGTTTAAGGATTTCCCCAACCGTTAAGTCGCGTTGTTAAATCGGTATAGACGTTTAAAAGCGAGCCATGGCTCGCTTTTTTTTAGCGGTTATAGGGTTAGCTTAACGATTCTGTTTTTAGGCTGAGTTCAATTTTTTTGCTTTTCTTGGGGGCTAATTCAACGTAGTCGTCACCTGTATTAGCGGTTTCTACGCATATCATTCGTAAATAATCATCATCGTTAAAATGGCTCAGTTGCTTGGCACCTTGCGGGCCTGGGTTCCAAACTACCGTGCTGGCACTGCCGCTGCTGTTTAATTCTGTACGCTGCTGTTGATTATTGATACCGATAGAGTTGATGGTGCCGCTGTCATATATTCTGTCTATTTCATCATTAATACTGAGTTCTTCCCGTTGTTGTCTACGTTTGAATTGCTGTGTTTTGTCGAGGTAATAGCAGTTGTCTAAACCCGTGACTTGGCTTTGATTAATATCGGCAACTGAGAAATAGCTATGCAAGGCACTGCTGTATTGGAAGGTTTCATCGCCGGTATTACTCACCTCAAAACGAATGTCCAGTTGCGAGCCAACGGTTAACGACAGGCTTAGTTCGCATGCGTAGGGCCATATACTGGGTTGTTGGCCATCGAGCTTGAGCTTAAAAACAAGTTGGGTTTGTGTTGGGTTAAGTTCGGTAATGTCTTGCAGCTGCCAAAGCTTGGACCGCACAAATCCGTGAGCGGGATAGTCCGCAACACTTCTATCGCCGCATTTGAATTGCTGCTGTATGGATTGACGGTTGTCGGCCAATTCGCCAAACCAGGGCCAGCAAATAGGAATGCCACCCCGTAGAGGTTTGCCAGCCTGAAAACTATTAGCATCACTTAGCCATAGCGTTTTGGCTTGGCCGTGGGCTTGATACTCAGCAATTTGAGCACCCTGTAAAAAAATAAGCGCCTTGGCGGCTTCGTTTTCAACCTCGATGGCGATAAGTTCTTTGTGTAGCTCGATGTTAATACCATCTAGCTGGCCAAATTGGCCGTATAACTGCTGTAATTGTTGGGCGATATCCATGGTAAATGCAGTGTCCTTGATAATTGATAGGCCAATTGAGCTGCTAAGCTTAATGCCATTCATTCTCTGAGGCCAGAGAAGGCTTGAGTTGGTGCTTGCAAATAGTACTCAAGTCCTTATCATCCGCGCCCTTAATGAATAGATAGGATGACTAAGTGAGCGAAATGGTGTTTATGCCCGGCCAACGTTGGGTGAGCAATACAGAGTCTGAGCTGGGTTTGGGGATTGTCGTTGATGTGCTTAGCCGCCGGGTCGATATTAGCTATCCGGCTGCCGGAGAACGCCGCACCTACGCTGTCAATAATGCACCTTTAAGTCGGGTTCGCTACGAGGTGGGCCAAGTCATCACCAACGCCGACGAAGACAGCTTTACCGTAGATGAGGTGATGGAGCAGAATCAATGCCTGTTTTACCGGGTTAGCTCAGAGAGTGGCGAAAGCAGCACCATCCCAGAGCTAGAGCTCAACAGCTTTGTGCAATTCAGCAAGCCGCAAGATCGATTATTTGCCGGCCAGATCGATAAAAACCGCGCCTTTCAATTACGCTGTGACACCTTAGAGTACATTCGCCAACAGCAGCAATCCGACGTGCGTGGCTTAATGGGTGCCCGAGTTCAGCTGTTGCCACATCAACTCTATATTGCCAGCGAAACCGCTAACCGCTTTGCGCCTAGAGTGCTGCTCGCCGACGAAGTCGGTTTGGGTAAAACGATTGAAGCAGGTTTGATTATTCATCACCAGCTGCTGACAGGTAGAGCTAATCGCGTTTTAATTGTGCTGCCAGATAGTTTAATGCACCAATGGCTGGTAGAAATGCTGCGCCGCTTTAACTTATTTTTTAGTGTGTTTGATGCCGAGCGTTGTGAGGCATTGGCTGAGTCGAGTGCCGAAAATCCCTTTGAAACCGAGCAGCTGGTATTGTGTAGTTTGTCGACGTTTACCCACAACGCTAAGCTGCATGAGCAAGCCGTAGCGGCCTGCTGGGATTTGATGGTCGTTGATGAAGCTCATCACCTAGAGTGGAGTGCCGAACAGGTAAGCCCTGCCTATGAGTGTGTCGAGGCCTTAGCCAAAACGGCAGCGGGTTTGTTGTTGTTAACGGCCACCCCTGAGCAACTTGGGGTAGAGAGCCACTTCTCACGTCTACGTTTATTAGACCCAGACCGTTACTACGACTTACAAAAATTCATCGACGAAGAGCAGCAGTATCAGCCGGTCAATCAATTGGTGCAGGTGCTGTTAGCGGAAGATGTAGAGGCTCAATTAAACGATGCACCACATTTTATTGAGCAGCTACAGGGCTATTTAGGCAATGATGCGGTTGCCACGTTGCAGAGTGAACTTGCTGGTGATGACCCCGCTCACGCGGTTAATCATGCCGTAGAGCAATTGTTAGATCAGCACGGTACTGGCAGGGTGCTATTTAGAAACACGCGTTCATCGGTTGAAGGTTTTCCCGATCGCCATCTTCAACAATATCCATTAACGGCACCAGCCGCCTATAGTGATCACTTATCGGGAGCAGCTATTAGCGGTAAATTACGTCCCGAAGCCGTATTGGGTGAAGGCTGGATACAGCAAGATCCGCGTGTAGAGTGGTTGACCAAATGGCTGCGTGAGCACCGCTCAAACAAGGTGTTAGTGATTTGTGCCCAGGCTGATACCGCTTTAGATTTAGAGCTGCATCTGCGTTTACGCGAAGGTGTTAATTCGGCGGTATTCCATGAGGGTTTAAGCTTAATAGCCAGGGATAGAGCGGCGGCTTATTTTGCCGACGATGAAGACGGTGCCCAGGTATTAATCTGTTCTGAAATTGGTAGTGAGGGGCGTAACTTCCAGTTCTCCCATAATTTAGTATTGTTCGATTTACCGCTAAATCCTGATTTATTAGAGCAACGTATCGGTCGACTAGACCGTATAGGCCAGCGTAAAGACGTTAATGTTCATGTGCCTTACTACCTAAATACGGCGCAAGAAGTGCTAATGAGCTGGTATCACCAGGGCTTAAACGCCTTCGAGAAAACGTGCCCGGCGGGTAACAATATTTATCAGCAAGTGGCTGACGATTTAACCCACTGCCTCGAAAATGGTGACGATGCGGGAGCGCTTAAGCAGCTGTTAGAAAAGACTCAACATATCACCACCAAGACCTTGGCGGCTTTACAGCAGGGTAGAGATCGTTTATTGGAATTAAATTCCTTTAACGAAACTAAGGCCGACAATATTGTTGAAGCGTTTATCAATGAAGAGCGTCGTCATGAACTTTCTAAATACATGGAGCGGGTGTTTGATATTTTTGGTGTTGACCACGAGGAGCACACCGCTGTGAGTTCGGTGATTCATCCTGGCGATCACATGTTATGCCATAACTTCCCCGGTTTACCTGAAGAAGGCATTACCGCCACTTACCAGCGTGAAATGGCTTTGTCGCGTGAGGATATTCACTTCCTTACATGGGAGCATCCCATGGTGACAGGTGCTATGGATATGATTTTAGGGGGCGAGCTAGGTAATACTGCTTTGGCCACGATTAAGTTGCCACCCATTAAACCGGGTACTTTATTGCTAGAGGTTCTTTTTACCGTGCAGTGTTCGGCACCCGCGCAATTACAGCTGCACCGTTACCTGCCGTTAACCACCATTCGAGTGGTAGTTGATGCCAATAACAATAATCTCAGTGGCATTTTAAGTCCTGAAAAATTAAATAAATTGGTCGCTAAAGTGCCTCGGCGTGTAGCGCAAGACTTAGTGCGACAGACCCGCAAAGATATCAATGATTTGATTACCCGCACGGAAGTTATCGCGAAAGAGCAACAGGCAGAAATCGTTGAGCAGGCGCTACAAAAAATGTTGCAGATGCAAGGCGATGAAACTCAGCGTTTACAGAGCCTTGCCGAGCGTAATCCTAATATTCGTCAAGCCGAAATTGATTTTCAGCTGCACGCTACTGCCGTGTTAAGCGAATCTTTGAAAATGGCGCAGTCAAAAATGGAAGCCGTTAGGGTATTGGTCGCCGTTTAATCGTAGATGGGTATAATAGTGCGTTGTATTAGCAATAATCATTAAAGAGGCATAGATTGAGTCATACACATGTAAACTCCGGCAAGTCAAAAACTATCACTCCCTGGAAAATATGGACTAGGGCGGGGCTAGATATACTCAGCGTGTTGGCACAACTACCGAGCTGGTTAAAGCTCTCTCATGAGATTCAACCAGGTGCTAAAGTCGCCGACGATTTTATTGGCGTTAATATAGCTACTTCTGATGATGCCCGCTGCGATGATGAGGTTATTCGTTATCTGGATGACCTGGTAATACGCCACGTACGCATGGATTACAGCTATTGTTCGCAACAGGGCAATGCCCAGCGCTTATTAAATCGCGTGCTAGAGCATGGCTGTGATGTGATGTTGGATTTGTTTCCGTCACTTGAGCAAGCTAAAGTGCTGAGAGATGATGAGCCTGCGCAACAGCAATGGCGTGAGTTTCTGCAGCAAGTTTTCGATGAATACGCAGGCAGGGTGTCTGTTTTTGAAATTGGCTCTACGCCTAACCGCGGTAAGTGGTCGGGCTTTGATGCGATTAGTTATATGCAAACTTGGAAAATTGCGGCCGAGGTAGCAGAGGGTTTTGAGGTCACATTGGCGGGCCCCAATATTTCAGATTTTGAGCCGCTCTATAATTTTGCTTATTTAAAAGCGATGAAACGTGTGCATTCTGTGCCCACCATTAATACCGATAATTTGTTTGTAGAACGAGTCATTCAGCCAGAGGCCTATGATCATCGAGTGGCGGGTAAAAAAGCAACCCGTAAACTCAACCTTAATTTGGTTAAAAAAGCTCGCATTATTGCCGGAATTGGTAACCGTGAAGGTTGTGAAAAAACGTTTTGTACCTATAAGTGTTGGACTCGAAAACGCCTCAGTCGATGGACCTCAGACCCAGAGCAAAAAAATGCCAACTACCTATCACGTTATTTATTGATAGCCGCTGCGACCGGCGCTTTAGATAGGGTCTATTGGGGGCCATTAATTTGTCATCGTGATGGCCTAGTCGACTGTGGTGATAATAACTATCCCTCTATCGATAACGTGAGCTTTTACAAAGAAGTTAGAGGCGATACGGAAAATTTCAAAATCACCAAAGCGTATAAAGCCTTTAAATTTATTGTTGGCCTGTTACGCGGTGTAGAATGCCAGCAAGGTATTACCGCCGATAATGGCCTTAATCATTTTGTATTTAAAAATGAACAGGGTAAAACACTACATGCAGTCTGGTGTTTAGATAGCTACTCCATGCCGCTGTCATCACTCTATAACAAACAAGTGATTGCAGACGCCAAAATTCGCTCTGTTTATGGTGAATTGTATTCGGAGCCACCGATAAAAATAACAGAGCAGCCCTTGATATTAGAATGGGATAGTGAACCAGACTTTATGCCGGTTAAAGCGCTTTCTCAATTTGAGAATATAATGA
>JBNMPS010000093.1:0-11556 GCA_051277005.1 Pseudohongiellaceae bacterium
AGTTTGTAGGGTAAAATATTCATAAGCCTTGAGCTGTTGCACCCATTGGGTGATGGTGGTTTTGTCACTTACCACTATACAGTCAAGGCTTCCTTCGTTTTAGGGTTTTCTAAATAGGGATCGGGGATCATTGCTATACAGTGCTTCCCATCATCGCTAACGCGTAAAAATACTAACGTGATATCATCTTCCAAACAATTAACGGGTAGTATCAATACCAGTGCTGATTAAATTGACCTTTCCTGCACCCTAGAGGTCAAAGTGTTCATATTGGTCTAGTATTCTTAGTAACTATTCGAAGTAATTAATAGTCGCTATACGACTATTAATATCCCAGTATTGATGAATTAATATTATGCATAGATCTATTCCAAAAGGTGGCTATATGAAAGTCCTTTTATTTGCTGTCTCATTACTTCTTACCGCTTGCGCTGGCACCCGTATTTCTACCGATTTTGACACCAGCTATAATTTCTCTTCGGTTAAGACCTATGCATGGTTGTCCGCCGACAAAAAAATAGTGGCTGACCCTTATGTAGACAATGACCTTATGTTAGCTCGAGTGCACCGCTCAATCGACCAGCAAATGCTCCAGGCCAAGCTTAAAAAGGTTTCCAGCGCTGATTCGGCTGATATTTTATTGAGCTATCATTTAAGCTCTCATCAAAAAATATCTAGCACGAATTATGGTGATCATTTTGGTTATTATCCTTGTAGTTTCTGCGGGCCTAATAATCACCACTATGGGCACGACACAAAAATCCGTCAGTACCGTGAAGGGTCTTTTATGGTCAACTTAATTGACCCTAAAACCAAAAAGTTAGTTTGGCGTGGCGTCAATGAACGAAGGCTGCCCGTTAACGCAACGCCCATCGAACGAGATCTATTCGTTAGTAAGGTCATACAAGAGATTTTCCATCAAAGCCCTTTAAAATAGCTTGCATGTGCTCATGATTTTCAGCACAATACGCGCCCTTTGAGAGCTCTCTCAAACGTTATGGTGGTCCTTCCGGTCCTCTCGCAACGATCGATAGTAAACTCCGCCAGGCCCGGAAGGGAGCAACGGTAGCTATTTTTTCGTGTGCCGGGATGTGGCTGGTTGGATCGCCACCCAAATTTCGTTACCTTCATTATTTAAGCTTCTATCAAACTACTGTATTTATGTCTTTTGCTGGCTGGTGTATGCTTGATTGCTTTAAATCGGGGCTTGTATTGTCTCGCAATGACCACTTCAAATGATAATAGGCTAAATAGATGAGTTACCAGGTATTAGCGCGTAAATGGCGTCCTAAAACCTTTAGGGAAATGGTAGGGCAAGAGCATGTGCTCAAGGCTCTTATCAACGCCCTAGACCATAACCGACTCCATCACGCCTACTTATTTACAGGCACCCGTGGTGTGGGTAAAACCACTATTGCTCGCATTTTAGCCAAGTGTCTCAATTGCCAAGTCGGTGTTAGCTCGGTTCCCTGCGGCCAGTGTTCAGCCTGTAACGAAATTAATGAAGGGCGTTTTATTGATTTAATCGAGGTGGATGCTGCGTCCCGTACCAAGGTAGAAGACACCCGAGAGCTGCTCGAAAATGTTCAATATGCGCCCACGACTGGCCGCTATAAAGTCTATATTATCGATGAAGTACACATGCTTTCAAACAGCTCTTTCAACGCCTTACTTAAAACACTTGAAGAACCACCTCCTCATGTTAAATTCTTATTAGCAACGACGGACCCTCAAAAATTACCCGCAACCGTACTCTCGCGCTGCTTACAGTTTAACCTCAAGAACATGAGCCCTCAGCGCATTGTGGGTCACTTGCAAAATGTTTTGCAGCAGGAGATGGTTGAGTTTGAAGATCCTGCTTTGTGGCAGCTTGGTAGGGCGGCTGATGGTAGTATGCGTGATGCTCTCAGCTTAACGGACCAAGCCATTGCTTACGGCAATGGTAATTTGTCAGAACATGATGTTAGGCAAATGCTTGGCACCATTGATCAGCACTTTGTTGTTGATGTATTAAAGGCTCTCATTTCACATGATGGTGGCGCTGTTTTAAATGCGGTCGATCAATTATCCCAATTTGCACCTGATTATGCGGGGGCTCTAGAAGAGCTATTAACCCTGCTGCACCGTATTGCCATTGCCCAGGCTGTTCCAGATACCATTGATAATAGCTATGGAGATGCCGAGCGTATAGCGAGCCTAGCCAGCCAAATTACGGCTGAAGACCTCCAGCTGTTTTACCAGATGGGCCTCAATGGGCGCAGAGATTTACCGCTTAACCCTGACCCTCGTAGTGGTTTTGAAATGGTACTACTCAGAATGCTGGCCTTTAAACCTAAGGGTATTCCCGAAGTGTCATCGGTTGTTTTGCAAAATTCGGCCCTATCGATGGATTCATCGACACCTATCGCTAGCAATCAACACAATGTGGCCCCTGAGGTGCCGCAAGCTGTAAAAAAGCCTGAGCAGGTAATCTCAACTACCGAGCTTGTTGATACAGCAAAACTCGAAGCACCGGTGGCAGTCGAGCCTCTGCAGACTCAAGCTTCTATCAATGCATTGCCCGCACCCAAACATTCGATTGAAGATATTACGGGTGGCGGCTCACAGTCAGTAGAGCCTCCAGCACCCGTTATACAAGACGAACAAAACTCTTCGCAGAACTGTGACAAAGTTAGTACTACCGAGGAGGCGGCTAATAATAAGCCGCAGCCCACCATGGGCCGAGCCTCTGAGCTAATGAACGCACATGCCGCTGCTGTGAAGGGCTCACTCTCGGCAGTTTCAACGCCGGTAGCCACTTCAAATAGCAGCACTTCAATTCCAGAACCTTCTGCTCAGCACGATAACGAACCACAAGAGCACGTTGAAGAAGAAACAGAGGTAACACTGGCTAATCTTACTGTAGAAAATTGGCCTCGACTCTATGGTCAATTAGGCTTTGGCGGCGTGGTCGGTAATATCGCGGCGCACTGCTTATTAAATGATATTAGCGGTGATCAGCTGTCATTCACCCTTGATGAAAATAATGCCAGCTTATTTAATGACAGCTACGCTGACAGAATGCAGCAACATTTAACCATTGTATTTAATATACCCGTGAACGTTTCAATATCCATTGCTCAAGTTGCCGGTAATACCCCTGCCATGTATAGAGAAAAGCAGAAATCAGCAGACATGTTACAAGCAACAAGAACGCTTCAAAATGATGATAATGTTCACATGTTAGTTGAGCGGTTTGGCGCAACTCTCGATTTAGATTCAGTTACCAGTATTCATTAATCAACGGAAGTCATAACGACTCAGTACTTTCCATAGCTGTTCAGGTTGCAGTCAAAATTGTGCTGAGTAAGGCGATAAATGTGAGTTTACAGGTGTAAATAATCATTTTTTAACGCGGTTCAGCGCTATTTTGACTGTGAGCTGAGTAGTTACCGGAAGTATTTATTTAGAAACGTTAGGTGATAGCAACATGATTCCCAATATAAATGACATCATGAAACAAGCACAGCAGATGCAAGAAAAGATGCAGCAGGCGCAACAAGATTTGGCCAAATCCGAAGTTCAGGGTGAGTCAGGTGCGGGCATGGTAAAGGTAACTATGAACGGGTGTCATGACGTTAAACAGGTATCCATTGACGATGGCCTGCTCTCTGAAAACAAAGAGATTGTAGAGGACCTGCTAGCGGCGGCGGTTAATGATGCTGTGCGCAAAGTGGAAGCCTGCAATAAAGAATCCATGAAAAAAATGACCGGCGGCATCGATATCCCCGGTTTTAAAATGCCCTTTTAAGCAAGGTATATTATGGCATTTAGCCCCTTAATTGATCAGTTAGTTGACGCATTGCGTTGTTTACCCGGTGTTGGTCCCAAGTCAGCTCAACGGATGGCTTTCCATTTGTTAGAGCGCGATAGAGAGGGTGGATTTACCCTTGCACGGCATCTCAATAGCGCTATGGAAGGGGTAGGGCGATGTTCCGATTGTCGCACCCTATCAGAGCTTAACAAGTGTAGTCTTTGCATTAATACCAAGCGCGATAGACGCACCATCTGTATTGTTGAATCGCCAGTAGATGTGCTGGCATTTGAACAGTCCGGTCATTATCAAGGTTTGTACTTTGTATTGATGGGGCATTTGTCGCCCATTGACGGTATCGGGCCTGAAGAAATTGGTGTTAGCCATTTAATAGAACGCGTTCAAAGTGAATCGGTTGAAGAAGTTATTTTAGCCACAAATCCTACAGTGGAGGGGGAGGCAACGGCTTATTATTTAACGTCTCAATTACAAGCTTTGGGTATTGTTGTCTCTCGTATAGCTCACGGTGTACCACTGGGTGGCGAGTTAGAATTTGTTGATGTAGGTACGCTAGCTCATGCGCTTCAAAGTCGCCAGGTAATAAAATAATTATGACAATCCCCTCTATAGATAATGCTATTTATATCGACAATAACGAACAACTCGTTTTGTTATGTGAAAGCTTTAAAACAGCAAGATTTCTTGCCGTTGATACCGAATTTATTCGCACAGACACTTTTTATCCTATTGCTGGCTTATTGCAATTATCTGTAGGTCAAGAAAATTATTTAGTTGACCCTCTAACGATTGATCAATGGCAGCCATTGATTGATGTTTTTATTGACGAAAATATTCCTAAAGTATTACATTCGTGCAGTGAAGATCTTGAGGTTTTTGATCGTTTGCTGGGCGTTTTACCTAAGCCTTTATTTGATAGTCAAATTGCAGCTGCCATGCTGGGTTATGGTTTTAGCTTAAGCTATCAAAATTTAGTTAACGAGATATTGTCTCAGCACGTAGAAAAAGGCGAGACACGTTCAAATTGGCTGCAACGCCCGCTAACGGCATCGCAATGTCATTATGCCGCGTTAGATGTAGAGTATTTATCGGATGTTTATTTGATTTTACAGGCCGCATTAAAAGACAAAGGCCGGCTCGAATGGCTGCAACAAGATTGCGACAAGCTACTTGTTAGCTTTAAAAATAATCAATACACGTATAAAAAAGTTAAATCTGCATGGAAGCTGTCGCCAAAGCAGTTGAATGTATTAGATCAGTTAATTCAATGGCGCGAGCAGCAAGCTAAAATACGCAATGTGCCTAGAGGCAGAATACTTAAAGATAAAAGTTGTTTTGAGATAGCAAGCAAGCTGGTTAAAACCGTTGCCGTCTTAGCCAAAATCACCGACGTGAATCCCAAAACAGTCAGGGTAGAGGGTGAAACTATTATTCAATTAGTTATGGATGCTTCGCAGCAAGATGGTAGTGAATTTCCAGCAGCTATGGTGAAGCCTTTACCGTTACAAATGGGCACGGTAATGAAAGAGCTTAAGGCGGCTGTTGTTAAGCTTTCGGAAGAGTTAAACGTAGCGCAAGAAATTCTAGTTCGAAAGAAAGATTATGAAGCACTTTTACGTTCGGGTCTTAGCGGTAATAGCCATCAATTACCTAAGACGTTGCAGGGCTGGCGTGAAGGTATTGTGGGTAAATTATTGCTTGATAAAGTTAAGCGCTAACCATTATGTTTAAAGGCTACCACGCGAGAATGTCATGAAAAAGATTTGTACTGTTTATCGCAGTCCTAAAAAAGAGGGCCTGTACTTGTATGTCATTAAATCTGAAAATCTAACCCGGGTTCCTGAGACCCTGTTAAAGCAATTTGGTAAGCCTGAGCACGCTATGGTTTTGGTGTTACATTCAGAGCGTGAGCTGGCACGCGTGGACGTCAGTTTAGTGCTCAGTGATCTTGATGAAAAAGGTTATTTTCTACAGATGCCACCTCAATTAGGTGATGAGTATATGAAGGGAATACACGAAAAAAACAGCAAGATGGGTGGTTAAATTGTCTGATAAACCCTTTTGGGAAACTGTCCCATTAACTGAAATGAATAAAGAACAATGGGAATCCTTATGTGATGGCTGTGCTAAATGCTGTTTACATAAGCTTGAGGATGAAGATGATGGTGAGGTCTATTACACCAAAATAGTTTGTCGCTATATGGATGATGATTGCCGCTGTACCGAATATAAGCGCCGTAATGAGCTAGTGCCCAATTGTGTATGGTTACGTCCTGAAGACATTGAAGCATTTCATTGGCTACCATCAACCTGTGCTTACCGCTTGATTCATGAGGGCCAAACACTACCTGAATGGCATCCTTTGGTGTCGGGTAGTGCCGAAAGTGTTCATGAGGCTGGGGTATCTATTAAAGGGCGAGCATTGAGTGAGGAATTTGTTCATCCTGATGGCTATGAAGACCATATAATTGTTTGGGTCGAATAAGGGAATTTAAGTAAATGGGAAGTGATTATGTTTTTGCATGGAGTTGCTATATTGCATCTTCAATTACGTTAATTGTTGTTTTGTGGCATTTACTAATTTGGTTCGGTTTAAAAGAGACGCAAAATCTCATTTGCGCACTAGCTGCGGTATTCCTATTTACTCCTGTCCCTGTTACTACCGACTCAAGTTATTGGGCTCCTGCGTTTATGGCGGCCGTTATTGATTTAGTTGCCAGCGGCACCGAGGCGGCTTTAAACCGTATCTGGCCCTTATTAATAGTTATGTTTGTTGTTGTTTTACTGACCATTACTTGGCGAATATATCAAAGCAAACAGAATTTAACCGCCTCATCGAATAATTAAGACAATATCGCCACTATTCCCGATCTTGCCCTATTGTTAATTATCAGAAATCTGCTATAGATAGTTGTTAATAAACTAGTTTTTATAATTTTATCGTTAGATTTTTTGAGTAACCAACACTATGAATGTAATGCGCTGCCTCGCCGCCACGCTAATGCTCTTATTGCTACCCACACTGGCATTTTCACAAACTATTGAGGGCGCTCTGACGGGTTCTAAAAAAGTACCTGATGTACGTGTGATTATTGATATATCGGGCAGCATGAAACTGAATGACCCAAACAACCTTCGCCGACCAGCATTAGAGCTGCTGGTTAAATTATTTCCTGAGCATGCCAAAGCGGGAGTATGGACTTTTGGCCAATGGGTAAATATGTTGGTTAAGCACGGCCCTATCGACGATAAATGGCGTGATCAAGCTATTTTGGCCGCTCAAAAAATTAACTCTGTAGCGCTCTATACCAATATTCCTCTCGCCCTTGAAAAAGCGGCAATGAATCTCGACAAGCTTGACCCTAACGATGACACCCACATGATTTTATTGACCGACGGCATGGTCGATATATCTAAATCTACGGCAGAAAACACGGCCGCCAGAAGCCGTATTATCAACACAATATTACCTCGCCTGCGTAAAGCGGGGATTACTATTCATACCGTTGCCTTGTCTAAAAATGCCGACAGTGAACTGATGGAGCGTCTAGCTGTTGAAACCAATGGCCTCACCGCCGTTGCCGAAACAGCAGAGCAGCTCATGGAAGTCTTTTTACAGGCCTTTGATGCCGCGGCACCTGCTGAGCAGCTCCCACTCGAAGGTAATAAGTTTATTGTTGATTCTAGTATTGAGGAATTTACGGCGCTTATCTTTAAGCAGAAAGGTAGTGCTGATGCGGTGTTAATTTCTCCTAACAGTCAGCGCTCTAGCGAAGCTGACTATGATAGTGACACTAACTGGTATAGCGACCAAAACTACGAGCTCATAACCGTTAAATCACCTCATGAAGGTGAATGGACTATTGCTGCCGATTTAGTGCCAGGTAGCCGTGTAACCATAGTGAGCAACCTCTCATTGGTTGTCTCTCGCTTGGCTGCAAGTATGTTTGTGGGTGAAGATAGCGAGCTTTCCGTACTATTACAGGAGCGAGGTAAAACTATTCGTGACAAAAACTTACTCTCACTTGTCGACCTGCAAGTGTCGGTAACACGTCGGGATGACGACCAGCAATGGCAGTTTTCTTTAACCGACGAACTCCCCGTACCCAGTAATGGCTTGTTTGCAGGTGATTTAGGCATGCTTGCTGAGGCTGGTATTTATGATATTAGTATTATAGCCGACGGTAAAAGCTTTAAGCGCGAACAAAAACAAACGGTTGCCGTTAGAGAAACGTTTGATATAAAAGCTACGTCTACGCAAGAGACTCCCCCCAGCCATACAGTGACTTTATTTGCACAAAACCCTGCCATTGATACCAAAGGTTCATCGGTATTGGCACGAGTTAAGCGGCCTGATGGCAGCAGTGCCTTAAAAGCGGTTGACGTTATAGAACAGAGAACTTGGCAGTTATCGTTGCAAAGCGTTAAGCAGACGGGCGTTTATGAAGTGAGTTTTGAGGCAACCGGCCAATATCACGGTGGTGGACGGTTTGACTTTACGTCTGAGTCAGTACAAATCAATCACGTACTACCGGGCTCCGATCCCATTATACAAGAGCCCGAACCCGTTATTGAGCCGGAGCCTGTTGTTGAGGAGGTAGCTGAGCCTGAAGTTGAAGCAGTAGTTGAACCCGAGACTAAGCTTGAAGAGCCAGAGGAGAAGGCTACAGATGGCCTGACAATGGCTGATATTGTACTCTATATTGGTATTGCGATAGGTAATATTCTCACTATAGGCCTAGGGTACATGGCTTATAAAATGGTTGCCGGCGCAGGCGGCTCCGATATTTTAGAGGGCGATGACGATATTGAAATTGATGACGATATCGACGTCGATGAAACAGAAGAAACAGAAACACCTGAGGCGGCAGTTCCTATCGCAGAACCTAAAGCAAGCCCTGAGCCAGCACAGCCCCCTGAGCCAGAGACTGCCACTGAGCCTGCCGCAGAGGTCGACACTGAACTTGATTTAGGCGAACCAGCTGATATGGACGAGGCGGAAGCACCACCCTCTCTAGAGCCAGAGTCCACGCCGAAACCTGTAGAGGAAGAGGTAGAAATTGACGTTGATTTAGAGACTGAAGTCGGCTTTGATATTGATGATAGCGATATTGAAGATGTTGATGATATTTTAGACTTGCCTGATGACGCTGTCGATATAGAGCCCGAAAAATAACAACCGTGCATAATCCATAATAAAACGCCCTGTTTATTCGTTAAACAGGGCGTCTTGCATGTTTGCTGATGATAATAAATTTGAAATAGGCACAGGTTGATGTGTTAACCACGCCGCTAATAACGGCCCCTTTATGTGTTTCGCCTTTCGTGAAAAGCGATACAAAATACAAGACCTTTACGTCATTCCGGCTGTCTTTTAGCCGGAATCCAATCGCTGAAACATGGATACCGGCTTTCACCGGCATGACGCAAAATATCCTGGACGTCATTCCGGCAGTTTTTTAGGCGGAATCCAATCGCTGAAACATGGATACCGGCTTTCGTCGGCATGACGCGTAAATATCCTTACGTCATTCCGGCAGTCTTTTAGCCAGAATCTAATCGCTGAAACATGGATACCGGCTTCCGCCGGCATGACGCGTAAATATCCTTACGTCATTCCGGCAGTCTTTTAGCCGGAATCCAATCGCTGAAACATGGATACCGGCTTTCACCGGCATGACGCAAAATATCCTGGACGTCATTCCGGCAGTCTTTTAGCCGGAATCCAATCGCTGAAACATGGATACCGGCTTTCGCCGGTATGACGCAAAATATCCTTACGTCATCCGGCTTTCGCCGGCCCGGTATGACGCAAAACAGGAAGGTGGCTTTTAGGGCTATAGCCCCTCGGCTACCCGATTATATTTTTTTGGCACATACCTGTAATGCCCAGTGATCTTGTAGGAGAAGAGCATATCATCTAGCTTTGGCCCCGCACCAATATTGTGAACGATAAGCGGGTTGCTAGTGCTGGCTGATAATTTATTAGTGACAATTCCAATATGTGGGAGGTTGTCGGGTACCATCCATGTGACGATGTCACCGGCAGCGTAATCTTGTTTGTTAGTTGATATGGCCAGCTTTACACCATGCCTAGTGAAATAGGTTTGCAAATTGGGAACACGGCGGTGATCTATGTTTCTGTCTGTGCTCTTAAGACCCCAAATCCGTTTTGAAGGGTAACTATTGAAATTTGCAGCCATATCATCATGGATTAATTTTTGAAGGTCAGTGCCAATTGTACGATATGTCCTGATTATGACATCCGTGCAAACACCGATGTTTGGAGCCACATCGCCTCTAGGGTAAGGGATAGAAAAGTATGAGCCATCATAAGTGACTTCATGGGTGGTCCGCTCAATGGCAGCCGCAACAAGGTCACTCTCAAAGCTCTGGGCAAAAGAGCTTTGAGAGGAAAGGATAGCAAGTATGAAAATGAGTTTTGTTATAATCATATTTGAAAAAAACTCCTTTTGATAAATCTGGTACGCACAGTAATGTTGTTATTAGACGATAACTACATAATACATCATTAAAACAAGCGCATGAATTGAAGCTTGAGTTTTTTTGCGGGCTTCATTGAGCTTATCCAGATAAAAGGCATAATCCAGATCATCAAAGAAACACGCCCGAGGATTGTTCCGCGCTGAATGAGGTGGTGATTGCAACCGGGAACATAAAAGACGGGGGGAGACGAGCTATAACAATGACCTTTCCTTGGGAGTTAAAACATAGCCAGATGTTAAACCGCTTAACAGTTTTTGGCTACGCGCTTTTGTGCATTTCGCTTCGCTACATTTTTGCGTAAAATCACGACACAAAAAATTACCGGTTACATAAGCGTTGGTAAATCGTTATGAAACGAAGATATAAATTATTAATTGGGATTTTAAGCTTTATTGCCATTGGGTTTATTGTGCCCGAACGAAAAGTTGTTCCTGTAGAGGGGGCAACACGCAGCGACTGGCATAAGGATAGTTTTTGGTACGAGCCGTGGGGTAGTTCAGGTGTTCATAAAGGCGTAGATGTTTTTGCAAGTAGGGGTACTAATGTACTCGCGTCTACTAATATGCTTGTATTGTATAAAGGTACTATTAATAAGGGTGGCAATGTTGTGGTTGGGCTCGGCCCAAAATGGCGAATTCATTATTTTGCCCACTTAGCATCAATAGGCCATGAGGCCGGGTGTTTAGTCTCCGTCGGTAGAGTGATCGGTACGGTTGGGGATACTGGCAATGCTAAGGGCAAGCAGCCCCATCTACATTACTCAATATTGAGCCTTTTGCCGTTACCTTGGTTAATTGATTTTAGCTCTCAAGGGTACAAAAAGGCCTTTTATTTAAATCCAATAAGGTATTTTTCTGGTGCAAACGTATAAACAGCACCAATCGACGTTTTGGTCTTCGCTTCGTTTTTGGGTGGCTTCGCCGCTTTACCCCAAATACACTAAAACTAAAACGCAATTGTTACGGGTGTGTTAGCACGTGGAGTTACCCTTGAAATATGTATAAAATAAAACTTATCATATTGTTGTTTTCTATCGCCTTGGACATTGAGGCTCTTGCGCTTGAGCTACCTACTAGCGCCCGAGCGGAAAGATCCATTGCAAGTGTAGAGCCGTCTTTGAAAAAGGAGCTATCGAATCTAGGTCTTAAATATGGGGCACCAATATTTATCCGTATCTTTAAGGACCCCGGAGTTCTTGAGGTTTGGGTTGAGTCCAATGATGGCACATTCGTAAATTT
>JBNMPS010000094.1:0-11555 GCA_051277005.1 Pseudohongiellaceae bacterium
AGCTGCGTCATGTTGCAAAAAATGAAGTTATAACTGAGGTTATACCGTTTTTGCAAAAAGGCTTTGTGCGTTTAGATATGGGCTCTATTAGAGAGAAGTTGGAAACCTTGCCTTGGGTCTTTGAAGTTCGGCTACAGCGAGAGTGGCCTAATAGCGTGGTGATAGAAATTGTTGAGCAGCAGGCGATTGCTCAGTGGGGTGATAAAGGTTATTTGAATCACCGAGGTGAATTGTTTACGCCAGAGCAAGTTAATGTACAAAAAGGGCTGCCGGTATTAGATGGTCCTGAGAATAGCACTAAGCAAGTGATGGATTATTATCGTTCGGTGGGTGATTTGATGCGCGAACAGGGTTTGGCTTTACAAAGTTTAACCCTCGATAAGCGTGGTTCTTGGCGGGCACTGTTAGCGGCACGTTTTGAGTTTGATGCTGCTGAACTTGATATCACTGAACTTAGTGATGCTGAAAATAGCCGTATTAAAAATAATAGTGTTGAAGTAGTTATCGGTAGAGATGAAGTATTAGAGAAAATGCAACGATTTATACAGGTGTATAACAAGGCCTTACCAAAAAATTTGGTGGCGGTTAAAAAAGTTGATATGCGGTATAGCAATGGTGTGGCGGTAAGCTGGCATCAACAGTCTTAAGAGAACTTATGATAACAAATAAAAAACATAAAATTAGGAGTATTGGCTGATGAGCTCAGCGAATAACAAAATGATTGTAGGCCTAGATATAGGTACTTCAAAAGTGGTTGCCATCGTCGGCGCTGTCACCGAGCAGGGCGAGCTAGAAATTGTTGGTATTGGTTCGCACCCTTCCCGTGGTTTAAAGAAGGGCGTGGTTGTTAATATTGAGTCAACCGTGCAATCCATACAGCGAGCAATAGAAGAGGCTGAGTTAATGGCGGGTTGCCAAATTCACTCGGTGTATGCAGGTATTGCGGGTAGTCATATTCGCAGCTTGAACTCTCACGGTATTGTGGCGATTCGCGACAGAGAAGTGTATCCGTTGGATTTAGAGCGAGTGATTGATGCGGCGCAAGCCGTTGCTATTCCAGCTGACCAAAAAGTTCTACATATATTGCCGCAAGAATATGTAATTGATACCCAAGAGGGGATTAAAGAGCCGCTGGGTATGTCGGGTGTGCGTTTGGAAGCCAAAGTGCATTTGGTGACCTGTGCCGTTAACGCCGCGCAGAATATTGAGAAATGTATACGCCGTTGCGGCTTAGAAGTTGAAGATATTATTTTGGAACAGCTAGCGTCTAGTTATGCGGTGTTAACCGAGGATGAAAAAGACTTAGGTGTTTGCCTGGTTGATTTGGGTGGTGGTACTACTGATATCGCGATTTTCACCGAAGGTTCTATTCGTCATACCGGTGTTATTCCCATTGCGGGTGATCAGGTCACCAATGATATTGCGATGGCGCTGCGTACACCGACTCAGCATGCCGAAGATATAAAAATCAAATACGCCTGTGCTTTAACCCAGTTAGCGGGAGCTGATGAGACGATAAAAGTACCCAGTGTTGGTGATAGGGCTCCGCGTGAATTATCTCGCCAAGCGTTAGCTGAAGTTGTAGAGCCGCGTTATGACGAACTGTTTACCTTAGTATTGGCAGAGCTTCGTCGCAGTGGTTATGAAGATTTAATCGCAGCGGGCGTTGTGCTAACGGGCGGCACCTCAAAAATGGAAGGTGTAGTTGAGTTGGCAGAAGAAATATTTAACACGCCGGTGCGTATTGGTACGCCACAGCATATTTCTGGTTTAACCGACATTGTTCGCAACCCTATTTATTCAACGGGTGTTGGTTTGTTGCAGTACGGCGTTAAACAGCAAGAGCCTGGGGCGATAAGGAGTCGTAATTCATCGTCTAATAATAATGTGAGTAAGTTAGGTCGTGTTAAAGAGTGGTTTAAAAATAATTTTTAATGTTATAAAAAAGTTTTTCATAAGATTTCTAATAAGTTTTAGAAAGTTGCTTGTGCCAATATTCGTTGGAACAAGTATAAATAAAAAAGGGAGAATGAAGATGTTTGAACTCGTAGATAATGTGCCTCAAAGCGCAGTAATTAAAGTGGTTGGTGTCGGTGGTGGTGGCGGTAACGCTGTTCGACATATGATTGATGCAGGTGTCCAAGGTGTAGACTTTATTTGCGCTAACACTGATGCTCAAGCGCTAACTGATTTAGAGTTCTCAACTGTTTTACAGTTGGGTGGTAATATTACTAAAGGGCTTGGTGCGGGCGCTAACCCAGAGGTGGGCAGACATGCCGCACTGGAAGATAGAGAGCGTATTGCAGAGTCATTGCATGGTGCCGACATGGTGTTTATCACGGCGGGTATGGGTGGTGGTACCGGTACCGGTGCTGCGCCAGTGGTTGCTGAAGTTGCCAAAGATATGGGCATATTGACCGTTGCTGTTGTTACTCGTCCTTTTCGCTTTGAAGGTAAAAAACGTATGAGGGTAGCTGACGCTGGCATGTTGGAACTACAGCAGCACGTTGACTCCTTAATCACTATTCCTAACGAAAAATTGTTAGAAGTATTGGGTAAAAATACGCCATTAATTGAAGCGTTTAAAACCGTTAACAATGTTTTGTTAGGTGCTGTTCAAGGTATTGCTGACTTGATTATTAACCCAGGCCAAATCAATGTGGATTTTGCTGACGTGCGTACGGTGATGTCAGAAATGGGTATGGCTATGATGGGCGCTGGTTCAGCTCGCGGAGAAAATCGTGCGCGTGAGGCGGCTGAAATGGCTATCCGCAGCCCGCTGTTAGATGATATCAATCTAGAAGGTGCTCGCGGTATTTTGGTCAATATTACCGCTGGGCCAGATATGTCTTTGGGTGAGTTTGCTGAAGTGGGCGATATTATCGAAGAGCTTGCCTCTGATAATGCAACCATTGTTACCGGTACGGCTATGGATCCAAGCCTGGGTGATGAATTACGTGTTACTGTGGTTGCCACTGGTTTAGGGTGTGAGCCTATGGATGTGGTTGAAAAACCTGTAGAAAGTAAACCTCTTGGGATTGTGAACCCAGACTATAGCCAGTTAGATAGACCCACTGTGATGCGCACTAGTGGTGCGAATGCACTCAAGCGTGAAGTCATTGCTACAGCAGCCACTAATCCAGTGCCTAGCGAAGATAGAGACATGGAATATCTAGATATCCCAGCCTTTTTACGTCGCCAAGCGGACTAAACGCTGTTTGCTTTACTTATTGAAAATCAATAAGTAGTAAGCAATAGTAAGAATATCAGCATTATTAGTGAGGATTTGGCGATACTATTGAACTCTGGTAGTATTCGCGCCTCAAAATCTGAGCTTCACGGCATGCGTGACGCGGCAGACCAGAACTGAGCAAAGTGACCTTATGATTAAACAGCGTACCTTACGAAATGCAATCCGTGCCACCGGTGTAGGCTTACACACGGGTGAAAAGGTGTACTTGACCTTGTTGCCAGCCCCCGTTGATACGGGCATTGTGTTTCGTCGCACTGATTTGGACCCTGTTGTTGAAATTCCCGCCCGTGCGGAGAATGTAGGTGATACCACCTTATCAACAACGTTGATTCAAGACGGCGTGAGAGTGTCGACTGTTGAGCATTTGTTGTCGGCTATGGCAGGCCTGGGTATAGATAATGCTTATATCGAATTGAGTGCGGCCGAAGTGCCCATTATGGATGGTAGTGCGGGGCCTTTTGTATTCTTGATCCAGTCAGCTGGTATTCTAGAGCAGCAGAAAGTTAAGCAGTTTATTCGTATTAAGCGTCCGATATCGATAGAAGATGGTGATAAAACGGCCAGCTTCCTCCCTTTTGATGGCTTTAAAGTCTCATTTACTATCGATTTTGACCATCCGGTATTTCGCGACCGCACGGCTTCTGCTGAATTAGATTTTTCCAGTACCTCCTTTGTTAAGGAGGTCAGCCGTGCTAGAACCTTTGGTTTTATGCATGAGATCGAATATTTACGCTCCAAGGGCTTGGCCCAAGGTGGTAGCGTCGATAATGCAATTGTTGTCGATGAATACCGTATTCTTAATGAAGACGGGCTTCGCTATGAAGATGAATTTGTTAAGCATAAAGTTCTCGATGCCATTGGTGACCTTTATTTGCTGGGTAATAGTTTGATTGGTGAGTTTAAGGCTCATAAATCAGGCCACGCCCTAAACAATGCGCTGCTGCGAGCCCTCATTGCCCAGCCTGATGCATGGGAGGTGGTGACGTTTGATAATAAAGAAACGGCCCCTATTTCTTATATGGCCCCTGTTTCAGCGGCGTAGTTTCCGCCCCTCATTCCAATGGTTTCTTGGTCTTTGATAGCGTGAACCGCTATGCAAAGACTATGATTTATAAGCCCTTTTTAGTGTTTATATTGGTAATCTAAACCTTAATGTGCCATATTTGCATGTAATTCTGGGTTTAAAGTGCTCAGGTTGAGTTTGTGGCCATTGCGAATAGGGTCAGTGAACTTGGCCAGAGTTGATGTCTCCGTGCCTAGTACCGGTGACACTAATAAAGAAGCGATGTATCTACCAATAACATGAAAGTCATCATAGTTAACGATAAACATTCCGAGTCAAAAACCCTTTCTTTAGGGCTGTGGACGCGTACTTTGTTGTCGCTCTGTTTATTGGGCGCGCCACTTGGCACGGGAATTTACTTAGGTTATGAGGCCGGTCATAGCGACGATGTATTAGATCAAAGCGCGCTACAAGTATTAAAAGATCGCAGTGATGAGCAGCAGCAAGAGTTGGTCGAGGCCAAGCGTAATGCTCAGCAGCAACTTCAAGCCCTTACTTTACGCATGGCAGAGTTACAGTCCAGATTGGTTCGCCTAGATGCTCTAGGTGAGCGCGTCACTACTATCGCTAAGTTAGATAAAGGCGAATTTGATTTTAGTCAAAAACCTGCTCTAGGCGGTCCTGAGACTGGTTCCTCCGAGTTAGGGGAGTGGTCTGTCAGTTATACCCAGCTCGATTTTGTTCATAACATGGACCAATTGCTGGCTAAGGTAGACGACAGAGCTCAGCAGTTCGACATTCTAGAAACTCTGTTAGTTAATCGTAAACTTCAAGATGATATTTTTTTGGCGGGTCGCCCGATCAAAAAAGGCTGGATGTCATCGCGCTTTGGCCATAGAACGGATCCGTTTACTGGCCGCGCAGCAATGCATGAAGGCGTCGACTTTGCAGGCAAGGAAGGCTCCTCGGTTATTTCTGTAGCCGCAGGTGTTGTGACTTGGGCCGATAAGCGTTATGGCTATGGCCAGATGGTTGAAGTTAACCATGGTAGCGGATATATCACTCGCTATGCTCACAATAAAGAGCATTTAGTTAAAGTTGGCGACATTGTTAAAAAAGGTCAAGAGATTGCTTTAATGGGCAATACCGGCCGTTCTACCGGCCCGCACGTGCATTTTGAAGTGTATAAACATGGCCGCCCTGTTGACCCTGCAACGTATATTCATCGTACTCACCGATAGCTCTTATCTCTTAGTGATTTCTCCCCCTTAGTTATTACAGTCTCTTTTTGTGTTCATTTATTTGAACCAAAGAACTGTTTATTTCATTTAATGTTTCTTATTTAGTAGTCAAAATTATGTTTGGTAATGTCCTTAAAAAAGTATTCGGTAGTAAAAACGACCGTGAATTAAAACGTATGGGTAAGGTTGTTGATCAGGTCAATGCCCACGAAGAAAACATGAAGGCATTGAATGATGCTGATTTACAGGGCAAAACTGAAGAGTTTAGAAAACGTTTGAACGAGGGTGAAGTTCTGGATCAATTACTGCCAGAGGCATTTGCTGCCGTACGTGAAGCCGGACACAGAGTGATGGGTATGCGTCACTTTGACGTGCAGTTAATTGGTGGTATTACTCTGCACGAAGGGTGTATTTCAGAAATGCGCACAGGTGAGGGTAAAACCTTGATGGCGACCCTACCCGTTTACTTAAATGCTATCAGCGGTAAAGGTGTGCATGTTGTTACTGTTAATGATTATCTTGCTCAGCGTGATGCTGACTGGATGCGCCCGCTCTATGAGTTTATGGGATTAAGTGTAGGTGTGATTACGTCTGGCCAAGATACCGAAGCAAAACACCAGGCTTATAATTCTGATATCACCTATGGCACCAACAATGAATACGGTTTTGATTATCTTAGAGATAACATGGCCTTTACTAAAGAAGATAGATTTCAGCGCGGTTTAAACTTTGCCATCATCGATGAGGTCGATTCAATCTTGATCGATGAGTCGAGAACGCCACTGGTTATCTCTGGCCCTGCTGAAGATAACGCTGCTTTGTATAAACGTATCAATGCGTTGATTCCTAAGCTGATTGAGCAAGAAGTTGTTGAGGGTGATGAAGAACAAGAAGAAACCGGTCACTACAAAATTGATGAAAAAGATAGGCATGTTGAGCTGACTGAAGCAGGACATTCCTTTGTTGAAGAACTATTAAGTAAAGATGGTCTACTGCAGGAAGGTGAGAGTCTTTACTCTGCCTCTAACCTTTCCTTGTTACAACACGTTCTTTCGGGTTTACGTGCGCATAAATTATTTCAGCGTGACGTGGAATACATCATTCAAGACCGCCAAGTTGTTTTGATTGATGAGCATACGGGCCGTACCATGGCGGGCCGTCGTTTATCTGAGGGTTTACACCAAGCGATAGAGGCAAAAGAAGGGGTTGAGGTACAGGCAGAAAGCCAGACCCTTGCATCAACAACGTTCCAAAACTTTTTCCGTTTATACAATAAACTTTCAGGCATGACGGGCACGGCAGATACCGAAGCGTTTGAATTTCATCAAATTTACGGTTTATCTGTAGTTGTTATCCCCACTAACGTTCAAGTAGCGCGAAAAGATTTTAACGATTTGGTGTATTTGTCGATAGAGGAAAAATACCAAGCGATTGCTGATGATGTAAAAGAGTTAGCGGCTAAAGGCGCGCCTCTTTTAGTGGGCACAGCTTCGGTAGAGACCTCAGAAGCACTTTCGGCATTATTTAAAAAAGCTAAAATAGAACATAAAGTACTGAATGCAAAATATCACGAGCAGGAGGCTAGTATTATTGCGCAGGCTGGTCGCCCTGGTGTAGTGACCATTGCCACCAATATGGCTGGCCGTGGTACCGATATTGTTTTGGGTGGTAATGTTGAAGTAGAAATTGCTGCGTTAGAGGATTCGTCTGAACAAAAAATTAATGAATTACGTGAAGCTTGGAAGTTACGTCATCAGCAAGTGTTAGATGCTGGAGGTTTGCACATTATTGGCACCGAGCGTCATGAGTCTCGCCGTATCGATAATCAATTACGTGGTCGTGCGGGCCGCCAGGGTGACCCAGGCATGTCACGATTTTACTTGTCGATGGATGACAGCCTGATGCGAATTTTTGCCTCAGAGCGGGTAAAAATGTTTATGCAAAAACTGGGCATGGAAAAAGGTGAGGCCATAGAACATAGTATGGTGACCAACTCCATTGAAAAAGCGCAGAAAAAAGTTGAAGGCCGCAACTTTGATATCCGTAAACAATTATTGGAGTACGATGATGTTGCCAATGATCAACGTCAAATTGTGTATCAGCAGCGCGTTGAGTTATTAGACGCTGAAGATATTCACGACACCATTGAGGCAATACGTGAAGATGTGGTCAGTGATTTGGTCAGTGAATATGTGCCTCCACAAAGTATTGAAGAGCAGTGGGATATTGTTGGTCTAGAAGAGCGTTTGCTAGCCGAATTTGCCACCCAGTGTTCTATTAAACAATGGTTGGACGAAGATGATCAGCTTCACGAAGACAGCTTGCGTGAAAAGATTCTTGAGCAAGTAAAAGCCAGTTACAGTCAAAAAGTATTAGAAATCGGCGATGAAATGCGCCAGGTAGAAAAACACATTATGTTGCAAGTGTTAGACGGTTTGTGGAAAGAACACTTGGCGACTATGGATCACTTACGTCAGGGTATAGGCCTAAGAGGTTACGCCGGTAAAAATCCAAAACAAGAATACAAACGCGAAGCTTTTGAGTTGTTCCAGGAGATGCTGGTTAATCTTAAATTTGAAGTGGTGAAATTTCTATCTCATGTGCGGATTCAGCGCGATGATGAAATTGAAAAAATGGAACGCCAGCGTCGTGAGGCCGAAGCGCGTAGACAGCTGGAATTTAATCACCCGTCAGCGTCTGGCTTAGCGGCAGAAAATACCGAGCGATCAGAAGAGCAAACAGAGCCTTTTGTTCGTGAGGGTAGAAAAGTTGGTCGTAATGAGCCTTGCCCTTGCGGCTCGGGTAAGAAGTTTAAACAGTGTCACGGCAAGCTAGTCGAAGCTTAATAGGTAATAGGTAATAGGTAATAGGTAGCAAGATGGCGGTAGGTTCTGGGGCTTTGCCCACATTGCACAATATTGATGGATTTCGTTTAGGTATTGCCAGTGCGGGTATCAAAACGCCCGGTCGCAAAGATTTGGTCGTGATGGAAATCTGTGAAGGTGCCACTGTCGCGGCGGTATTCACCCAGAATGCTTTTTGTGCCGCTCCCGTGTTAGTGGCAAAGCGCCATATTAAGCAGTGCACGCCACGCTATTTATTGGTGAACACGGGTAATGCCAATGCCGGTACGGGTGCGCAAGGCCTGCAAAATAGTGAGCTTAGCTGTGAGATGCTGGCGAACCAAACGGGCATTAACACTCAGCAGGTACTACCGTTTTCTACGGGTGTCATCGGCGAGCCCTTAGACGTGAGTAAAATTGAGGCGGCTATTCCCGCTGCCATGGCGGATTTAAACGCCAATAACTGGGCGATTGCCGCTGCAGGTATCATGACCACCGATACCCGCCCCAAGGCAGCCTCAAAGCAAGTTAATGTCCAAGGTCGAACCATCTCCGTAACCGGTATCGCCAAAGGTGCCGGCATGATAAAACCTAATATGGCAACGATGTTAGGATATATCGCAACCGATGCCGCTATTGAACAAAGCTTGTTAGATGAAATGGTCATAGAGGCGGCTAATCAATCCTTTAATCGCATTACCATTGATGGTGATACCTCAACCAATGACGCCTGTGTATTGGTTGCTACCGGCCAATCCAAGGCTAAAAAAGTCGATGATAAATCGAGCGAGCTTTATCGCTTAGTCAAAGAGGCAGTCGCCTCTGTTTTTATAGAGTTAGCGCAAGGTTTGGTGAGAGATGGTGAGGGTGCCACCAAGTTTGTGACAATAGTGGTTAACGGTGCCACTTCGGGTAAGGAAGCAACTGATGTTGCCTTTACCGTTGCTGAATCACCCTTGGTGAAAACGGCTTTGTTTGCCAGTGACCCAAACTGGGGGCGGTTACTGGCGGCTATTGGCAGAGCGGGTGTCGAGAATTTAGACGTAGAAAAAGTCAGTGTGCATTTGAACAGTGTACTCATCGCCGAGCAAGGCTGCCGAGCGGCGTCTTATACCGAAGAGCAAGGTGTAAAGGCTATGGCTGAAGCAGAAATTACTATCGTGATTGATTTAAATCGTGGGCAACAAAACACCACGGTTTGGACTACCGATCTCTCTTACGATTATGTGCGTATCAATGCGGACTATCGAACGTAACTTGTGAGCTTAAGTTATGGCGGGTAAATCTATTCATGTCGCTGTTGGTGTTATCGTTGATACTGAGCAGCAAATCCTCATCGCCCTGAGGCCCAGCCATGCTCATCAGGGAGGTTTGTGGGAGTTTCCGGGTGGTAAGGTGGAATCTGGCGAGACTGTGCAGCAGGCGTTGATTAGAGAGCTGCAAGAGGAGTTGGGGATAATCGGCAGTGATTTATCACCACTCACCAATATTTGTCATGACTATGGCGATAAATCGGTTCACCTCGATGTGTGGTGGGTTAGGGGGTTTGCAGGTGAGCCCGAGGGCAAAGAGGGGCAGCCTATTCGGTGGGTTAATGCTCAAGATTTGCTCGCAATGGAATTCCCCGAGGCCAACCAAGCTATTATCACCGCTATTCAACATAGCCTATGCGGCTAGCTTTTTACGGGGTTTAATGTCTACTAGGGGCTACTAGTAGGTCTATTAGGCCTGTTCGATAGCGGCTTAGACATCCTGCGGGCTAATGTCTAAATCCCCTGATAGCAAGTCATCATAAACCGAATTACCGCCAATCACGTTTTCTTCATGGGCCCAGGCCACAAAATCTTTGTCTTTGCAGCTTTGTGAGCAAAAAGGTCGGTAGGGGCTGTTGCTGTTCCACTGAATTTTACGTTTGCAGCCGGGGCATTGAATGTCAGGTTTGTTGGTCATCATGATTGTGGGCAATCTCTAAATAATAACAGTGAAGTTTAGCCAGTTGTTGCTGTAGGTGAGTAAGGTCTTGGCTATTATCGACAACATCGTCGGCTTTTTCTAGCCGTGCGGCTCTATCTATTTGGCTGGCGATGATGTGTTTGATTTGTTGCTTATTGGTGCCATCACGTTGTGTGGCTCGCTCAATTTGAATTTTTTCGGCTACATCAATCACCAAAATACGTGAACAGAGTTGATACTGGTCTGTTTCTAGCAATAGAGGTGATACCAATAGGGTGTAAGCGCAGTTGCTGCGACTTAATTGCTGAGTGATTTCTTTTCTGATGAGCGGGTGTAGTAGCTGCTCTAACCAGCTTTTTTGCTTAGCATTATTAAAAATCAAGCGGCGTAATTGGGGCCTATCAAGTGCGCCATTCGCTAACAGTATCCCCTGCCCAAAGTGCGCAGTAATTTTTGAGAGCGCGGGGGTGTTGGGCTCAACGATAAATCGCGCCACTACATCGGCATCAACGATGTTGATGCCTAAAGCGTTAAAATAATCACTAGCAGCGGTTTTGCCGCTGCCGATGCCGCCGGTGAGGCCAATAACGGTTTTTGAAGCAGTCATCATTGAGGGTTTACTGCACCCCGGCAAACTGCAAATAACTCCGAGTAATTTCATCACCCCATAAAAAGGCAATCCAGCCGGCTATAGCCAAGTATGGGCCAAAAGGAATCGCAGTGTTGCGATCTTTGTTGTTGATGACCATCAGTGATATGCCAATAATGGCACCCACCAGCGAAGATAATAAAATAATAATGGGCAGGCTTTGCCACCCCATCCAAGCCCCTAGCGCGGCAAGCAATTTAAAATCGCCAAAACCCATGCCCTCTTTGCCGGTAATCAGTTTAAAGGCCCAATATACTGACCATAAGCTTAAATAGCCAAATACGGCACCCCATAAAGCATCTTCTAAGCTGGTGTAGAAACCAAAGGCATTACAGATTAAGCCTAACCATAACAAGGGTAGGGTGATTTGATCGGGCAACAATTGAGTATCGGCGTCGATCATGGTTAAAGCAATTAACGACCAAGTTAAGAGTAGTGCGGTCAGTGCCGGAAGGTCAGCACCTAATTGCCAGATAATAACCCCCGATAGCACTCCTGATACAGCCTCAATAATAGGGTAGCGCATTGAGATGGAGGTTTTGCAGTTTGAGCATTTACCGCCTAACAGCAGGTAGCTAATAACCGGAATATTCTGCCAGGGTTTGATCTCTTT
>JBNMPS010000095.1:0-11538 GCA_051277005.1 Pseudohongiellaceae bacterium
GACCAACAGCTCTGCTTGCACCATCATGGCCGACATGCAGCCTACAAGGATGATGAGGGTACGTCGCTTAATTAACGTCAATTGCATTATTTAGATCCCATATTAATATTTTGAACCACCTTTTTAGGCTGATCAATTAACACTATCCTCGGTACGCGCCCAACCTGGATATTGCCACGTAATCGATAACCCTCTACCGAGCTTCGCATTTGCTTATAAAGCCAACGAGCCTCACTGTCGCTTCTAGCAACAATTAATAGCCGTGAAGGCAGTGATTTTGCCTGCATCGCCAACTCACTCAACCGAGCGAGAAGCTGCTCGGTTTTACTATTTAGGTCACTTAACACCAACCGGTATTCATTATCGGCTTGAGGGCGCGGCGGATAACTTTTTTTAATGCGCTTAACCTCTTCAGCGCTAGCAGACACCCACTGCGAACGCTCTAATATCAACTCCGCCCGGTCTCGATCCTCCTGTTTATAGGCCTCTTCAGCCAAATAAAGATAGACTTTACCTATTTCACGCATCCCACGATGAGCCTCTGGATGAGTATTATCTAGCCACAATACCTGATTAAACCAATCATAGGCGTTATCATTTTTTGGCCTCATTAACCGACCATTATCGAGAGATTCAAAGGCATTAAACAAATACTGGCGAATCTTTTTTTGCTGTTCACGCTCAACAACTTCAGCCGCCGAAATCTGCAATGCGCGGGCAGGGGCCGGCACCACCGCTACTAGCTGCTGCGCACAGCCAACAACCAAAGCTAACATCGCCAAATTCAAACTAGCCGATATTAATCGCTTTACCCATACCTGCGATGAAACTTTAAGCACCCTTGCCTGCCTTAATAGAAATTAGGATACAATGCCGAATAACCAGCATTATCAAACACAGCGGCATACCCGCCTACAATAACTGCCGCTATCATAAATCAGCACAACAGGTGTTTCATGCTTTTTAGATCTTTCTTTATCACTTCGCTTTGTTTTTTTTGCCTCATAACTAAAAGCTTTGCTCAATTTGACGAACAGATCACCTTTTTACCCGTTGAAGAGGCTTATCACGTTAACGGTTATTTTAATGCCGATGGCAACATTGAGCTCAGCTGGCAAATCGCACCGGGCTACTACCTTTACAAGCACAGCTACCGATTCGCTTTAAATAGTACCGACGAGCAGCAAGACATTGCCATCACACCCGCTATTGATCCGGGCCTGCAAAAATCCGATGAGTATTTCGGCGACGTTGAAGTTTATTATCATAACAGCTTAGTCACCCTGCAAGGCATACCCAAAGAGGGGCAGTATCAACTTAACATCACCAGCCAGGGCTGCGCCGATGCGGGTTTATGCTACCCACCCCGCAAACAGTCCTTTAGCATTGATAGCAACAACCAAACCCTTAGCGAAATCGATACCCTCAACAGCGCGTTTAACGCCTCAGTAACAAGCCCAATCTCAGGTACCGAACCCAACAGTAACAACAGCACGCCCAACGCTACCGAACAAAAAAACAGCACCAGTCTCATTTACGCCCTACTACTTGCCATGATGGGCGGCGCAATTCTTAATCTGATGCCCTGCGTTTTCCCTATACTAAGCTTAAAGGTTTTGAGCTTTACCCAAGACGAAGATCACAACCACTCCGTGCATGGCATTAGCTACAGCCTCGGGGTTATCTTGAGCTTTGTTGCTGTTGCCGCCCTACTAATTAGCCTGCAGGCTGCCGGTAAAGCCGTGGGCTGGGGATTTCAGCTGCAAACCCCCTGGTTTGTCGCGGGCCTGGCATACTTGTTTTTTGTGATGGGTTTGAGCCTTTCGGGATTTATTAACTTTGGCCAAAGCTGGATGAACATCGGCGGCGACTTAGCTAGCCGCCAAGGCTATAGCGGTAGCTTTTTTACCGGCGTGCTCGCCACCGTTGTCGCCAGCCCTTGCACCGCGCCTTTTATGGGCACCGCTCTAGGCTACGCTATCACCCAAAATGCGGTTACCGCTTTAAGCGTCTTTGCCGCTCTTGGCTTTGGCATGGCGCTACCCGTTTTATTACTTGCCCATAGCCCCAAGTTGCTCAACAAAATCCCCAAACCCGGCCCTTGGATGGAAACGTTAAAGGAATTTCTTGCCTTCCCCTTGTACGCGACGACCCTTTGGCTGAGCTGGGTTATTGGCAACCAAACTGGCGTTAATGGCATGCTCACGATTTTACTGGGCTGCCTACTACTAGCCCTGGCCTTTTGGTTTTGGCGAGACAACTGGCTAAATAAAGGGTTTAGTCTCGCCAGTCTTGCTTTGGCATTTTGGCTCGTTGTCAGCCCCCAATTAACACCTACTGACCCCAACGCCACTAAAAACTGGCAAGCTTACACCCCTGAGAAACTCGCCAATTTACGAGAGCAACAGCAGTTAGTTTTTGTCAATCTTACCGCCGACTGGTGCATCACCTGTCTCGCCAATGAAAAAATCACTCTCAATACCGACGAAGTAAAACAAAGTTTCAAGAGCCACAACGTCCAATATCTAAAAGGTGACTGGACCAATCACGACCCAAAAATCAGCGATTTACTCAAACAACATGGCCGTACGGGCATTCCGCTCTACCTTATCTACCCACCTACCACCAACAGTCAGGCCATTATTCTGCCGCAGATTCTCAGCACATCTCTTTTGATCCGAAAAATCACCCAATTCGCCCCAATCAAATAAAGCTAAAAAAAGCTCCTTGCAAGTTCTTCGAAAATAGCCGCACTTTCTCAGAACTTGACTGCGATATCCGGAAAAAACCATCATCTACCTGAAACAGGTTGCAAACATGGAGGGATTTGCGGCGATCTTGCAGGCAAAGCCTCGCGCGCCCGTAGCGCAAAGTCGGTGATCTTGCGCTAAAATACTGGTAATTTGCCGCTAAATGCATTGAAGTCAACAAAGATTGGACTCGATAATATTTTTAAGGCAAAATCCCTCCCAGCCTTAAAAGTGAACAACTTGATTACCACTTACGACGAGAACACGATGGCAACCATATTGGTATTACACGGGCCCAATTTAAACCTACTCGGCACACGCGAGCCGGAGGTTTACGGATCCAGCACACTTGAAGACATCAACCGCGAATTAACCGAAGCGGCGCTAAGCCATGGCCATCACTTACAAGCCATGCAAAGCAACGCTGAGTACGAACTGATTGAGCGCATCCACTCTGCCAAGCCGGAAGGGGTCAACTTCATCATTTTTAATCCCGGCGCCTTCACTCATACCAGTGTTGCTCTTAGAGATGCCCTACTTGGCGTCTCAATTCCGTTTATAGAAGTACACCTATCAAACGTTCACGCACGAGAAGCATTTCGCCATCACTCATATTTCTCTGATATTGCAGAGGGAGTGATTAGCGGCTTAGGCACACAGAGCTATATGCTTGCCTTTCAAGCAGCATTGAGCAAATTGAATTCATAAGGGCCAGCCAAAACCTGGCTCCATTAAAGTTAACTGAGACTTAGAGACCCCCCATGGATATTCGTAAAGTTAAAAAGCTTATTGAGCTACTCGAAGAATCAAATATCGACGAAATCGAAATTAAAGAAGGCGAAGAGTCCGTTCGCATCAGCCGCAATGGTGCCATGGCACAAATGCCGTACCCTTACGCACCGCCACCAGCACCGGTAGCCGCTCCCGCGCCTGTCGCCCAAGTCGCCGCCAGCGAACCAGCAGCGCCAAGCCACTCTGGCCACGTTGTTAAATCACCGATGGTTGGCACTTTCTATGCCGCCGCATCACCAGGCTCACCGAACTTCTCAGAAGTCGGTAAGTCGGTCAAAGTAGGCGATGTTATTTGTATCATTGAAGCGATGAAAATGATGAACCAAATTGAGGCCGATAAAGCCGGTGTTATCGAGGCGATCCTAGTTGAAGACGGCCAACCCGTTGAGTTTGACCAACCCTTGGTCACCATCGTTTAAGACCACGCCGCACCCCAGCCAAGCGTTGGCTGGGACACTATGATAAGCACGTCATGATAGGTACCTCTCATGTTTGAAAAAATTGTTATCGCTAACCGCGGTGAAATTGCGCTACGCATTTTGCGAGCCTGTAAAGAAATGGGCATCAAAACCGTAGCGGTTCACTCGCAGATCGACAAAGACTTAAAACACGTGCGCCTGGCGGATGAGTCTATCTGTATAGGCCCCGCGCCTTCGGCACTCAGTTATTTAAATATACCCGCCATCATCAGCGCCGCCGAAATTACCGACGCAACCGCCATCCACCCCGGCTACGGTTTTTTAGCCGAAAACGCCGACTTTGCCGAACAAGTACAAAAAAGTGGCTTTAGTTTTATAGGCCCTGATCCCGATGTTATCCGCACCATGGGTGACAAAGTTGCCGCCATCCGAGCCATGCAAAAGGCCGGCGTACCGACCGTTCCTGGTTCTAACGGGCCTTTACCCGAGAACGATAACGAGCGCTGCATGGCTATTGCGCGCGACATCGGCTACCCCATCATCATCAAGGCTGCATCAGGTGGCGGTGGTCGTGGCATGCGTGTTGTACACACCGAGGCCGCGCTAATTAACTCAATTCATGTGACTAAATCTGAATCGGCCGCCGCCTTTGGCGACGACACCGTTTACATGGAAAAGTTTTTAACCAACCCACGCCACGTTGAAGTACAAATTCTTTCTGACGGCCAAGGTAATGCCATCCATCTTTATGACCGCGACTGCTCTCTGCAGCGCCGCCATCAAAAAGTTTTGGAAGAGGCGCCAGCCCCCGGCATCGACGACAGTGCCCGCGAAGAAGTTTTTGCATCCTGCGTTCAAGCCTGTAAAGACATTAACTACAAAGGTGCTGGCACCTTTGAGTTCTTGTACGAAGATGGCCGCTTCTTCTTTATAGAAATGAACACCCGTATTCAGGTTGAGCATCCCGTATCAGAAATGATTACCGGCATTGACCTCATCAAAGAACAAATTAAAGTGTGTGCCGGCCAAGCTCTGACCATTAAACAGTCCGATGTGGTCTGTAAGGGTCACGCTTTTGAGTGTCGTATCAATGCCGAAGACCCTGTCACCTTTATGCCTTGCCCCGGTACCGTGACCATGTATCACCCTCCTGGCGGCTTAGGCGTACGCGTTGACTCGCATCTTTATTCGGGCTACACCGTACCACCTACGTATGACTCCATGATTTCCAAAGTCATTACTTGGGGTGAAGACCGCGACGCAGCATTGGCTCGTATGCGCAGCGCCTTGGATGAAATGGTAATAGAAGGCATTCGCTGCAATATTCCTTTGCAACAAAGATTGGTTAGAGACTCGGCCTTTATGGAAGGCGGTGTTAACATCCACTATTTAGAGAAGAAGCTGGGACTATAAACCCAGCCTCTAGCTCTCTAAAAACGCCTCCATTGAGGCGTTTTTTTATGTCTCTTTTTTTAGTCGCCCACACTTTTTAGCGGCATTGATGAGACACCGTTGATTAACCTTAAAAGGACTCCTGCATGTCTTGGCTGCAAATACGCATACACTGCCAACGCCCAACCGCCGAAGCTATTGAAGACGCTTTACTCGCTGCAGGTGCAGCTTCGGTCACCATGGAAGACAACGCCGACCAGCCTATTTTAGAACCCGGGGTTGGAGAAACACCTTTGTGGGACGACATCAAAATCACGGGGTTATTTGCTGCCGAAACCGACACCACTCAAGCCACCATCATCGCCACCGCCAACTACGGCAGCTCACTCCCCAGCTACCGCTGGGAGATTTTAGAAGATAAAGACTGGGAAAGAACCTGGATGGATAATTACCATCCCATGAAATTTGGTGACAAACTGTGGATTTGCCCAAGCTGGCTAGAGCCACCCGAGCCCGATGCGGTCAATCTATTACTAGACCCAGGCCTCGCCTTTGGCACCGGCACCCACCCAACAACCGCACTATGCCTTGAGTGGCTGGAGCAAGCCGACCTTAAAGACAAAATAGTTATCGACTATGGCTGCGGCTCCGGCATCTTAGGTATCGCTGCACTTCTACTTGGCGCCAAACAAGTGATTGCAGTGGATAACGACCCTCAGGCACTCATTGCCACCATTGATAATGCCCAAAACAACAAGATCAAACCCAAAAAAATAAGCACTTACTTACCAGAAGACACACCAAAAATAAAAGCCGACATTATTATTTCCAATATTCTTGCAGGACCACTGCACGAACTTGCTGAAACTCTAAGCCACCACTGCAATCCAGAAAGCGATATTGTTTTATCTGGCTTACTCGATATGCAAGCCGAAGACCTTAGCCAACATTATCAACAATGGTTTGCCATGGAACCCAGCATCAACAAAGAAGGCTGGATGAGGCTATCGGGCAAGCGACTTAACTAATCGCAGCTCAATAAGCTTGGATTCACTTCACAAAACCGACTTAACTACTCGTTTTTTCTGTAAAAACAGATACACTTAAGCGCAGCTAGAGTACGATCATAAACACCAGCAGTAACACAACCAATAACAATGATACGGTCAGACTTTTAGCAGGATTAACTTCTCAAAGTACTGGCGAGACAAGGGTTCAATATGTCCAGCAGGGTTACTCAATGCCCTAAATGCCAAACATCATTTCGCGTTACCGATGCTCAGTTAGACATCGCTAATGGCGCCGTGCGGTGTGGCTCGTGCCTGCATATTTTTAACGCACTAGAGCACTGGGTAGGCGAAGAGACGGCATCGATTACCGCCAAAGCCACACCTAAACCCGTGGCCAATCCCAATGACAGCTTCGACGATCCACTGGACGACGATGATTTTCTGATTGGCGATGATTTCGACACTGATCAATTATTTTCAGAAGACGAGCCAAAACTGTCACCCGAATTCAGCAGCGAAGATGAGCCCCCCTTTCAAGACACCCCGCAACAATCCTTTATCGAAATCAACCAAAACGAGGATCTATTCCCCGAAGACGACTTAGACATAGACGAGAGCTTTGATATTGGCGAGAGCATCAACACCGCCCCCTCCGAAGGCAAAACGGACGATGGCGACACACCCATCTTTGAAGACACCGCCACCCAAGACTCTATTATTGAAGCCTCCGACGGGGAACTCTTTAGCGGCGGCGAGCCTGACATAGACACCACCCTCAGCGACAGCTTCCTGGAAATGGACAGCTGGGAAGAAAGCCCCACCGCCATTTTCAAAGATCTTGACAATATCAACGATGACGTAGAAGACAACGATGACGCTTGGGCAGAAAAACTATTAGACGATGACGACGCCTCAGACATCCCACCCAGGCAGGACGAGGTCGACTTACATCCCGATTTTTTGGCTCAAGCCCCAGAAGACGCACCCACACCCGAGCTAGACCCTGATTTAGTCGCACTTTTAAACGAAGCACCCGAACGCGATTACAACATAGGCTCACATATCCTGACTAATGCAGAGATGCTTGACGAGCTATCTAGGGATCATAGTGATAGTTTTAATGCCGGCGATCGCATCGGCGAAGAGCTTGATATTTCTGAATTTCAACCACTTATTTCAGGCATAGAGCCCGAACCCGTAGAGCTCATTAAAGCCCATAGAGAGAGACGTTTTAGCACCTGGGTTTGGCGATTGGCCGCGCTATTAACCGTACTCGCCCTCCCTTATCAATACATTAGCTATAACTACGATGTACTTTCTAGAGATGAAAGCTATCGCCCAGCCTTTAAAACACTATGCGGTTTTACTGGCTGCAAATTACCCAATCTACATGACCTGGGCCTAATCAAATCCAGCAACCTCATGGTACGCAGCCACCCCAAAGCCAGTAACGCTTTAGTGGTAGATGCCATGGTAACCAACCAAGCCAAATTTCAACAACCCTTCCCCATGCTGGAATTACAATTTACTGATATTGAAGGAAAAATCGTCGCCGGTAGACGCTTCGCGCCGAGTGATTATGTCGCTGGCGAGCTACTAGGGCGTAAGCTCATGCCCGCCAAGCAACCCATACATATCTCTCTAGAAATTATCGATCCCGGCTCTGCTGCGGTGAACTATCAGCTGCGCTTTCTGCCCAATTAATAAGATCTCAGCCAAAACAGTCGCGGCCGATACCACATAATCAATGGAAATGCTGCAAAAAAATTGTATAAAAGTTGCACGATAAAGCTTTTATAGTCGCGCACTAGCCATTATCATAGCGCCCTCTTTTGGGGGGTACTATGCCCCTCTCTAGTGGGCATAACCTGAAACCCTTAGTTTGATATTGTTCAAACTAATACCCAGAGACAAAACCCTAATACCATGTGGCAAATCGGCCCCTATCAATTAGACCGCCGCGTTGTTCTAGCCCCTATGGCCGGTGTTACTGATCGCCCATTTAGGCAGATGTGCAAACAGTATGGTGTTGGTCTGGCCGTTTCAGAGATGGTAACCAGTGACAGCTCACTGTGGCATAGCCGCAAATCACAATTGCGACTCAACCATGAAGGAGAGCAAGGCATACGCTCCGTGCAAATTGCTGGTGGCGATGCGGAAATGATGGCGCATGCAGCACAACTGAACGTAGCGATGGGCGCCCAGATTATTGATCTCAACATGGGATGTCCGGCCAAAAAAGTGTGTAAAAAAGCGGCAGGCTCAGCGCTGCTGAAGGATGAAGCTTTAGTCAGCAATATTCTGCAGGCAGTAACACAGGCAGTGGATGTACCTGTCACCTTAAAAATTCGTACCGGCTGGTCACCGGAGATGCGCAACGGCGTGAGTATTGCCCGCATCGCAGAAGACCACGGCATCGCAGCACTTGCCGTGCATGGCCGAACAAGAGCCTGCGCCTTTAGAGGCGAAGCAGAATACGACACGATAGCCGCCATTAAGGCTGCGGTTGATATGCCTATTATTGCCAACGGTGATATCGACTCACCCGAAAAGGCGAGGCAAGTCATAGAGTACACGGGTGCGGATGCCATTATGGTAGGTCGCGCCGCCCAAGGAAGACCGTGGATCTGTCACCAGATAGATCAATTATTATGCAACAATGTTATAGTAGCCGCTCCCAGCCCGCTGCAAGTGCAGCAAACGCTATTACAACACCTGGACGCGCTTTACGCCTTTTATGGCGAATTTATGGGAGTAAAAATAGCTCGCAAACATGTGAGCTGGTACTTAAAAGAACACACCAATAACGACGGCTTTCGCAAGCTCTTTAATCAGCTAGACAGTGCATACGATCAGCACCACGCTATTACTGAATTTTTTAGTAGCCCAACAAAGACGCCGTTAAACACAAAGGAAATCGCAGCATGAACCCAAGTGACTCTACTTTCGGCACTCAACCAGCACCTATCGCCGAAGCAGTCTCAAGTACTGAGCAACAAAAGCAACATTTGACCAATGCACCCGTTGCACAGGCTCAAACTCTACGTGATAGCGTAGCTATTGCTTTAAATAATTATTTTTCACACTTGGATGGCCAAGACGTTACTGACGTTTATGAAATGGTACTCTCCGAGGTTGAAGCTCCATTATTAGAAGAAGTAATGAAGTACACCCGCAACAACCAAACCAAAACATCACAACTGTTAGGTTTAAACCGTGGCACACTACGTAAAAAATTAAAGCAGTACGGCTTACTATAAGTATTGCGTAAAAGGTCAGAGCCAATGTGAATTTGCTCTGGCCTTTTTTTATTTTCATCCCCTTAGTTCTACACGCCCTTTTCTTTAACCTCTTAGAGTTTTGACTAGCGATATGAGCAACGAGCAAACCTTTCTTCCTATTAAGCGTGCCTTAATAAGCGTTTCTGATAAATCTGGCATTGTTGAATTTGCCCAAGCTTTGAACCAACAAGGTGTTGAGATTTTATCAACAGGCGGCACTTTCAAATTGTTATGCGATAACAATATCGCAGCGATTGAAGTATCTGACTACACCGGCTTCCCAGAAATGATGGACGGCCGTGTAAAAACACTTCACCCCAAAATTCACGGTGGTATTTTAGGCCGTCGCGGCCAAGACGACAGCGTCATGGCTGAGCACGGCATCAATACTATCGACATCGTTATTGTTAACCTTTATCCATTCGAAAAAACGGTTGCCAACCCTGATTGCTCTTTAGAAGATGCGATTGAGAATATAGACATCGGCGGCCCCACGATGGTGCGCGCTGCGGCTAAAAATAATGCCTTTGTTAATATCGTGGTTAACGCCAGCGACTACGGCAGCATTATTGAAGAAATGAAAGCCAACAACGGCTGTACCTCACAAGCCACTCGCTTTGATTTAGCGATTAAAGCGTATGAACACACCGCTGCTTATGACGGCGCTATCGCCAACTACTTTGGACGCCAGGTTCCCGGTGGTAGCGAAAGCTTTCCGCGTACCTACAACAGCCAGTTCACTAAAGTTCAAGATTTACGCTACGGCGAAAACTCTCACCAAAAATCAGCACTTTATGTTGAGAAAAACCCGCAAGCGGGTTCTATTTCAACCGCCACGCAATTGCAGGGCAAAGAGCTTTCTCACAATAATATCGCCGACACTGATGCCGCTCTTGAATGCGTTAAGCAATTTATCGAGCCTGCCTGCGTTATTGTCAAACACGCCAATCCTTGTGGTGTTGCGGTAGCCGACACCATTTTAAAAGCCTACGACTTGGCATTTAAAACCGATACTGAATCAGCTTTTGGTGGCATCATCGCCTTTAACCGTGAACTTGATGCAGCAACAGCAACGGCTATTTGCGAACGCCAATTTGTTGAAGTCATTATCGCCCCCACCATCAGCGAAGAGGCTAAAGCCGCTGTTGCCGAAAAGAAAAACGTTCGTCTATTAGAATGTGGCGCTTGGGGTGATGCTGTAGCCGACCTTGATTACAAACGCGTTAATGGCGGCTTACTCATTCAAGATCGCGACCTAGGCGCCATCACCGAAGGCGACTTGAAAATTGTAAGCAAGCGCCAGCCTAGCGAGCAAGAAATTTGTGACCTATTATTTGCCTGGAAAGTGGCTAAGTTTGTTAAATCAAACGCCATCATCTACGGCAGTGACGGCCGTACTATTGGCGTAGGTGCAGGCCAAATGAGCCGCATCAATTCAGCCCGTATCGCCGGGATCAAAGCCGAACATGCAGGTTTAACGGTTAAAGGGTCCGTTATGGCCAGTGACGCCTTCTTCCCCTTCCGGGATGGTATTGATAACGCCGCTGAAGCAGGTATTGCGGCGGTGATACAACCCGGCGGCTCAATGCGTGATGCAGAAGTGATAGCGGCAGCTGACGAAGCCGGTATGGCAATGGTATTTACCAGTATGCGACACTTCCGCCACTGATTAATACGACAAGCTATTGCGCTCGGCAGGGCGTCGTTAAAAATCAGCTTAAGATCCTCATTTGCAAAAGCAAACTCCGGTCTTGCGCTAATTTTTGTCTAGCCCCGCCGTCACTCATGACGTTTGTCGCATCAATCAGACATTTTTTTTGGAAACAGTTCTCTTCATTTCGAAGAGGTTTTTGTTTCTGCTAGAACAAACTTTGGTGCCAAATAGAACTACCTA
>JBNMPS010000096.1:0-11133 GCA_051277005.1 Pseudohongiellaceae bacterium
GGTGCTTGAGTCGGGTAGTAACGAAGTGTTTGTGGATATTGATGTGGCCGAGCGCGCCATGAAGCCATTAACGCGTATGTTGGATTATTCTGCGGCTAAAAAATAAGTAGAGTTCCGGTTATAAAAAGGCCGTTATACCCTCGTGTAATGGCCTTTTTTGTTATGACGCGTTTTGAGCGACTGTTGCTTATAGGTCTTTAAGGGCGGTTTTTAGCTCATTAATTTGTTTGATGCGTTCATTGATACGCAGTGTTGTTAATTGATTCCCTTTGGTTAAGGGTAGTGCGTAAGAGAGTTGCGTGGTCGCCTTGTCTAAAACACCTCGCAATACAAAAAACTCGGCTCGTGCTTGATGGACGCCGACGATATTTCCCGCCAGACCGTGAGCTTCAGCTAATTGATACCAAACTTCGGGGTTTTCGCCATTGCTTTTAACATGCTCTTCTAGCAAAGGCGCGGCTTTGTGGGCTTGATTAGTTTTTAATTGAAACTTGGCCAGTGTCATCGTCAGAGGGTGGTTACCTATTGATAGGGCTAGTGCGCTCTCCACCTGTTGAATCGCTTCGCTGCTGTTACCTTTAGCCATATCTAATTCGCTGGCAGCAATAACGTAGGGTATTTGGCTGGGGTAGGCTTTTATGAGTGGGCTTAGTAATAAGCCAGCTTCATCAAGCTGGTCATCTTTAATCAGCGCTAAGACGAGGCCGTATTGGTTGGCTTCGGAGGCGCGTTTGTTATTGGCAACCTTGTTCCGAAAAATCTTTACGGCCTCTCGATTACTGTCAATTAGGCTCAGTTCGGCTCTAACGCGCATGAGCTGGTAATAGCGGTTATCTGTATACACTCTGCGCGGGAATTCTCTCGCGCGATTGCGGGTGTCAGCAATACGCTTTTCGGTGACGGGGTGAGTCAATAAAAACTCAGGTGGGCGGGTGCCGGAAAATCGTGAGGCTTTGAGCATATTGCCAAACATCGCTGAAGCTGCGTAAGGGTCCATATCGGCGGCGACCATGGTTTGCATGCCAATACGGTCGGCCTCTTGTTCATTGCTACGGCTGTAACGTAATCTATTTTGTAAGCTGGCAGCTTGGGTTGCGGTTAATACGGCTACCCCTGCATCACCACCGGCGGTAGCGGCTAATAAGACGCCAGCCAGCAGGCCTGCCATATTAGGAATGGCCATACGTTTTTGCTGCTCTATGCCTCTGGCAAAATGGCGTTGGCTAAGGTGGGCTAATTCGTGCGAGAGCACCGTGGCAAATTGTGCCTCCGTCTCGGCATGGGTTAGCAGCCCCGTGTGAATCCCAATAACACCACCGGGTACGGCAAAGGCATTAATGGTTGGGTTGTCTACAATTACCATATCTAAGCGTCTATCTTTAAGTTGGCTGTAAGTCGCTAAGTGATAAATAATATGCTCTAGGTAATCTTGTAATAGGGGGTCGCTTATGGTTTTTACTTGGCTGCGAAAGGACATAAGCCAAGCCCTGCCTAAGGTGTACTCTTGCTCTAAGGAGAATAAACTTGAAGTGCTGTCCCCTAACTCAGGTAAGGGCTGTTTTTTTTGAAAGCTTTGCGCCCATAAGCCGCTACTGTAAAGCAGAGTTGCGGTTAATAGAAAAGCGTGGAAAAGTGATCGTGTAACATTCACAAATAATTCTTCTTTTAAATGTCGACTGTGTAGCTTAATGATGAAGCTTGTCATAGGGATATTAACTGTGACAGCCATTAATTGACAATGTAAGGTATAAAAAGTTGCCTGGCGCTCAAATAGCCACATACATAGCCGCTTAAATATAGCGGCTATAGTGAGCAAGCGGTTATACTTGCTGATTTTTATGACACGACAGAATAATAATGCCTAACCCTATACAAGAATTAGATGCCTGTGGCTTGCAGTGCCCATTGCCATTATTAAGGGCCAAGCAAGCCTTAAATCAGCTCGAAGACGGGCAGCAGTTGCGTGTGCTGGCGACTGATGCAGGTTCAGTGCGAGATTTTAAAGCGTTTACTGAGCTAAGCGCTCATCAATTAATTTCGAGTGATGAGCATGAAGGTGTCTACATTTATGTTATTGAGAAGCACTGAACCACCTAAAGAGAGAAACCCATGGCGGTAGTATTAAGAAAATGGTTAGATCAATTTTTTGCCGATGAAGAAGCGCTAGTTTTATTACTGCTGATATTTGGTTCGTTATTGTTGATTGTTACCATGGGGGGTGTGTTAGCGCCCGTCATAGCCAGTATCATTTTTGCTTTTTTAATGCAGGGTGTCATCGTTCAGTTAACTCGGCGTAATGTGCCAAGGTGGGCAGCGGTTACGGTGGCCTACACTATTTTTATCGGTGTATTTATTGTGGTACTGTTTATGTTGCTGCCTTTAGCTTGGCAGCAAATGGCAAAATTATTTCAAGAGTTGCCGGCGATGATTGGCCAGGGGCAGCAATTATTACTGGTGTTGCCTGAGCGTTACCCCGAGTTAACCAGTCACGCTCAAATTCAAGAGGTTGTCGATTTAGCAAAATCTGAGTTAGGTGGTGTAGGGCAGTGGTTGTTGTCTTTTTCATTTTCTAATCTAGCTAATGCTGTTGGCTTACTTATCTATATTATTTTAGTGCCTATTTTAGTGTTTTTCTTTTTGCGTGATCGAGCTTCTATCCTGGCATGGTTGGGGGGGTTTTTACCTCATAGTCGCCCGATGTTAGATAAGGTCTGGGTTGAGATGAATGATCAGGTCGCTAATTATATGCGCGGTAAAGCCATTGAAATCATTATTGTGGGTGTGGTTTCATTTATCGCGTTCTCGATATTGGGTTTGAACTATGCAGCCTTGATGGCGCTATTGGTTGGGTTGTCGGTTTTGATTCCCTATATTGGCGCGGCGGTGGTTACTATCCCTGTGGCTATGGTGGCTTTCTTTCAATGGGGCGGCGGTTCGGAATTTATGACACTTATTGTTGTCTATGCCATTATTCAGGCATTGGATGGTAATGTCTTAGTGCCTCTATTATTTTCTGAGGCGGTTAATTTACATCCTACGGCGATAATATTAGCGGTACTTATTTTTGGTGGGCTTTGGGGGTTGTGGGGAGTGTTTTTTGCTATTCCCTTAGCAACGCTAATTAAAGCTGTTTTAAGTGCCTGGCCTAATGATGTGAGTCGTCAATCAATTAAGCCTTTAGCGGTTAGGGATGAAGTGAGTGAGTAATTTTTTACGGATTTGTTTGTTAGGGTTTTGTTGCTGTTTTTTTGTTGCTTGCGCTAGTTATCATCAAGCCCCTCAGCCAATACAAAGTGAGAACGATAGCCGGCAATATAAGGCGCTGACCTTATCAAATCAATTGCGGGTTTTATTAATATCAGACCCTAAAGCCGAAAAAGCAGCGGCCTCATTAGATTTAAATGTAGGCAGCCGTCAAGATCCTGAGCAGTCTGAAGGTTTAGCACATTTTTTAGAGCACATGCTGTTTTTGGGAACCAAAAAATACCCCGAAGCCGGAGTTTACCAAGCGTTTATTAGTGAGCATGGCGGCAGGCATAACGCCTATACCGCTTTTGAGCATACCAATTATTTTTTCGATATTGAACATGGTGACTTGGAACCGGCTTTAGATCGCTTCGCGCAATTTTTTATTGCCCCTCTGTTTACTGAAGAATACGTTGAGCGCGAAAAAAACGCGGTCAATTCTGAATTCACATCAAAGTTAAAAAATGATGCCAGAAAGTCATTAGATGTTTATAAGTCGGTGATCAATCCTGAGCATCCCTTTGCTAAATTTAGTGTGGGTAATCTCGATACGTTGTCGTCGGCAAGCGAAGGTGAGTTACGTAAAGAATTAATCACTTTTTATGAGCGCTATTACTCAGCCAATATCATGACGTTAGTGGTTGTAGGCAGGGAGTCATTACCGCAGTTACAGCAATGGGTTGAGGAACGGTTTGAGAAAATACCGAATCGTAAAACCCAAGTGGGTGATGTGGTACAGCCTTTGTTTGTACCGGGTACATTACCTATGCAGGTGCAGATTAAACCCGAGCAAGAGCAAAGGGTTTTATCACTGAATTTTCCGGTGGGGGATTTAAGAGAGTATTACCGTCAAAAGCCGCTGGCGTATATCGGCAATATTTTAGGGCATGAAGGTGAGGGAAGTTTATTCTCGTATTTAAAAGCTAGGGGTTGGGTTGAGAGTTTATCTGCTGGAGCAGGTTTTAGTTATCAAGGGGGAAGCGCTTTTGGTTTAAACATTAAGTTGACGCCAGCAGGATACCTGCATCAAGATGAAATTATTCAATCTGTATTTCAGGCGATTAACCGCATTGAAAAAGAAGGTGTCAAAAGCTGGTTGTATGAAGAACAAGCTGCCAGCTCCGCGATTCAGTTTCGCTTTCAAGAGTCGATAGAGCCGATCAACTATAGCCGTCAGTTGGCAAGTAGTATGCACTATTACCCTGCGCGTGATTTACTGCGTGGTTCTTATGCGATGGATGATTTTGACCCAACATTGATTAAGCAGTATTTGTCGGCTCTCAATCCTGACAATATGCTTGTTACGATCACCGCCCCCGAAGTGACCGTTAATAAAATTAGCCCTTATTACCAAACAAATTATTCCAATGAGGCTATATCGCAAGATAGAATTAACTCGTGGGATTCAGCTGGATTAAGCGAAGCGTTTCATTTGCCCAAACCTAATGACTTTATTGCTAAGGATTTTGGCTTGATTGAATCCGGCAGTATTGAAACTAAAGATAATGCAAAAAATCCGGCGCTGATACATGATCAATCGGGAAGTCAGTGGTGGTTTAAAAACGATGAGGAGTTCAATCTTCCTAAGGGATTCTTGTCGCTAAGTATTCGGTCCTCAAAAGCAAGCGCCAGTGTAGAGCAGTCAGTCTTACTGCGGTTGTATAGTCATATGTTATTAGAGCAGGTTAATGAATTTGCATATCCGGCTTATCTTGCGGGCTTGCATTATTCTGTTAGCAGCCATATGCGTGGCTTAAGCGTTAAAGTTTCTGGGTTTAATGAAAAACAACCATTACTGTTTGAGCAATTATTAAAGACGGTTGTTAACCCTGAATTTGATCAGCAGCGTTTTGAGCGTATTAAGGCCGATATGCAGCGAGTTTTAGAAAATTCAGCCAAGCAGCAGCCCTATGGCATGTTAATGGGTGATTTACCTCAGTATTTATACCAACAGATTTATACTGAGCAGCAAGCGTTATCGGTTTTGTCGGCCATCAAACTGCCTGATTTAAAAAACTATATTGCATCGTTTTTGCAGCAAGTTAATTTAAATGGCTTGGTGTACGGTAATTATTCTGAATCGCAAGCTCAAGCCATCATAAAAAAGGCCAATGCCTTGTTTACGATTAAGCACGATGGTGAGCTGCCATCGACTCAGATTTACCAGCTATCAGAGTCGAATATTGCGATTAAAACGGAAAATAGCTATCAAGATTCGTCGCTACTTTATTATGTGCAGGCTAAAAATAATGACAGCTTAACGCGTGTGGCTTTTTCTGTGGCCGCTCAGTTGTATAAACCGAGTTTTTACACGCAGCTGCGTACCGAAAAGCAGTTGGGTTATATTGTGACTTCGGGTGTTTATCCTGTTCATGAAGTGCCGGGTATGTTTTTTATGTTGCAGTCCCCTGTGGCCTCAGCACCAAGCTTACAGGGTGAGGTGCTAGGGTTCATTGAGCAAAAGTTATCCCGTTTAGAGTCCGTTGATGAACAGCAATTTACAGCCGCTAAACAGGTAATAATGACACACTTAGCGCAAAAGCCGACTAGCCTATGGGAAAGCCAGGGCCGATATTGGCAAGATATTGCATACCGTTATTATAACTTTGATTCTAGGGCGCAATTACTAGAGGCTCTCAAGCAATTAGATTTAGCGATGTGGAAGCGGTTGATTGAACAACATTTACTGTCTGAAAGTCGTCACGGTATGTGGTTGTATAGCGTGGGTAAGTTTACGGACCAGCAGACGTTAAGCGCTAAGCCCATTAAAAACATCGAGGATTTTGAGTCGCAACGAGGTTATTATTCTTTTCCATAACAATAAAACCTTCGCAGGGGTGTGTTTAGGCGATAAGTTTTAAACAGTATGTTTTAAGCAATAAATTTTAATAAATGCGCGATGGGTTTAAACAAAAAGCTTAATAGTTAGGGTTACGGCATGTCACAAGCACTCGTAGTAGACGATTCAAAAACGTCTTCAGCAATGCTGGGAAAAATGTTGCGTGAACATAACATTGAAGCGGTTAATGTTGATTCTGCCGAACAAGCTTTAGAGTATTTGCAGTCACAGCGGCCAACGATGATTTTTATGGATCATATGATGCCGGGTATGGATGGCTTCGATGCCGTTAAGGCCATAAAGGCCGAGCCGGAGTTGGCTGAAATCCCCATTATTATGCATACCTCTAAGTCGGGCGATATCTATGTTGGCCATGCGAGAGCTTTGGGCGCGGTTGATATTCTTAGTAAGCCTGCAACCGATACGGCCCTAGCAGAAGTTTTAAATCGCCTAGAAGAGCGAGCGAAGCTTTCGGTAGAGCTGCCAGACGTTATTGCTCGTGCGGCCACACCATCTTCCAACATTGACAATACACCTTCAGCAATACGTGATGACGGAGGCACGCGGAGTTACGAAACTGATTCCTCTAAAATCGCCTCTAGTGATATTAACTGGCGCTTGGTTTCTGGGGTGCTGTTGATGGTATTGATGATACTGGGCGTTTTTTATCTGAATGCGGCGGGGAAGCGTGATGAGCTTACCGTTCAGCAAGAAGATGCTTTTGAGTTAATCGCTTGGTCTTCTAGTGAGTTAGCGAGGTTTGACTATGGCGAGTTGCCTTTGGCTGCAGAGCGTTTACGATTGGTTGAGGGCTTAGTGACTCGCTTGGCGGCAATCGGCTTTAACGGTGTGCTGTTGATAAAAGGGCATGTAGGGGCTTTTTGTTTAGCTGAAACATTAATTGATACCGGTGAACGCCTGGTTTTATTGGCCCCTGTAGATATCCCTCTTTCAGAGTGTACGCAAATTGGCATGTCAGAAGGGCAGTCTGCTGTGGCGTCTCGTGAGCAGAGCGAGGCATTTAGCCGGTTTGTCAATACCTCGCCACTATTACGGCGCCCCGGCTTGCGCCTGAAAATAGAGGGCATCGGTAGTGCGCAGCCTTTGCATGCCTACCCTGTTGCGGCCGATACGTTGGCTGCAGGCGATTGGAATACAGTGGCTTTGTTAAATAATCGTCTCGAATTTAAGCTGATATCTGATTAACCGCGTTTTTGTAGTTTTTTTACAAAGGTGAAATCACTGTTTTAATCTTAAAATTCATGTGTTTGAGCTGTTCCAGCCAAAGTATGTGATTTTATTTCCATATTAAACGTGATTAGTGTAGTATTTTTACAAATTAAGTAAGACCTCATATAAGGTCTATACTGACCATGTCTTTTATTTCTGAGTGCTCGTAGTAACCCTATGGGCATTTTTTATAAGACACCTCAATAAATCGTAAAACGACTATGCTCGAGGAATAATATGCAGCAGGATAAAGATCCGATTGAAACGGCCGAATGGATAGAGGCCTTGGATGATATAATAAAGCATGGAGGAAATGAACGTACCTCTTATTTAATGAAGGTGCTAGCAGAGCACGCAGCGCAAGCTGGTGCGACGTTACCTGCTGCTACAACGACCCCTTTTTCTAATACCATAATGCCCCATGATGAGCGTCATATGCCTGGCGACTTGTTTATGGAGCGCCGCATTCGTTCGTTAATTCGTTGGAATGCTCTCGCCATGGTGATGCGCGCCAACGATAATGATGAAGGCCTAGGTGGCCATATTTCATCGTTCTCGTCAGCGGCAACATTATACGATATTGGCTTTAACTATTTCTTTAAAGGCAATGATAATGGCCCTGGCGATTTAATTTTCATACAAGGCCATAGCTCGCCGGGTATGTATGCCCGCTCTTTTTTAGAGGGCCGTTTTACCGAAGATCAACTGGATGCTTTCCGTCGCGAGGTTGATGGCAAGGGTCTGTCTTCCTATCCGCATCCATGGTTAATGCCTGATTATTGGCAGTTCCCAACCGTATCAATGGGTTTAGGCCCAATCCAAGCTATTTACCAAGCTCACGTGATGAAGTATCAACAAAGTCGCGAGCTACTCGACCATGCTGACCGTAAAGTATGGGCGTTTTTGGGTGATGGTGAGTGTGATGAGCCAGAGTCGCTAGGTGCGATTGCATTGGCCGGTCGTGAACGCTTAGACAATCTGATATTTGTAGTTAATTGCAATCTGCAACGTTTGGATGGCCCGGTACGGGGCAACGGTAAGATTATTCAAGAGTTAGAAGGTGTGTTCCGCGGTGCAGGTTGGAACGTTATCAAAGTGGTTTGGGGTCGTCATTGGGACTCACTACTTGAAAATGATAAAACCGGTTTGTTGCAAAAACGCATGGACGAAGTCTGTGATGGTGAGTTACAAAACTACAAAGCCAATGGCGGCGCTTATACCCGTAAGCACTTCTTTGGTAAGTACCCTGAATTGTTAGAGTTGGTTAAAGACCTATCTGACGATGACATCATGAAGCTTAACCGTGGTGGTCACGACCCATACAAAGTGTATGCGGCCTATGCTCAAGCCACAGAAAATAAAGATAAACCCACCGTTGTTTTAGCCATGACCGTTAAAGGTTACGGCATGGGTGAGTCGGGTGAGGCGCAAAACGAAACACACTCGTTGAAAAAGCTTGATATAGAAAGCTTGAAAAAATTCCGCGATCGCTTTGCTATTCCTATTAAAGATTCTGATTTAGAAAACGTTCCTTATTATCGTCCCGAGCCTGATAGCCCAGAAATGGTCTATATGAAAAAACGGCGTGAGGTATTGGGCGGCTTAGTACCCTCAAGAAAATCTGATTTCGAAGCGCTTGATACACCTAGCTTGGATGATTTAAAAGGTCAGTTAAAAGCGAGTGGTAAACGTGAAATTTCTACCACAATGTCATTTGTGCGTACGCTTTCAACGCTCACAAAAGATAAAAAAATCGGTGCGCGTGTTGTGCCTATCGTACCGGATGAAGCCCGTACCTTTGGCATGGAGGGTATGTTCCGTCAACTAGGAATATATTCATCGCAGGGGCAACGTTATACGCCGCACGATTCCGACCAAATTATGTTCTACAAAGAAGATAAAAAAGGTCAAATATTAGAAGAGGGTATTAACGAGGCAGGTGCATTCTCGGCTTGGTTAGCGTGTGCAACGTCTTACAGTAATCACCAGTACCCAATGGTGCCGTTTTATATTTATTACTCCATGTTTGGCTTTCAACGCATTATGGATTTAGCTTGGGCGGCAGGCGATTCGCAAGCACGTGGTTTTCTACTCGGTGCAACGGCCGGTCGTACCACTCTCAATGGTGAAGGTTTACAGCACCAAGATGGCCACAGCCTGTTAATGGCTAACATGATTCCTAACTGTCGTTCATACGACCCTGCTTATGCCTACGAGTTAACCGTGATTATTCAAGACGGCTTAAAGCGTATGTATCAAGAAAAGGAAAATTGCTACTACTACATCACGTTGATGAACGAAAATTATGTGCAACCTGAAATGCCTGTTGGCGTGGAAGAGGGCATTATCAAAGGCATGTATTTGCTGAAACAAGCAAAAACAAAAGGTAAAGCGAAGCACCATGTACAGTTAATGGGCGGTGGCACCATATTACGCGAAGTCGAAGCGGCCGCAGAAATACTGGCCAACGACTACGCCGTAGCATCTGATGTTTGGAGTTTAACCAGTGTTAATGAGTTGCGCCGTGAAGGCATGGCTTGCGAGCGTTGGAACTTTTTACACCCTGATCAGCCCCCCAAAGTTTCCTATGTTGCAGAGCAGCTTGCTGGCCGAGAAGGGCCGGTGATTTGTTCTACTGATTATATGAAAGCTTACGGCGAACAAATTGCCTCTTATGTCGACAATCGCTTTGTTGTGTTAGGTACGGATGGTTATGGTCGTTCTGATACGCGCGCACAGTTGCGTCGACACTTTGAAGTTGATCGTAACTTTGTGGTAATTGCTGCGCTGAAAGCCTTAGCCGATGATGGTGCCATTAAGCACAGCGTTGTCGCTAAAGCGATTAAGCAGTTAGGTATCAATAGTGAAAAACCTGATCCAATGGGTTGTTAGAGCCTGAGCTACTAATCGCTTGTTAAGCATTATGTGTAACAGAACAAAATAGAAGGATGTAAGTGTGAGCATTCAGACAGTAAAAGTACCCGACATAGGTGGCGACGAAGTCGAAGTCATCGAAATTTGTGTGTCGGTTGGCGATCAAGTTGCCGAAGAAGATTCAATTGTTGTATTAGAATCAGATAAAGCCTCGATGGAAATACCGTCACCAGCAGCGGGCGTGGTTAAGTCTATCGTCATAGCAGTGGGTGATAATGTCTCGGAAGGTTCGATCATTCTCGAACTAGAGTCTGAGGCTGAGGCCGTCGTTGAGGCTGTAGTTGAGACTATATTTGAAAATGTATCCGAGGCAGCGCCTAAAGCTGAACCCGTTGCGGCACCACCAACCGTTGCCGCTGAATCTGCTGCTGTGGCTAGTCGTGTTGAAACCATCAACGTTCCAGATTTTGGCGGCGGTGAAGCGGAAGTCATCGAAGTGTGTATTGCTGCCGGTGATGATATTACCGAAGGCGATTCCCTCATCGTATTAGAGACCGACAAAGCCTCAATGGAAGTGCCCTCACCTAAGTCGGGTAAAGTCGTTTCAATAACGATTGCCGAAGGCAGTCAAGCATCAGAAGGTGCTGCCATACTTGAGCTAGAAGTTGCCGGTTCTGCGCCAGCAGTCGCGGCTGTAGCGGCAGCCCCTGCCACGCAGCCAGCTGCTTCCGTAGCTGCGCCTGCGGCGGCAACACCGCCCGTTGCGCCCGTGCAGGCGCAACGTGTATCTGGTAAAGACTTTGTCGGCGATACGCTGTATGCAGGGCCTGCCGTGCGTAAAATCATGCGTGAGTTTGGTGTTGATGGCCTGCAAATTAAAGGCAGTGGCCCTAAAGGCCGCATCTTAAAAGAAGATGTACAAAAATTTGTAAAAGAGGCCATTA
>JBNMPS010000097.1:0-10871 GCA_051277005.1 Pseudohongiellaceae bacterium
TGGGTTTTTCTTTTTTTGTCTGGCAGTTTCAGACACTCTCTAGCACCTACAAGCAAACTTTTTTAATGGTATTGTCGAACTCAGTACGGCGATATCAGATTAATACAATAGCATGAATTTTCAGCTATCCATGGTATCAAAATCTTCTAACTATCTGATATTAAAGAAAATATACGATAAAAATGACCGGTTTTTATCATGGTATTAAATGCTTTAAAGAAGAAGTTGATATGCTACCGATACCAAGCTTCGAAACTTGAAACCCAGAGATAAAATCTACAAGGTTAACGACCGTGACGGCCTTTATGTTGCTGTGACGAAAGCAGGAGCGATCTCTTTCAGGCACAACTATTCAATCATAGGGCGTCAGGAGACGTTAACAATAGGCCGCTATGGCGTGGGTGGTATTTACGCTCGCAGAAGCACTAGGATTTCTCCAAACTACTGTTTTCCTTCATTGAGGGACGGTAAATTATTTATGACTGAAGATCTCGGCTTATGCCCATCTTTTAAATGATCAATACTTTCACCAACTAGTGTGTTGCCTGTAATTGCATAGGCGCGGCCAAAATCTTTTACAAAGCGGCCACCAATTGGTGTAAGTTTAAAGACATTAAAATCAGTTAGTTTGCGTAAGTTATGAATTCGCTCACCTTGCTTTTGGTACAAACAGTTAATCGCGGTATCGTATTCTGCGCCTGCATTAATCGGTATCAGAGTTGAGGTCACCTGATAATTTACCCGAACTCTGGCAAATATAGTTTGTGCCTCTTGCTCGTCTTCAATAATTAGTATGCCTGCCTTTGGCGTGTTTTTAAGATTAATGCCATGCAGTGCTATATCACTAAGCAAAACGTAAATACAATTTTCACCTAATGCGTAGGGTGCATATGACGCATATGGATGATTGTTCTCGTCCAATGTCGACAGCAATAAAGTACGGCGGCTGGCTATAAACGTTCTTAGTTCATCCGTCAATCTAGTTTCCATTGCTTTGTTTTTCATACGGTGTCTCCTAGATTGTACTGATGCCGAAAAGCTAAGTAGCGCTTTTTCTGTATGGGATGTAATACGCCGTTTTGGTCACGTCCTAAAAATATTTTGAACAGACATTGATCTCTCATGTCCTGAAATAGAAAGGCATGACTTTCTTGGCCACGATGCAACTTGCTCTGAAAGGCAATGCTAGAAACTTTAGCCAAGTTTAAATGGCCTTCGAATCCGCTCTCACCTTTTAGATTATAAAAGCCATGGGCAAACTCACCTTTTGGAAATACGCCTTTAAACTCAAACACCGAGCCACCATGTAAAATAATGGTGGTGGTGTTTTCCCATGTACTTATCTCCCTCAGTAGCTCTACCGCTTTATCGCCAGGCATCGTTGGATTCAATTGCGTGTTAGCGTCAGTCATTATTTGTTCCTTAGAAACGATATTGAGCAGCTATACGAACCGAACGCCCCGTCTCGAAAACCGATGCCCATGCATTGCGATAGTTTCGATCAAAAGCATTAGCAACGGTTAAGTCTACTTTCATGCCTTCAAGGTTTTCACTGGATGGCTCCCAGCTAGCGTAAAAGTCTACAGTCGTATAACTGTCATAGGGGCCTTCGGTATCAGCTTCAGGTATTTTGTCTTGATTACTTGCGTTGATCGCTTTAAAACCAAACTTAGAATCGATAGACCATACGCTGTAGTCAACACTTAAGGTCCATTTATCGGCTGGGATAGTTGTTAGATATTCGTTTGTGTCATCATTTTTGCCACGAGTTTGGCCATATGAAATAGCGGCTGTTAACGCATTAATTTGATAAATTGCAGCGACTTCAAAACCTTGAATACTAGCTTTGGCGATATTGTCAGATGTTGAAGTACCGGCGCAGCCTGCGCCCATCCCCGGAATAAAACATATGCCGGGTATTACTGCTGGCGAGTCGACAGTAAGTTGAATGAAATCGTCGACTTGGTTATCAAAAATACTGGCAACTAAATTCAGTCTGTCTTTGGCAAATACATTACTAAATTCGAATTCACCTTTTAGTTCTATATTATTTGATGTTTCTGCTTCCAAATCAGGATTTGGCACAAATACATTGGTGGGTCCACCTGGGAAGAATGCAAAGTGAGTGCCGTCCATAAATAGCTCGTAGACGTCTGGTGCGCGAAATGCGCTATCGTAACGCAAGGACAATAATGCCCATTCACTAGCTTGCCAGCTTACGCCAATAGACGGGGAGAGTGCTGATTCATCACTGTCAGTAAACCCTTCTGCTTGAGACGAGAAATCGTCATAGCGGAGGCCCGCCTCAAGTGTAACATTGTTGGTTATCGAATAATCGCCATAAATAAATACACCATAAGTAGTCGACGTTGCATCGTTTGGCGGTGTTGGTCTGCCATTACCGTTGTCGGGGCGTTCAGTATCTAATGTATCTTCATAGCCATCGATACCACTAAGAAGATTAAAATTACCTAGCGTTGATTGATTAGTGACAGTAAAACCGATGGTTTCAATTTCACTGACATCTGCGCCATTATTAATATTATTCTCTTCTATTAGTGTGGTGTTTCGATACAGATTTGAATCGACATTAACCAATTCACTAATAGGGTTAAATTGATAGTTGAGACTAAAATGCTCGTCAGAAGTCTCGCGGTCTATTAGTAGATTGGCATTATTTAGCTGTTCATCGGCGCTACCAACGACTGGTGGTGTGCCGTCGGTTTCGCCATTTCTGTAATTTATACCAATGGCGTTATATTCATTAATGGCCCAATTTAGCTTCGCTAGTAATGTGGTGTTTTTGGTTTCGCTGCCATATAAAGTATCACCGTTACCTTGCGCCATCACGCCGCTATCTAAATAACTGCCCGCTAACAACCATTCAATTGAATCTCCTTTACCTGCAATGGCCGCCGTCGCGGTTAGTTGGTCACCGTTATCAACATACCCTGTTTTCACCAATCTTCCGAGTTGCTCGCCGTCATCAACTAAGTTGTCGGCAGATATAGTTTGTTGCGATACAACACCACCTACCGCCCCTGAACCCCATAGCGAGCTAGCGGGGCCTTTAACTACATCGATGTTTTTAACGAGCGCTGGATCTAAAAAGTAAGAGGGGCGATGGCTGAAGTTAGTGTTAACGCGAGTGCCATCAATGACTTGGAGGATTTTATTGCCTTCTAGGCCCCTAATATTAACTGACTGATTACCGGCTATAGGCCCGCCAGCTACACTTACATTCGGTTCAAATTTCAACGCTTTACCAATCGAGCGAGGCTGTGTTTGGTCTAGCTGTTCTCTATCAACGGTATCAATACTACGCGTTTCTTTTTGCGCGGTTTGCTCTATACGTGACGCTGATACAGTTACTTTTTTAAACATCGTGACGTGGTCATTGTCGGCAGAAAATACTAGCGGAGCAAATAGCGCAGAGCCGCAAAGGCCAGAAATAGCGAAAGATATAGGGAGTTTTTTCATAGTTAGTCCTGAGAACAGTTAAGGCAAATACTATGCCGTGATCAATCAAAGAGTGGCGATTATATATCTAACAAATGATAATGTAAATGCTAATGATTATCATTTGCGTTAAGTTGTAAGTGTTGATATAATTCCGTCATTAAGTATTTTGGATGACTGCTGTGTATGAAAGGTATTAGATTAGGAGGGTTTGGCATTGCTATAGCAATTCATGGTGGGTTGTTAGCAACTGTATTTCCCGTTGACGAAGCTAAGCACAGTGGCGGTGGAGTCAGTGTAAGTTCAATTGCGCTTGCGATTGGTTATCAGCCGATAGTTATTACCGATAACGCTGAGTTATCAGAGATGACACCCACAGCGAACGTTAACCTACTTGCTAAAAAATCAAAACCTAAGCCGCTTACTGCTCAGTTAGAAAAGATTAGTGTACCGGTCGCTAACGCTAAGGCTAAACCTAAACCTAAACCTAAACCTAAACCTAAACCTAAACCTAAACCTAAACCTACAGATAGTGTTAACACGCTGGCAGCAATAACGCCGGTGGCAAGACCAGTAGAGAACGAACCGCTTGGTATTCATGAGCTAGTCGTTACTGATGCTATATTTTCTGAGTCGCCAGCCCCGCCCCGCTATCCTAGTTTAGCGCGCAAGCGCGGGCAGCAGGGAACAGTCTGGATTGATGTAGTACTAGATGATGACGGTGAGCAGTTAGGTGTCGATATTTTTCAAAGTTCTGGTGTGCGACAGTTAGATCGTGCGGCCTTGGTTGCTGTACAAAAATGGAAATTTATCCCTCATCAATTGAATAGCATTTCAGTCGCTTCTCACTTGCGAATACCTGTTGAATTTTCATTGGACTAATTATTATGACTTTGTATCAACAACTTTATTCTCAGCTAGCCTATTTAACCGTCCCGCTTATTGCGTGCTCGTTAATAACGTTGGCTTTGTTATTAGAAAAGCTAATAGCGCTCGGATTGGAGTCATGGGGCAGCCAAAAAACATGTAGCGATGCACTTATTTACGCGGGTAAACAGCAACCAACTTTGGTCGCCCGCGGATTAAATTTGTTGTGTGCTCATCGTAATGAGACAAAAGCGTTGCGAGAAGAAGTGGCTGTTATATGGCTTAACTCACAGCGTAATAAGCTTGCCGGTGGAATTCAAGTGTTACAGATGATGGCACTACTGACACCATTGCTAGGATTGCTGGGCACCGTTTTAGGACTAATTAAAGTGTTTGAAAAACTAGCAAATCATAGTGGGCCTATTGAACCGTCGTTGCTGGCTGATGGCTTAGGCATGGCCATGTACACCACGGCAATTGGTTTGATTATTGCGTTACCTGCATTGGCAGGGGCGCATGGTTTTCAAATATGGATAGACAAAATTATTTTCCGCGCTGAGCATAATATGAACACGATTAATTTATTGTTCGATGGTGTCGATGTGGAGAAGCGGCATGATTAGTAGCCAAAGAGATAATCACAAAAAACTGAGTGGGCCAGAGCTTACGCCGCTAATAGACATTGTATTTATCGTTATTGTTTTTTTATTGGTAACTGCTAATACACCGCTATTAATATTGCCGATCAACGTGCCTTCTGCTGATGAAGAATCTAAATTAGGCCCAGCTACGAATGAAAGCTTAGCGATAACCATCAATGCTGTTAAGCCATATTGGCATATCGGTAACCAAACTTTTGATAATTGGAATGCGTTTAAGAAATTCTTGCTAGGGAGCACTACAGAATCAGAAACTGGCTTAACAATTGCCGTTGACAAGGCCGCGCCAACCGAACCATTACTAAAACTATTGTCATTATTAAACCAGCAAAAAATTTCTTCTGCAAAAATTATTATGAAAAAAACGAGCGAGTAAATAATGAATTCATTTTTCAAAGCGACTATCAATGCTGTCTATCTAGGGCGGTTAGCACTTGTATTTTCGGTAGTGTTGTCGGTAGCGGTGAATGCAAAGCCAGCCAGCAGAATTATTAGTACCGATGCGGGCGTAACCGATGTACTAATTGCTTTAGGCATTGGTGGCAATTTGGTTGGTGTGGATGTAACTAGTAAAACACCTAGATCACTAACAGTAGCAAATGTAGGCTATCACCGTGCCTTGTCAGCCGAAGGTCTTATGAGCTTAAAGCCTAGTTTAATAATAGGTAGCGATCATATGGGACCATCAGAAGTGATTTCATTTATAGAAAAATCAGCAGTAATACTTGTTCGCTTACCGACCGCGAAAAACGGTGAACAGTTAAAGTCAAATATTGGCGCTATTGGTAAGTCAGTTGGTGAAGAGGCTAAAGCGAGCAAGTTACTTGTACGTGTTGATAATGCCATTGCTACTATTGATGAACAGCAACTTAGCGCGAATACTAAAGTCGCATTTTTACTACAAATGGATGGGCGTAGTTTACGTTTAGCTGGTAACGGCACAACTGGTGATGAAATTATTGGTTTGTTGGGAGGCGAAAACATAGCCCCACATAATGCCTATCAAGCGGTGTCACCAGAGGCGCTAATTAACTTGGCGCCAGAAGTTATTATTGTGGCAGGCAGAGGTGTTAGTGACTCTTTGGTTAAAACTTTGCTAAATGATAATCCACTATTAGCTCATACTCCGGCCGCTGCAGATGGTAATATTATTGAAATTGATGGCCGATCGATTGTTGCTGGTATTAGTGTGTCGGCTATTGAGGCTGTCGCCATGCTTGCGACCAAGCTCAATTAGTCGGTCTTAAATAACACTCTCTGAGCCGATACGAATTTATGCAGCGAATCTCATTTTCAACCGCTCTATGGCTATGTGCTTCACTTGCCATTATTGCAGTTACTATCTCTGTAACCAGTGGCGCTATGTCTTTAGCTCCAGACGGGAGTCTATTGGCAATTTGGGATGGTTTATGGGGTACGCAGTTAAGTGATTTGGACAGCTATCAGCAGTTAGTGGTGATGGAGTTAAGATTGCCGCGGACCGTATTAGCCTTATTGATAGGTGCTATTTTGGCTCAGTGTGGCGCGGTAATGCAGGGCTTGTTTCGCAATCCATTAGCCGATCCAGGAATAATTGGTGCATCGTCAGGTGCCGCCTTAGGTGCTGCTATTGCCATTGTTTTACTACCAGTGTCGCTGCAAGAATTTGCCACCCCTGTGGCTGCTTTTTTGGGCGCCTTAGCAATTACTGTGTTGGTGTTTAAGCTTGCGCATGGAGAGAATGGAACGTCGGTTATTATGTTGTTATTAGCTGGGGTTGCCGTTAGTGCTTTTAGTGGTGCCATGATGGGCTTTCTAAATGTTATTGCCGATGACCAGGCGCTGCGCGATATAACGCTGTGGCAGATGGGGGCCGTTAGCCGAGCAAGCGACAGTAGCCTAATTCTTTGCGCTAGCGTTATGTGTTTTGTTGCGTGGTATTTTCAGCGTCATTGCCAGTCATTGAATGCCTTACTGTTAGGCGAGGCCGAAGCAAGGCATCTTGGCATTGATGTTGAGCGACTAAAAATGAAATTGATAGTAGCCGCTACTATTGGTATTGGTGTTGCGGTATCGGTGTCAGGAATTATTGGTTTTGTTGGCTTGGTTATTCCGCATTTAGTTCGAATGTTAGTTGGGCCAGATCATCGTACTTTACTGCCTTTGTCTGCTTTTTGTGGCGCAATATTGTTGCTGTTTGCCGATATCGGTGCACGGTCAATGATGTCGCCTACAGAGCTGCCTGTCGGGTTATTGACTGCAGTAGTCGGTGCACCATTTTTTGCCTTTCTACTTATTACCCAACGTAAAACATTTGCCTAATGCTTAATTTAAAAAAATTAAAAGTTGTTGTTGATAATAATCAGCTACTCAATGTTGAAGAGTTTTCTGTCAGTGCAGGTGAAGTGATTTCAGTACTAGGAAAAAATGGAGCTGGTAAATCGACATTATTTAAAGCAATTTGTGGTGAGATAAAGTCAACGGGTGAACGGGATTTTCATCAACGACCAATTACGAGCTGGCCAAAGCAAACCTTAGCCCGACATTTAGCAGTGTTACCCCAAAGTAGTACTTTGAGTTTTTCTTTTTCAGTACGAGAAGTCGTTGCTTTAGGGTTGATCCCATTGTCGATTAGCCGCGCGCAGGGGGTTATATTAATTGATGAAATGCTCGAGCTGACAGATACTTTACGTTTTGCGCCGCGGCCATATTTGGCTTTGTCGGGTGGTGAGCGCCAGCGTGTGCACTTGGCGCGAGTTTTGGTGCAGTTGTCACAAGCGGAGCAATCGCCACTACTGTTGCTAGATGAACCTACATCAGCGCAAGATTTGGCTCAACAGCATCATTTATTGCAGTTAATTAAAACCTTGTGCAAACAAAAAAGCTATAGCGCTTTGGTTATCATGCATGATCTAAATTTAAGCATGCGCTATAGCGATAAAATTTGTGTGTTGGAAGATGGAGCCTTGGTTGCTCATGGTAAACCAGACAAAGTATTAACTGCTGCATTGATTGAGAAGCAGTGGGGCTATCAACCTGAAAAGGTAATTACTAATACAGGCATGGTCGGTTACCTATAATTAGTTTTTGTAAGATAATTGGTCTAATAGTCGTAAATAGACATCTTGGTGACAGTCGTATAGCTGATCAAAACCATATAGATCAAAGGTTTAAGTTTTCGTACGTGTATCACTGGCAGAATCACGTTCAGTTGCAGCGTTACGTAGTCAGATAAATCCCGCAACCGCAAGGCAAGTACTCGCCAAGCAGCTCAATACGCTGGAGCATGAAGTACTGAAACGGCCGTGGCGCGACGTTTTTCCGATGAGAAAACCTTAAGCTTATCCAAACTGGATGAGCGTTTGGACAGCTGGCGCCAACAACAGGTGTATCAGCAAAACCTGCTGCACCGCTTTTTACAGCAACACGCACCCCTCGCCATTGCGCAAAACAATCAGTTTGCAGAGGCCTCACTCCGTATGGCGTCAGTATTGACCCGGTGACTTGGTAATGGGACGCCGCTGAGCATCGCGCTGGTTTGGCGAGTGTACACCATGGCGCGCAGAACCTGCCGAACGCACGCCTGCTGCTGCCCAGTGGCGACAGTCTGGCGCTGGCGGCTCGGCACCGTCAGCGGCATGATCAAGACGTTAAAATGATGATCCTGTTTGGCTCCGAGACCCTGAGGTGGTATCTGGGGTATTACTCAGGCGTTGGTCGGCACGGAATTGGACTTATTAGTGGTAGCGATCCCCGCGCTCATTCACCTAAGGCGTCGAGGCTGAGTTTACAAAGTAATCACCTGCTCGCAAAAGCCGTCGGCGAAGGCGATACCCGTATGCGCCTTGATACATTACCAGCTAAAGAAAGTCGCAGCGGTGATATGCGTAAAATCCACTACCATGCCAAAACCGGTCGCAGCGAAACACAGGCTAAACTGCCCTTAGAACTTGTACCGACAACCAGCAACGGCAATGCGTTTACGTTGCTGTTAAACCAGAAGGCGCTCGACGGAGTAGACATCGTGGTTTATGGCCCCCAAAATGGGAAAAACGTTTGCGCACGGATAAAGAAGGTTAAGTTAGTTTAGGCACGCCGAGGATTGGACAGTACCTAGTAAAAATTTCTCATGCAATTTCATCGAAAACTGGCTGCGCGACGGGGGACAATCCGGTTATCCGATACCTGTACACCGGTACTTTTCTCGTCAAAAAAGGCATTGCGTGGAATAGGTAATGAGGGTTTTTCTGGTAGGATGACTTTTTGTGAGCGGCTTCTTTATAACGTTTACGTCACAAATTGATCGTCAGGGCGCATGGCCGCATCGGCAGATTTTCCCAAGCAAGGCACAGGACAATTTTGTTCAATATCCCTCCGTTTGGCCAGATAATGCAAGCTGCCCAAACGCCCACCTTCGGTCACCACTTCTTTTTCCGCCTTGGCTGGCAATCAATTCTCTATTAGCCTTTTTCGATGTGGATACCACAAGAACATTTTTATCAGAAATTACTAATTTGTTTAACGCTGTTTAAGTATTCATATCGATTTCCTCGCTAACAATCAAAGGGTTTAACCCCCCCCCATACTGGGGTTGAAAAATCCAGAAAGGCTATCGTGGCCCCAGAGGAAAGGGGCAATAGACAGCGAGTTGAGGAACGAAACACCGCCTTAAACCGGTCGGTTATTGGAGTAAAAAAAGAAAAATATTGAGATGGGGTGGGATGAATATACAGAGATAATAAAAGATAATGATTATCATTTGCGTTTAAAGGCCGGAGCCGTTATTCTTTTATTCTACAGATAGAGTTAATTAATGGAGTAAAGTTCATGGCTCACAGCTTTCTTTGCAAAAATCACCGAGCTTGGTTAAGCCAACATCCTGAAGATGCTATTCAAAGTTGTATGAGTACTTGCGAAGCCGGTTGGATGCTATACCAGCAGGGGCGTTGGCAGGAGGCCCTCCCCTATGTTGGCAGCGCCTTTGAGACGGCCGAAATATTATTATGCAATCGCGTGATAGTGCCAGGCAGTGCCATGGAATGGTTTCTTCATACGCTGGCCGGTTTGATACAAACGTTGAAAACACTGAATCACATTGATGTATGTAAGGAATTTTACCAAACGGCCATTGATCGGCTAAAACAAGAGCGCATGAATAACCCGGGTATGAAAACCGCTATTGATGTGCAGATTCACCGATTAACCCATGAACGATGGCAGTTGGATGTTAACGGAAAACCTGACGTGCAGCAGCCGCAGCCCTTTTCAAATAATCAGCATGCGATGGTTTTACATTAGGAGCAGGAGTGCAGGCAGCGATGAGAACTTTCACATACGATACTTTTGATACAGCCTTTATTTCTCAAAGACTGCCCTTGTCTGGACGCAAAAATGCTGTTCACAAAAAACAAGGCACGGTAAATTTTGAAAAAAACGACCTGTATTTATCACTTAAGATACGGACAGATACGCTGTACCGCTTGATCGCACAGGGCGTGTTAGTGGTTGACGATTTGCGTGAGTTGGATCAGCAGGCACAAAAATACATCCGGCAATTAATTTTGGAGAACTTGCGGCGTAAAAAATATAGCCCAATTTGATAGATATTGGGTGTTGGCTGGCGTAGTCATCACGGTAGATGGGTTATTAATGCTGCTTACAGGTCGTCATTAATAGTTGCTGCCCCAGCCAACACCCAATGGTTATTGAGAAACGCATTGAGCGATAAGTAGTAGGTTAAGAGAATAAATGAGCAAGCTTAATCAATCCAATGCGATGCAACACAAACCTTTGTTGTTCGTCTGGCCTTAATTGTATTTTTACTGCCCATTTTTATATTTGCGGGTTTAGTGGGTGCTGTTGATTGTTTGGTTGAGCGAGATTTAAGGCGTTGGGGAGTGAGAGTGG
>JBNMPS010000098.1:0-10701 GCA_051277005.1 Pseudohongiellaceae bacterium
GAGGGTGCGCTGCCTAAATCGGTCGTTTCCAATGCTTGCTGTAAGGGTGATGCGCTGTTGTCTAGCAACACACTTGATAGCAGCTGGGCTTTGAGCATGGCTTCTAAATCGGCGCTTTCATCTAATAGCCAGCCCAATACCACATGGGTTTTGTTATCGGTGCTGCCTTCTTCGTTAAAGGCATAGCTTTCTTGCACACGCACGGGTGCTAGGTAGCGTTTTTCTTGCGGCACGTGTACGTGAATGTCTAACTTGTCAAAGCGAGCTAGCGCATGTTTTTCAAAGCGGGCATGGTGCTCAGCCGCCGGAATATCACCAAAGGTCATGAAGATGGCATTGCTGGGGTGGTAGTGGCTTTTGTAAAAGTCTTTTAATTGTTGATAACTTAACTCGGGAATATCAGCGGGTTCACCACCGCTGTTGTAGTGGTAGGTATTGGTGGGGTAAAGGTACTTGCAGAGGGTTTGCCAAAGTGTGCTAGGCACTGAGCTCATGGCACCTTTCATTTCGTTGAAAACGACACCTTTGTAGACCAAATCACTGTCGCGGTTTTCGGCTTCAGCAAATTCCATCCGGTGGCCTTCTTGAGCAAAATCGAGCTCATCAAGGCGCGAGAAGAAGACGGCATCTAAATAAACGTCTAACAGATTGTTGAAATCTTTACGGTTTTGGCTGGCAAACGGGTAGGCGGTCCAGTCGGAACTGGTAAAGGCGTTCATGAACGTATTGAGTGAACGCCTGATCATCATAAAGAATGGGTCGCGAACGGGATATTTTTCACTACCACATAAAGCGGTATGCTCAAGAACGTGAGCAACTCCCGTTGAGTCGTGGGGCACCGTGCGCAAAGCCACTAAGAAGACGTTTTCATCGTTATCTGCCGCCATATGGTAGTGAACCGCGCCCGTTTTTTTGTGGCGGTATTCTTCTACGGTGATGTTGAGCGAGTCGATGGCTTGACTGCGAATTTTTTCAAAAGCGGGGTGTTGCGGGCTGGCTGATGGCATATGAAATCGCTATGGCTTATTGTGGTTAGAATAAGCGAGCCATTGTAGCGCTAACTGCCTACTGCGCCAACTTTAGGACACGTCTATTCATGGAAAGATAAAAGAATTTGCAGCAGGCGTTAACGGCTCATAATACGATTAAGCTGGATTTGATAGAGCTTGGGCCAGTTTTTACCCGTCACATAGAGTTTTTGGCTGGCCTTATGATAAGCGATACCATTAAGTACACCGGTTGTGGTATTGCGCAGTGATACCGGCAATAACGTGCTGAGATCCACATAGGCTTCAACATGACCGTTTTTGGGGTTGATGATTAAAATTCGATTGCTCTGCCATACATTGGCATAGATGTAGCCGTTTACCCATTCCAACTCATTAATCCAGCTTATCGGCTTACCGTTTTCACGGACAGTGATGCGATGGCTTACGGTGAAGTTTTCAGGGTTAATAAACTGTAGTTGCGAAGTACCATTACTCATAATGAGCTGGCTACCATCATTACATAGCCCCCAGCCTTGGCCCTGATAGTTAAAATGACTAACCCTTTTCAATGTGCGGGGGTCATAAACCAGAGCTTTGCCTGACTTCCACGTTAATTGGTACAGCTTGTCATTGAGGATGCTTAAACCCTCGGCAAATAGTGAGGGGTTCAACGGGGCTGAGGCTGTGGGAGTATTGCTGGCCAACGCTCTAAACTGTAGCTGCGAACGGCCGTAACCTCCGGCGCTTTCGTACAACTGGCCTTGGTAAAACTCTAAGCCTTGGATGAAACTTGACGTGCTGTGAGGGTATTCTGCGACAACGGAATAATCAATTGCTTTTGCTGCCTGACAGGGCAGGGCAACAGCGAATAGATAAAGCAGCAAGCCAAAGCTCGATAAAGCAAGATGCATAAAAGGGTTACATTGGTCACGCGGTGAAGTTGAAGGTTTATTTGTCGTGGCTGCGGCCATCTACAAAGACGATAGCCTCTTTAACGGCGGTGGTGACTCTATCATTAATTTCACTGCGCTCTTGAGAGGATAAATAAAACATCATATCCACATCGTGACGAATGTAACGTGCAGGCAAGTTGTTTAAGGCAACGCAGGAAACATCGGCGATGTATTCGCCATCAACATCTTTACCGACGAGTGCTTGTTTTAATTGATCTAACACCAGTGGCTCATAATAATTGTGCACACCGTCGATGTCAGTAGGCTTGCCGCCACGAAAACTAAAATCTGATAACAGCATTACTGTCTCCTTGCTGGTTGAATTTTGTTATTTTATCGTTTTCTTTACTCGCTATCATTGTAGTATAAATTTTAGCGGTGGTTCCATCTTAGCGGTGGTTCTAAGCTTAGCAGGCTGAAACTATCTTGCCGCGTATTATATCGCGAATAATAAATCTTGCTGGGTTCAGTGCATCGACTAAATCTCGTGGCATGGGGCTAGGGTGTTGATTAATCAATGCTGTGAGTAATTCGGCACATAAGGGTGCTGAGGTTAAGCCTTTGGCTCCATGAGCGACATTAATATAAAGCCCCGGATAATAGCTGCCTGGTTTGTTGATCACCCGGTTGGCATCTTTATTAAGCGGTAAAAAATCAGCAATCATTTCACGCCGCATACCAACCTGCCCTACGATGGGCATATAGTCAGGCGTGGTGCAGCGTAAATTAGCACGTCCTTGAATATTCTCGCTAGCTTGGATGAGTGTAGTGGGCAGTGCCTGTTGTAAACTTGTTATATTACGTAGGTGGTCACCCGGGCGAATGTTTTTTTCACGATCGCCTAAGTCGAAAGTAGCACCAAAGCGAACCTGCCCGTCAATGGCGGGGGTGATGTACCCTTCGTGACAAATGACGGTTTGTGGTAATTCATTAAAACACGTCTGGGTGAGTTCGGTGATTTGCCCTCGTATCACCTTTAGCGGTAAGTGATTTGTTTGTTGAAACTGCGTAGCGTCGTGGCTATTGGCGATAACAATGGCATCACAGTGGAGTATGGATTGTTGTTTTGAATTTACAATAGCCCAGCGATGAGACTCTTGAGCTTCGGTTTGCGGTGGCTCAACGTATTGTAACTCAATAGCCTGTTGCTCAGTGATGATGTCAATATTGTGGTGAAGCGATAGCTTGTCGCATAAAGCTGAAGGTGAAACCCAACCAGACTGGCTTAAAAAATATCCCGGATAACTAGTGCTTATACCACTCACTTGCTGCGATTGTTCAGTATTTAAAAACTGTAGCCAATCATCCTGGCCTTGAAATATTTGACTCAGATCCGCCAGCCAATTTTGTTGTTTTTTATTGAGGCACAGTTGTAGCAAGCCGCAAAAACTAGCTTCGTTATTGGTTAAAATCTGCTGTTGTTGCAGTGCTTGGTAATAGCGTGTTGCAAAAAAATAACAGCTCAGACCAAACTGGCTCAACGTACCCGCTTGTGTAGAGAGCTTGGTATACAACATGCCTTGAGCGTTACCCGACGCTTCTTGAGCGAGTTTGCGGTGTCTTTCAATTAAGGTGACTTGTATGCCGCTATTGGCTAGAGCATAAGCGGTGGTGCAGCCAGCAATGCCGCCACCAATCACGGCAACATGTTTGGCTTTCCCCTGTCGTACGGTTTTTGGTGGCGGGTATAACGCCCACGGGGCTTTGTGCCGCTTATTACTGACGGGTTCTTGCGCGGCGTGCTCATAAACGGCCGTTAACATCTCACGTTTATGACCAAAGCCTTTGACTTTTTTAGTGGTGAAACCGGCCTGCTGCAAACCTCTTTTCACAATGCCTGCTGCAGTAAACGTGGCTACAGTGGTGTTTTTTTTACTTAAGTCACGGATCAGTTCAAATAAACGCTCACTCCACATGGAAGGGTTTTTGGCGGGCGCAAAACCATCCAAAAACCAGGCATCGACTTTAGCACCATAGTGCGGGCTAAAGGCGGGGTGATGAGTACTAAGGCACTGTTCAAAACCCTCACTAGCGTCGGTTAATAATAAATGCAGTTTTACTGACTCAAAATGAATAACGTGATGGCCGGGAATCAGGGGGGGGTATTGACTAATCAGCGTTTGCGAAAGGTTACTTAACTGTGGCCAGGCGGATAATGCTTTTTGTAAATCAGCTTTCTTCAGTGGATGTTTTTCAACGGATATAAAATACAACTGCCAGTTTTTTGGGGCATGTAGTTGCCAGAGTTGCCAGGTGGCTAAAAAGTTTAAGCCCGTGCCAAAGCCTGTTTCGGCAATGGTGAAAATACCGGGGTTGTTTTTATCGAGTTGCTGCCAGCGTTCAGCGAGCTGGTTATGGTGTAAAAATACGTAGTGGGTTTCGTCTAAGCCATGCTGCTTTGAAAAGTAAATGTCATCGTAGTTGCTAGAGGTCGGCACGATGTCGTCCCGCCATTCTAATTGGGCGCTCTCCAGTTGGTAAGGTGATGGTTTATTATTATCGGATGGTGTCATGGGACCATTCATGCTGGTGAAAGCGGTGTTGTGAAAGCGTTTAGCAAGAGAGTTAAAAAGAGGAGTGTAGAGGCGCCCTAATAAGATAAAAACAAAAAAGGCTCATTGCTGAGCCTTTTATTGCAATGTTTACCGTTATTTTAGAAAGAACATAATCCGGGGCTTGGCTTGATTAGTATAGTCTACAATAAACGTTACTTTTTGATTGCTTAGCGCTTCGGGTATTGAGGCTTTCCAAGAACCCTCGTCCAATTGAAAAGTCGCTTCACCCGCGGTAACTCTACTTTGGCCTCGAAACTGATCGGCGCCTAAACCTTTTAATTTGATAGAGCGTTTGGGCTCACCACCAATACGAATCGTTAAGCTTTTGCTTCTTTTGTTACCTCTGCCTTTACCTTTGTTGTTAGCCACGGCCGAACTTAGCCTTTCTTTTTCGTCGGCGATCTCTAAGGGGTCAGCTAAAAACCTTACGGTGTCGTTGCTATGATCGATGATGTTAGCAGTGTTTTTTTGGGCTTGGACAGCGTCCTCTGCGGCCAACGCTACTGCAGCGATTGCTCTGTCTTCTTCAGCCTGAAATGCCGCAAGAGTGAGCGCTTCTTCAGCGGCTTTTTGTTCAGCAATTTGCCTGGCTTTTAGTTCTTCGTTTTCCGTTTTTAAGCGATCCATTTCTTGACGTTGTTGCGTTAAACGTGATTTTTCACGTGCCGCAGCGTTACTTTGTAATTTAATGATGAGTGCATTGTGGTCGTTAATGTTCTTTTTAAGTTGGGCAACTGAGCTTGTGTTGAGGGCGAGCTGTTTAGTGAGTGTTTTTTGCTGGCTATCTAGTTGTGATAACTGCTTATTTGATTTTTTGAATTTGCGATCGGCTAAGGTCAGTTTAAATTGAGCATTCTTAAGTTCGCTAGCTTTACTGGGGTCACTTGCCACTTGGTTTTCTAAATCAGAAACCAGCGTTTTCGCTTGATCATAGTTGTTTTTTTCGGGTGATGGGGTGCTGTTGATTTGAGTGATTTCAGCTTGTTTGGTTTGTAAGGCTGCTTGAATATTGGTGATTTCTACCTGAGTTGTGCTTAGGCGGGCTTTGAAGTTTACTAACTCAGATTTCGCTGTTGAAAGCGACTGTGCGTAGACGTTAAAGCTGATAATACTGCTCAGTATGAAGGTAGATACAATTAGGCACTTGGCAAACATGGAGGGTTATCTCATTGGGTATTTAGTGATTAAACACGATTAAAGTTATTATGTGCGGCAAAAGTATTACATTTTCAGTGTGGAACTATGACAGATTTAGGCCTAGTTTTCAAAAGGTGTTGTTTTTGTCTCGCTGCTTTGTGAATACGTCATTATGTTATGGTGATTTTAGGTAGCTCGGGATGGGTCATGGCAATATGAGTGTCGGGCGCCATGACAGTGGCTTCGCCTTTCACGACCACTTTGTTGTCTTGGTTCTTGGCGATGCAATTAATCACTACGGTGCGTCGCTTATCCTGTTTTTCTTTCACTTCTAAGGTGATGGTGATGGTATCACCTAGCTTGACCGGTTTGCGGAAAGAAAGGCTCTGGCCAAGATAGATGCTGCCAGGGCCGGGAAGATGGAGGGCAATAGCGGCAGAGATAAGCCCACCCGTCCACATGCCATGAGCAATACGTCCTTCAAAGGGGGTGGTGGCTGCATAAGCTGCATCAAGATGAACCGGGTTCACATCACCTGAAGTCGCAGCAAACATGACGATGTCGTGCTCAGTTAAGGTCTTGCTGTATTCTGCAGTCTGGCCAATGTTGATTTCGTCGTAGGTGAAGTTCTTTAATTGACTCACGGCACTCCTTTTACAATTCTCGCTGATCTACTGGGCAGGTTGGATTAATACGGAGAGTATAGTCAGTCTTTCAATTGGCGGTTATTGTAGACCATTTTTGTTGTTGTGGGGTGTCGTGATTATGATTTATGGATGTCGACATAGTATTTGTTGGCATGCGGTCGGTATATTATGGTGTTTGTTGCCACAAAGCGGGGTTTTTCATGGCGGCAGCCAGGCTGACAGCCTCATTTTTACGGGCCTGCGACGAGGCATTAACTATGGTGCCGCTCGATGTTATTTCAAACGGATGTATTATACCGAGCCAAATTCACTTTATGCCGTATCGAGCCGAATTAAAATCCTAAAAAACCTTAATAAACACAATATTTTACGCTAGCCTTAAGGATTATATGTTTCCCGGTAATTATAAAATGGATAACCGTTAATGATGAGTTCAGCCACCCAGGCGGCGATCGAGCAATTAGGGCTTCCCATAGATCTAGACTATTCACAATACGATAGTTTATTGGATATTTTAAACTATGTGGTGAGCCAATATGGTGAACAACCTGCACTAAGTTGCCTAGGGCAAAGCCTTAGCTTTAAGCAGTTTGGTGAGCGGGCTCAGCAGTTTGCAGCCTATTTACAGCAGCACACAGATTTAAACCCTGGCGACCGGGTAGCCATTCAGTTACCCAATATACTGCAATACCCTGTTGTACTTTTTGGTGTTTTACTGGCCGATATGGTTGTGGTCAATACCAACCCCTTGTATACCGCCCGAGAGCTGAAGTATCAATTAAATGACTCGGGTGCTCGTATGTTGATCGTATTGAGTAACGTTGCCAAGCCTGCTGAGGCGGTAATACCTGAGACAGCGGTCGATTATGTGTTGATTACGCATTTGGCTGATTTTCATGCAGTGCACAAGCGTTGGCTTATTAACAATGTTGTAAAATACATTAAGCGTTTGGTGCCTGAGTTAAATATTCCGAATGCCATAGCGTTAACCGATGCCATGGCCTTGGGAGTGGCCGCTGAGTATCAATCTATTCAGACAGGCTCAGATCATTTAGCGGTATTGCAATATACCGGTGGCACGACGGGAGTCCCAAAAGCGGCCATGCTGACTCACGGTAATTTAATTGCCAATGTCCTTCAATGCCAAGCCTTGTTCAGAAGTTATGGCATGCATCGAGGGGTGGAAACCATTATCGTCCCTTTACCGCTTTATCATATTTATTCGTTTACGGTGTGTGTGGTTATGCTTGAGGAGGGGAGCCACTGTATTCTTGTGCCTAACCCCAGAGATTTAAACTCACTGGTGGCGGCTATCGCCAAATATGGGATGACATTTTTTTGTGGCCTAAACACCTTGTTTGTTGCTTTATGTAATCATAAAAAATTCAAAAATCTGAATTTTAAAGATTTAAAGCTGACCTTGTCAGGAGGCATGGCGTTAACGGAAGATGCGGCAAAACAGTGGCAGCAAACAACGGGCTGCGAAGTGCATCAAGGTTACGGCATGACTGAAACCTCACCGGTTATTTCAGCTAATCCGGGGGGCGGGAATAAAATTCAAACGATTGGATTACCCTTGGCCAATACAGATTTAGTGGTCATGTCGCCAGACGGTGATATTTTACCCATGGGTGAAGCGGGTGAGTTGTGTATGCGCGGCCCACAGTTAATGAAGGGCTATTGGAACATGCCTGATGAAACTGCAAAGGTGATTGATGCCAATGGCTGGTTTCATACCGGTGATATTGGCGTGTTAGACCCTGATGGCTACCACCGCATTGTCGATAGAAAAAAAGACATGATTATTGTGTCAGGCTTTAATGTTTACCCCAATGAATTGGAGTCAGTGCTCAGTGAGCATCCGGGGGTGCTAGAGTGTGCCGCGATTGGAATACCTGATAAAAGTCGTGGAGAAGTCATTAAAATGTTTGTTGTGTTACAGGATCCAACCCTGCGCAAGGAACACCTCATCGGCTTTTGTAAGGCAAGATTAACGGCATACAAAGTACCCAAACACTTTGAGTTTCGTGATGAATTACCAAAATCGACGGTGGGCAAAATACTGAGGCGTGAACTCAGAGATGAATAACGGTTGAAGAACACGCTGTGTCATTCTGAACGTAGTGAATAATCTTAATACCATAAAACTCACAGTCTACCGAGATCCTTCGTTGCACTCAGGATAAGCGGTGCTTGCTGTCAAAAAGATTACCCAAAACCGATAAAAATAGTGTGATGCAATTCAACAATGGCGTAGTTCAGCGGAATCATGCGACCTATTTACAAAAGGGTAAATATTATTTGTCTTATCTTGTTGAATTGTAAGGCTAAATTGGCAATGCTAGTTTTTTAACTGGGAATCGGTCGCTGCTGCATAGGTAGCGCCATTCCATTGAATAAAAACGTTAACCTCTTATATGAAATATATCTTCGCCATTACATTAATGTTTTTACCCTTAGTCAGTAATTCATCGTGCTGGATGGATTATATGCATGCCGAGATAGCTCGAACAAAGGGTGTCACCCAATTGCAGGTAGTAACAAATCAATCAGACATTGTGTTTATTGGCGAAGCTATGATGTCTATAGAGACGATTGCTAAAATAAAAAATCGCGATGACCAGCTGATGGATGTAGAAACAAGTTTCGTAGTCAAAGAAAATATAAAAGGTGTGGCTAATAAAAAAGTCATGGTAAGCAGTAAGGGTAGATGTACTTGCAGGTACTCATTCCAGCCAGGTACAACATATCTAGTATTTGCAAATAGCGATGAAGGCACGTATAAAACCTATAGCTGTAAATTCATACAACCAACAGACAATAATCCCCTTGTCGGCAAGCTTCATGAGCTGACAAAGGTTAACAAGACAAGGTAGGTCGACCGCTAACGCGGCGTTTGCTTTAAGCGTTAAATGTCAACTATGATTAAAAAATGGGTATGTGTTTGGTGCGAGTCACTTAATGAGATAAAAAAAGAATCATGCTGTGGCTGTGATAAATCTAAAGGGTGGTCTCAACAGCTAGTCGTTGTTGTTACTATCGACGGGAAAGAGAATATTTCAAAATTACCTTCCTTTGGTGTTGGTGGGATAAGCTCCGTTGGTTTAACATCAAAAAGTGACATTAATTTAGCAAAGTGCCCTTCATGTAATATGTTGATGTACTGTGATGACAATGTTTGCCCACATTGCGCTCATCAATTAACAGAGCATGAAATTTTAACCTTAGTAGAGCAGAACCCTGCCAGTATAAAAAATATTATTGTAGGTGTTCTTATTTGGGGTATTTTGATTTATGGTTTTTATGCATATGTGCAAAGCTATATTTAACAAGGCCAGTCAATCTGACCGTAAACTGTCTTCTTTTTTGCAAAAAAACCATCATCACACTCCGTCCGTAACTGGCGGCGTTAGCACCTATCAGGAATTGCGGCTCTGTTTAACATCATCAGCGAGCCAAGATTTCATGAGTGATTGATAAGGCATGTCGCGTTTATTGGCTTCGATTTTAATACTATCTAATAAGCCTTCAGGCAACCGAAGTGAAATTGTTTTAGTCGAAGGCTTCAAGTTCGCCATTGAAACTGATTGAGCTTGATTCCAGTCAATATAATCACTGGAATCATGTTTTTCCCAAAAAGTTCGCTCTTCAGCTTCATTTTTAAAATTAGGTATGGTTTTAACTTTACTCATAAATGTGCCTCTCTTTCCGGTGCATGTCACGAGCTGAAATCACACGAATCAATGTGTTATCGGAGTGTAGGGTAAAAGATATATGCAACAATCTAGCATCATTGCTCTTCCCCAGCGCGTGGTAACGCGCCTCATCTTGGCTGTGCTTCTGGTCAGACAAAACCAGTAATGGCTGGTTAAAAAACACTTGTTCGGCCTCAAACCGGCTAACCGCATGTTTTTCTTCGCTTTTTCGCTCGTTACCGGCGTCTCAGTCAAAACTTGTAGTTTGTTTCCAGTCAATCATTTATGTATGTTGCCATCATATACATCAAAATCAAGTGCTAATCGGGTAGCCGAGGGTATCTAACCCTCAGCCCCCACAATACCCTGCATGCGGATCCGCACAGGGCGTTTCATTTAGAATGGTGAAGCTTAATCCAGCCATCGCGTAGTGCATAAAGCCTCTGAAATTTCAAATAAGCATTAGATAAGGCCTGATTAATCCCTGGAGTTATCGAACTGCGCCATGGGCCTTTACTGGTAATACCACACGCAACGGCGGCCTGTACCCGAACGCCCAATCGCGTCAAATTTCTCACTTTGGTACGAGGCTTACGCCACTGTCGCCAGTAAGCCATCCGCACTCTACGACGAATCCAATGATCTAAGTCCACGCAAAAGAAAAATGACATATATGGAAACCCCGAGCAAACCATCACTTTGCAGTGCCTTTTAATCTACTTTAT
>JBNMPS010000099.1:0-10594 GCA_051277005.1 Pseudohongiellaceae bacterium
GGTTGGCGCGCAGGTAGATTGAATGATGAATACGTCAGCGCCCCGGACGTTTTCATTAATTTCTACCGCTATCTCGCCATCGCTGAACTGGGTAACATTTGCATCGCCTAAGGGGATATGCAGTTGCTCACTAACTTTTTGAGCTAATTCAGGGTTGGCATTACCGGTAAAGATCATTAATTGCGACACGGTTTGTATCCTGCTTTTAATGTGATGGGCTGTTGATTAAGTTGACTCGGTATTAATAGCGCCGAATTTCAGGGGGCGTATTATACCCTTTGTCGGTGCCGCCTTGCAGCTATTGCTGAGGCTTAAATAAAAAAAGCTGGGAAAGGTTAGAGGGTCTCTTCTCCTTGGTCCTTTGCCAGCTTTTTACTTGCTCACACAAAAATCGTTGTGAGTCTTTTATATGGCTGGGGCGGCAGGATTTGAACCTACGAATGCTGAGATCAAAACCCAGTGCCTTACCGCTTGGCGACGCCCCAATAAACTTTTTATAGGCTTTTTTAGGCTAGGTGTAAACCTAGCTGTATGTGGCAGGGGGATTGGTTTACCCCTCTTGCTACAAAGCCTGTTAACTCGGCGGGAAGCTCGTTAAATACTGCTTCTGCTGATGCTTGATCAGGGAAAGCAGCAAAGACACAAGCGCCGGTGCCGGTTAATCGAGGATTGGCCTTTTGGCCGAGCCAGTTAAGGGCTTTATCCACTGCTGGGTAAAGCGCTCTGGCAATAGGCTCACAGTCATTCCTGTGGCCCTCCTCGAAAGCGGCGGCTATTGTGATCGGTGAGGTGTTACGTGTCAATTGTTTGTTTAAAAATATTTCTTCAGTGGACACTTTGCAGCCAGGTTTCAGTACAAGATACCAGTAATCGGGTATTTTTAAGCCAATTAGCTGCTCACCTACCCCTTCGGCGAAGGCACTTTGGCCCTCAACAAACACCGGTACGTCGGCTCCCAGTTGCAGCCCTAACGCTGCCAATTCTTTAATAGGTAGGTTTAATTGCCACAAATGATTCAACCCTAAAAGGGTGGTGGCTGCATTAGAGCTACCGCCGCCCAAGCCTCCACCCATCGGTAAAATTTTATCGAGCCGGATATTGGCGCCTAGTGGGCAGCTGCTCTGTTGTTGCGATGTAGGTGATTGTGACATGTGCTGCTGCAATAAACGCGCAGCTTTAACGATAAGGTTGTCCTCATGGCCGACACCTTCAATGGGGGGGTTGAGTTCAATCGTGTCGTCGTTTCTACGCTCAAAGTGCAGTTGGTCACCGTAATCTAACAGCTGAAATAAGGTTTGCAGCTCGTGATAACCATTGGCTCGTTGGCCTGTGATATGGAGAAATAAATTAAGCTTGGCCGGTGAGGGGAGAGAGAGAGTTGTCATGCGCTTTCTAGCATAGAAAAGGCGCATTCCTGCTTTAGCCCCCAGTTTTTCAGTAGCAGAGTGACTTTTAGTTCAGGATGAGTGGCAATGGCTTTTTTGGGGAGGCGATGGTTGTAGATGTTTTGCCATTGGGTAAAGCGAACATGCCAGCCCATTTGGGTAAAACCCTCGGATGTTTGTTGTGTTACGTCGAATTGTGGTGCGGGTATGCCTCGAACCCAGTATTTGAGTTGCGAAACGGGTAGCTGCCAGCCTTGTTGTGCAAGAAGCTGTTCGGGGCTGGTGGCTTTGCGGGTGCCCTCTTTGGTTTTTAATGTGACATTATTTTGGTTGCCGTAGAGTATGGCTGCCCCTTGCCCGAGTGGGCCGGTGAGGCGAATTTCAAAATCATCATTGCACTGTTGCCAGTTAAGGTAGCCGGTGTCGGAACTTTGCTCACTGCGCAGGCCTATCTTGCCGCCAATTTGCCAGTGATGAATTTGCTGGTTGGCTTGTTGTTGCTCTGGGGTTAGCCAGAGCCCGGTGTTATTGGGAGGGGTATGGCTACAGCCTCCTAAAATTAGAGATAGGCTGAGGGCTGGTAATAGCAGAGTTTTTTTTAGCATGAGTGATATCGGCGCTGTCTTAATGTAAACGATTAGTCTTATTTAAGGGGTGGGGCTAGGGTTTTGAGTATCAGCCGTATTGCCCATTAGTCTTTTTATGGTTTCTTGAAGTACTGGGTGATGAGGGGTTTTATCTAACGCTTGTTGCCATACTTGCTGAGCTTTTTCGGGTAGATCTCTACGCCATAGTACTTCACCTAAGTGGGCGGCCACTTCCGAGTCGGGAAATAGTCTATAGGCTTTTTCTAGCAGGATGTTAGCGCGGTCTAAATGGCCTCGGCGGTATTCTACCCAGCCTAAGCTATCCAAAATAGCGGGGTCATCGGGTTTAATCGCCAGTGCTCGGGTGATGAGTTGGAAGGCTTCCTCTAAACGTTCGGCTCTATTGGCAAGTACATAGCCGAGTGCGTTGAGGGCCGTGGCGTTGTTAGCATCTTGTTGGATAATGCTGTTGAGATCCTGCTCCATTAACACCAAATCGTTGCGTTTTTCGCTAACCAGTGAACGCATATAAAGCAGATTGGTTTGGTTGGGGTGCAGACCCAGCGCTTCAGAGAGCGTCTGGTGGCTTTGTTCGTAGTTGTGGTCGTTAAACAGCAGCTCGGCCTCTAGAATATAAAAGCGCAGCGATAAGTCAGGGTTAAGTCCCCGGCGCTGTTGTAATAGTTTGAGGGCGTCGTGGGTTTGACCCTGTTGAACATAGAGCTCAGTAATTCGGTTGGTAGCGGCGACATAATCGTCACCTTTAACAATCGCCTCATAGTGGCTGATGGCCTCTGATAGCTTGTTTTCACGTTCGGCAATTTGGGCTAAGTAGTAGTGAGCCTCATTGCTGCGAGTGCCGGTCGTTAAGGCGCGATTAAAATAATGTTTGGCTAGGTCGTAGTCTTTGATCTCGGTATTAATAAGCGCTAGAGACATTAAGAGGTCAGGGTCATTAGGCGTGCTGACGAGTAAATGTTCAAACTGGGTGCGAGCTTTGGGTAAGTCTTTTTTAAGCAGCAATCTGGCGTATTGCAGGCGTAGGCGACGGTTGTTGGGAAATTGTTGCTGAATGGCTTCCAGGCGGGTAAAAGCTTGATCATCTTTACCCATTTGTTGAAGTAATCGAGTTTCTATAATAACCGCTTGGATGTCGGTGTTATCAAACTTGATGCCTTTACGGGTGGCAGTAAGGGCTTGTTCTAGCTTATTTTGGCTTTGCAGCATGATGGCTTGGCTAACGTGTAGTTGACCGTAATTGGGGTGGCGGCTAATTAAGTCATCGATAGCACTGGCGACTAATTGCTGGCTAAGAGCGGGCATATTGTGGCTGGAAGCTGCAATGGCGGTGAAGTTGGTGTTGGCTCCGGCAATTAATACCTTCTCCATGTGCTCAAGGGCCTTCAAGGGCTGCTTGTTTTTGGCGAGCATGGTGGCGGTAGTGTAATGGGCTTCAGGATTGTTAGGTTCTACCTCGGCCCAGAGTTGAGCGACATCTAAAGCGGCTTTGTCTGCCTTAAGGTATTGCGCTAGGCGAGTGGCGCGGTTGATAACCCCAGGGTCGCGAGTTTGGTGGGCTTGGTTTACATAATATCCTAGGGCTACATCAAACTGATCGCGGCGCACAGCAAATTCAGCGACTAACAAGTCATGGAAGCTTTCTGCTGAAAAGGGAATGCTAGATACAGTTGCAGGCTCTTTTTCTTCGATGGAGTCTGCAGTTAGGCTTTCTTCCTGCTGTGATGTAGTGATACAGGCGCTTAATAGTAGGCTTAGTAATACCGCTAAAGCAGTTGCGGCATAGGGAGGACTCTTCATAACTCAATGCTTCCTTTGATTGCAGTCATAATGACACAAACTTCAACTAGAAAACCAGCGGCTAGGGCCTGTTAACACTCATTTAATGGTGATTGTGGTGACTAAAAAACGGCCTGCCAGTGCGTGAATAATGCAGTTTACTTGCTTTAAGTGAATGAGAGATTGCGATTTTTTAGCTATAAATCCTAGGGGCTGGGGCGTTACCCATCCACATTTGGCCGCTAACTTGATAGAATTGAGCGCTTTTTTACAGCCTGCCCAAGGCTTATACAGATATGTGTGATGGGTCGGCATGATTTTTAGGATTCACCAACCGCAAATATGGCTTTACTAGCACTGGGTATTAATCATAAATCGGCTCATGTGTCTTTGCGCGAGCGGGTGGCTTTTGCCCCCGAGCAAATGACCGAAGCCCTGCAGGATTTGTTGTCGGTTGCTCGCATTGATGAGGCCGCTATTTTGTCGACCTGCAATCGCACAGAGATTTTTGCGGTTGCCGAAGAAGCTGAGGCTAGCCAGCGTATTTTAGAGTGGCTGGCCGCGTATCATCATTTGTCGCTAGCTGATTTACAATCCTGTTACTACGTGCACCATGATGAGTGTGCTCTGCGCCATATGGTAGAGGTATCCAGTGGCTTAGATTCGTTGGTATTGGGTGAGCCACAAATCTTTGGCCAAATGAAATCAGCCTACGCGGTGGCGCAAGAAGCTGGCGCGGTAAATTCGCATTTATTGAATGTGTTCCCTCAAGTTTTTTCGCTGGCGAAAAAAGTGCGTACCGATACCGGCATTGGCGAAAATCCCGTTTCAGTTGCCTACGCCGCAGTGACCTTATCACGTCATATCTTTTCAGATTTATCAAAAATACGGGCACTGTTAATTGGTGCCGGTGAAACGATCGAGTTAGTGGCTAGGCATTTATCTGAAAATGGTGTGAGCGGTATCGTTGTTGCCAACCGAACACTGGGTAGAGCACGGGAGCTAGCACAGCAGTTTGGCGCTGAAGCGGTATTGTTATCTGAAATACCTGAGCAGTTACACCGAGCGGATGTGGTCATTTCTTCTACGGCGAGCCAATTGCCCATTTTAGGTAAAGGAGCGGTTGAACATGCGTTAAAATTACGCAAACATAAACCTATGTTAATGGTTGATATTGCCGTACCTCGCGATATTGAAGAGCAGGTGGGAGAGTTGGGTGATGTTTATTTATATACGGTTGATGATCTCACCGAAATTGTTGACGCCAACCGACAGAGTCGCAAAAGCGAAGTAAGCAAAGCCGACATCATCATTGGCGAAGGCATCGAGAATTATTTACATCGGTTGCGTAGCCTAAATGTGGTCGATACGCTCAAGGCGTTCAGAGAAAAATCTGGGCAAACCCGTGATGAAGAGCTGGCCAAAGCCTTACGAGCTTTGGAAAACGGAACGAGGCCTGAGCAGGTGATAGAGCAGTTGGCGCGCAACTTAACCAATAAACTAATGCATAGCCCAAGTATACAAATGAAAAAAGCTAGCGCCGAAGGTCGAGAAGATTTAATCGCCCTCACCCAGCAGTTGTTTGAATTAAACGGCGGTAGTGAGCCGAATTAGCTAGGGAGAATGATTATTTTGTTGATTAACCCTATGATTATACAAAAGTTACATTGAAAAGAAATTAAGCCATTTATGAAACAATCCATCGTCCAAAAATTAGATAAACTAATCGATCGCCATGAAGAGCTATCGGCGCTATTAAGTGATAGTGAAGTGATCTCTGACCAAAATAAATTTCGGGATTTGTCAAAAGAATATGCAGAGGTTGAACCTGTTGTTAAATGCTACGAAGCGTACCGCAGCTCTTTGGAAGATGTCGAAGAGGCGTATGTGTTGCTCGATGATAGCGATCCTGATATGCGTGAGATGGGCAAAGAAGAATTAAAAGCTGGCCAAGCTCGACGTGACGAATTAGAAGCAGAGCTGCAACGATTGTTGTTGCCTCGTGACCCTAACGATTCCAATAATGTATTCCTAGAGGTTCGCGCCGGAACTGGCGGTGATGAGGCCGCTATTTTTGCCGGTGACTTATACCGCATGTATTCCCGCTATGCCGAGACTCAGGGTTGGAGTGTGTCGGTAGTGAGTGATCGCGAAGGCGATCACGGCGGCTATAAAGAAATTATCGCTCGCGTCAGCGGCCAAGATGTTTACGCTCATTTAAAGTTTGAGTCAGGCGCGCACCGTGTGCAGCGTGTACCAGAAACCGAGTCGCAAGGTCGTGTTCATACGTCTGCTTGTACCGTTGCGGTCATGCCTGAAGTTGATGCCGTACAAGGTATTGAGATTAACAAAGCCGACATTCGTGTTGATACCTTTAGAGCATCGGGTGCGGGTGGTCAGCATGTTAACAAAACTGACTCGGCCATTCGTATTACCCATCTCCCAACGGGTATCGTTGTGGAATGCCAAGACGAACGTTCGCAGCATAAAAACAAAGCGCGTGCGCTGTCATTATTGCAGTCACGTATTTTAACCGGTATGCAAGACAAACAACAACAAGAGCAGGCTGATGAACGCCGCAATTTAGTGGGTAGTGGGGACCGCTCTGAGCGTATTCGCACGTATAACTACCCGCAAAGCCGAATTAGTGACCATCGTATTAACTTAACGCTGTATAAATTAAATGAAATAATGGAAGGGTCCTTAGGTGAATTGGTAGAGCCTTTGCGTAACGAATATCAAGCCGACTTATTGGCCGCTATGGCTGGCGACTAATGACCATTGCAGAGTTACTTGCTCGCAGCGAAAGCCTAGCGAATATAAGTGATACTGCGGCTTTGGATGTGGCGTTAATGCTCGGCCATTGCCTACAAAAAAATCGAACGTATTTAAAAACCTGGCCTGAACGTGAGTTAGATACAGCACAGCTTGTGCAATTTGAAGCGTTGCTGAAACGGCGTCAGCAAGGTGAGCCGGTTGCCTACTTAATTGGCAGCAGGGGTTTTTGGACGCTAGATTTAGCGGTTAATGCATCCACCTTAATCCCTCGGCCCGAAACGGAGTTGTTGGTTGAACAGGCCTTGGCGTGTTTAGCTGATTATGACGCAGCCACTATTTTAGATTTAGGCACTGGCACCGGTGCCATCGCCTTGGCGATTGCTTCAGAACATCCACGTTGGCAAGTGGTAGGCTGTGATATACAGCCAGAAGCGGTCGCCTTGGCGGAACAAAACCGGCAAAGTCACAACATCAACAATGCCAAGTTTTTGCAATCCCATTGGTTTACATCAATACCTGCTCAGCAATTTGACCTTATCGTCAGCAACCCCCCTTACATTGACCCCAATGATGAGCACTTATTACAAGGTGATGTGCGTTTTGAACCTCGCAGCGCACTAGTGTCAGATAAAAGTGGTTTGGCCGATATTGAGCAAATCATTGCCGCTGCTCAACCGTATTTAAAACCCAATGCTTGGCTGATGTTTGAACATGGTTACGATCAGGGTAGTGCCGTTAGAGCGTTAATGATGGCCGTGGGTTTTGAGTATGTCACCACAATTCAAGATTTAGCCAGCATGGATAGGGTTACTCAGGGGCAGTGGAAAGCAGAGGGTTAAAAACAGAATGAATGATCAGCAATTACTTCGTTACAGCCGACAAATAATGATGCCCGACTTTGATATTGCCGGCCAAGAGGCTTTGCTTAATGCAAAAGTCTTGGTGGTAGGCATGGGTGGTTTAGGTTGTCCGGTGGCACTTTATTTAGCCGCAGCGGGAGTGGGTGAGTTATGGCTGGCCGATTTTGATGAAGTGGATATGTCTAATTTGCAGCGTCAAATTGCCCACACCCAAAATGATGTTGGTCGCCCCAAAGTGATCTCCGTGGCTGAGCACATTCATGCGATTAATTCCGACATTAAAATTGAAACGATGATCGAAAAACTCGATGGTCAAAGGTTAGATTTAGCGGTTAATCATGTTGATCTAGTGGTCGATGCCAGCGATAATTTTGCGACGCGGTTTGATATTAACCGCGCTTGTGTGCAAGGCAAAAAACCGTTGGTATCGGGTGCGGCCATTCGTAGCGAGGGGCAAGTTGCCATCTTTGATAGTCGCCAACAAAACGCCTCCTGTTATCGTTGCCTGTACCCCGATAGCAGTGATGATACTCAGCTAAGCTGCTCAGAAAGTGGCGTGCTATCGCCATTAGTGGGTGTCATTGGCTCTATGCAAGCGCTGGAGGCGATAAAGTTAATCACCGGTTTTGGTGATGCATTAATTGGTCAGCTAATGATTTTTGATGCCAAGGTCATGGAGTGGAGAAAACTAAAGGTGCCCCAAAATCCTGAATGCTCAGAGTGTGGTGGTTAGTAGCGCTACGCTTTATAGTGGCCACGCGGAAACGGTAATTCTTATAATCTGTACCCATGCTTCAAAAAAGCAATGAACGGGGAAACTTTCTAGATTAAATCTTGTCGTAGCTGCTATCAATTTCTATATGTGCAGTTTTTATCATCAATAACCCCCGCAATAAATAACGGTTAACGTTAATCATGCGGATAACAGGCCTCTCAGCTATGCAACAATATGCAGATAAATATTATTTCATTCAAAATAACACTATCGACAGGCTTTGCTGCTTAAGTGGCTTAGCGCCCTTATTGCTGCGCTTGTATTTAATTCCCATCTTCTGGATGGCCGGTGCCAGTAAAATTGATTTCACCACGTTAATGCCTTATGCGGGTACGGTCGATTGGTTTGGCGGTTACTTAGGTTTGCCTTTGCCTACCTTAATGGCATTTTTAGCCGGCTGGACTGAAGTATTAGGTGCCGTCTTTTTAGCGGGTGGTTTTGCTATACGTTGGATCTCAATTCCTTTAATGGTCACTATGTTAGTGGCTGCATTTGCGGTGCATTGGGGGAATGGCTGGCAGGCAATTTCAGACCCAGGCTCTTTTGGTGCTAATGAGCGAGTCATGGAAGCAGTGGTTCGCTTAGAGACAGCAAAAGAATTACTAGCTGAGCACGGCAATTATGATTGGCTTACCGGGCGAGGCTCTGTGGTGATACTTAATAATGGGATAGAGTTTGCTATCACCTATTTCATTATGCTGCTGTCGTTATTTTTTACGGGTGGTGGTCGTTATGTGAGCATCGACTATTGGTTAAATCGGTATTTTGCTAAATAATAATGATTTCTGGTTATTGAAAAATACCGGCTTTTGCCGGTATTTTTTTGTCGGCTATTTAAGTGCGCGTAAATTGACCGAATCAATGCTAAAATGGCTGGCTATTCAATGTGAATAAAGAGATAAACCTTTGTTAGGAATGATATGTTAGGAAAGTTATTTGGCAAAAAAGATAAGGCTGAGGCAGCGCCTTCATCTTCTTCGCAATCACAAAAGGCTGATAAAAAACCCCGCAGCCCAGAAAAACCCCAGCAGCATAAAGCTAAACCAGCCAAGCCCGAGTGGACTCTTGAGCAATTTCAAGTGCCCGAGCAGGCCGATAAAACCCGTTTTCATGACTTGGGTTTAGATGTTCGCCTCATGCACGGTATTGCTGATTTAGGGTTTAAATACGCCTCGCCAATTCAAGCTGCGGCATTGCCTCACACCTTGCAAGGTCATGATGTGATTGGTAAAGCGCAAACCGGTACCGGTAAAACAGCTGCGTTTTTGATCACCATGATCAATGAGTTCTTAAATAACCCCATTAAAGAAGACCGTTTTGCCGGTGAGCCAAGAGCCGTCATTATTGCACCCACCCGTGAGTTGGTCGTGCAAATTGCTGATGATGCCAGAGGTTTGTTAAAACATACCGATTTGCACGTAGTAACCTTAATTGGCGGTGCAGACTACCAAAAGCAGCAGCAACAATTACATGGTAAGTGTGTTGATATTGTTGTGGCCTCGCCAGGTCGTTTAATTGATTTTCAGCAACGTGGTGACTTGTATCTTGATCAAGTCGAGGTGTTGGTAATTGATGAAGCCGACCGTATGTTAGATATGGGTTTTATCCCGCAGGTGCGTCGTATTGTGCGCTCAACACCGAGCAAAGAGAATCGCCAAACCTTATTGTTCAGTGCAACGTTTACGCCCGAAGTGATGAGCCTAACTGACCAGTGGACTTATGAGCCGGTTAGCGTAGAGATTGAACCAGAGAGCGTAGCGACGGATTCAGTCGATCAAAAAGTGTATATCGTAGCGGCCAGTGATAAATACAAACTGCTTAAAAATATCGTGTCTCAAAATGATGTTGAGAGCGTGATTGTATTTGCTAATCGCCGTGATCAAGTGCGTAAATTGCATGAGCGGTTAAGTAAAGCAGGTTTGAAATGCGGGATTTTATCGGGTGAGGTGCCGCAAAATAAGCGCACCGCGACGCTACAAAATTTTAAAGACGGCAAGCTAAAAGTTTTAGTGGCAACCGATGTTGCCGGTAGAGGTATTCATGTAAAAGGTATTAGTCATGTCATTAACTATACCTTGCCAGAAGATCCAGAAGATTACGTTCACCGTATAGGTCGAACCGGTCGTGCGGGTTCTAAGGGTACGTCTATCAGCTTTGCCTGTGAAGACGATGCGTTTATCTTACCAACGATAGAAGAATTGTTGGGTAATAAACTAGCCTGTGAACAGCCGCATGAAAGTTTATTGAAATAAACAACGTGTACGTAATAAAAAACGCCTCGTAAGAGGCGTTTTTTTTATAAAATTTTTATGCCAATGGTTAATCAATGGTTAATCAATGGTTAATCAATGGTTAATCAATGGTTAATCAATGGTTAATCAATGGTTAATCAATGGTTAATCAATGGTTAAT
>JBNMPS010000100.1:0-10580 GCA_051277005.1 Pseudohongiellaceae bacterium
CGAAAAGACTCTTTTATGGCCCAGGCTCTGGCAGCTTTTAAATCAGATGTTTTAAGCTTTTCAAAACGATCGACAAACTTCTCTTTTAGGTTTTCTTCGTTTGTCAGCCATAAAAATTTACTGCCTGTCAATACACTATCACCCTCCGTGACCAGCGTCTTATGTTCTGTTCGGCGTACTTGGTCAACAGCCTGATTCAGGTGCTGACTGATATGAAAGCGGTCGTGAACTATATCGGCCTGCGGAAGCTTATCTGCTACGGCATTGGCGTAGGCCTTCCACATATCTACCGCTACAGCTGTTACCCGTTGCCGCAAACAATAAAAGGAACAAGACAAAGAAGGGAACAAAGTACTCTTCTGGGGTAGCAGAGTTGTAAGCGACTCTCATGTAATAAGCGACGCCCAAGGCACTACCAATCATCACAACTGAACAGATTTGTGTGACTAAAGCCCCCCCATCTTATCCGCAATCCAACCACCCACCGGGCGAATCAGCGCACCAATAAAAGGCCCCATCCATGCGTACATTAATGCACTTGGGCCATTAGGATTTGAGATATCATGTGTCATCACCCCATCAAACAACAAGTGCTGATAACCAAAGATAACTTTAATCGATAGCGGAAACGATGCCGCAAAGCCGATAAAAGAACCAAACGTCATGGTGTAGATAATGCTCATGACCCAGGTATGGCGGTTCCTAAAAATTTGGTACTGACGCCCTAAACTACTTTTGACTTGACCTGGAATTTGCTTTAACAAGAATACCGTTGAAGCAACAACAATAATCAACACAAGCTCTTTTGGCACACCAAAACCTGAACCATTCGCAGATTCCGGTAGCATTAACCACAAGCCAATCGCCGCGGTGATAAAGCCAATAAACAACATGCCGCTAATTAAACCAAAGCTAGCTACAGCACCAGGAGTTTCTGGCGACACATCTTTAGTCCGAATATTGTTCATGCCAAACCAGCCCGCAAAAGCCAGAGGAATTAAAAACAACAACCATACAAAGCCTGCGTTTTGGATATAGGTTTCAGAACCTGCAGGAATTTTACCAATAAGCGTACCCGAGGTGTTTTGCAATACCATGGAGTCGCCACCCATTGCACCAAATAAACCAAAGGTCATTACTAGCGGAACAAGAATTTGCATTGAAGTAACACCAAAGTTACCCAAACCCGCATTTAAGCCCAAGGCTAAGCCCTGTTGTTTTTTAGGGTAAAAGAAACTGATGTTAGACATAGAAGAAGAAAAATTACCGCCACCAAAACCCGACAATAAGGCAAGTGCCTGGAACACCCAAAGTGGCGTATTCTGATCTTTAAGCGCTAAACCGGTACCCAAAGCAGGTAACATTAATAATGCGGTGGTAAAGAATATAGTGTTGCGACCACCCGCCAAGCGAATAAAAAAGCTACTCGGTATTCGTAAAGTGGCACCGGTTAAACCGGCAATTGCCATTAAAGTGAAAAGCTCAGATTTTGCAAAAGGAAACCCGAGATTTAACATTTGTACTGTAATAATGCCCCAATATAACCAAATGGCAAAACCACAGAGTAAGCTGGGAATCGAGATCCAAAGATTGCGGCTAGCAATTTTTTTACCCTTACTTTCCCAAAATTGTTTGTTTTCCGGATCCCAAGTATTCACATCAGCGCCACTCTCTTTAGCGCCTGTGCCTACTGCAGAATCTGGAGCTTGCGAACTAGTCATTACACTTCTCCCATGGGTGTTATCGTGTCACCACTATGCCAGTCGTGACAAAACACTCAATCAACTGAAGGGAGTAGCTAAATAACGCGCTCACTCAACGGCGACTACTCATTAAGGGGTAGCCAAAAATGTAAGCCTTTAGTCACAAGGGCTGCAGCCAAGTGGTGAACCCAGCACACAAGCAATGTAGGTAAACCACGCTAAACTCAAACATTCACTGACCAACAAAATGATGACCTAGATCAACACATACTCGTATAAGGCTTGCCAAACCACAGCATTAATTACACAGTGCATCATCGCTGGTTATGCATAATTTAAATAACCTATGTAAAGACCGCACCCGTAGCATTAAGCTAACTAAAAACAGCAGGCAATAGCATGAGCCAGGCAGCAAGCCTTCTACTCGTTGATGACCACCCCCTACTTCGCAAGGGCCTAGGCCAATTAATTGATTTAGAAGACGACTTAGAAGTGATCGCCGAAGCCGACAATGGCAAAGACGCTATAGAACTAGCAATGCTGCATGACCCTGACCTGATTATTCTTGATTTAAATATGCAAGGTATGGACGGTTTAGAAACCCTCAAAGCCATGCGTGAAAATGATGTCAGCTCGCGCATTATCATGCTTACCGTATCCGATAACGACGAAGATGTGGTTTGTGCTATTACCTACGGTGCTGATGGCTACCTGTTAAAAGATATGGACCCAGAGATAATCTTAGAAAAAATTAAAGAAGCCGCTTTAGGAAAAATGGTGATTAGCGACAAACTCACCCACATTTTAGCGGGCGCAATCCGTAAAGGAGACAACAACCGCACCAGTTTATTAGCCAAACTCACCAGCCGTGAACACGAGATTTTAAAACAGATCGCCAAAGGCTTAAGTAACAAATTGATTGCCCGCGAGCTAGATATATCAGATGGCACCATTAAGGTGCACGTCAAACACATTCTTAAAAAGCTAAGTTTGCGCTCAAGAGTTGAAGCGGCGGTATGGATGGTTAATCAAAACCATTAATTCACCGTGGCTTGTTTGCTCTCAGGTCGCGTTAATGCGATGCTCGATCCGTTAGACTTACTCTTATCTAATGACTGCCGCCCCCCTCTCTGGCTTGGTCTTTACGCTAAATAAGGCCTTATCTGAAAACAAGCGGGGTTCTGTGACAGTAATACTCATTATTTAAACGCAGTAATGCTTAAACATTTGCAACTACTCAGCACTGTCCGTAACTGTTCAGATTGCAGTCAAAATTGTGCTGGGCAAGGCGAAACATGTGAGTTTACAGGTGTAAATGATCATTTTTTAACGCAGTTCAGCACGATTTTGGCTGTGAGCTGAGTCGTTGCAAACATTTAATAGTAACAATATCTAGAGGTACTCTATGGGATGCTGTGACACCACCGGTCTTATGTCGCTCGAAGAAGCACAACAACAACTCCAGCAAGCGGTAACGCCAATCACCCAAACCGACACCCTAGCCCTAGAGCAAGTGCTCGACAGAGTGTTAGCCAACGACATTAAAGCCAGCTTTAATGTGCCGGGCTATAATAACTCTGCAATGGACGGCTATGCCCTAAAAGCCGAAGATTTAAACCACCGCGATACATTAAAGCTTATCGGTGCAGCTTTTGCCGGCGCGCCTTTTGACGGTGAAGTTAACAATGGTGAATGCATCCGTATCATGACGGGCGCCCCCATCCCTACTGGCGCTAATTGCGTTGTGATTCAAGAGCAAACATTAGCTGATGATGACATCATCACGTTTGACGCCAAGCCAGCCTTACACAACAACATCCGCTTTGCCGGTGAAGACATCGCCAATGGCCAAACCGTATTAACCCAAGGCCGGCGCCTTAACCCTGCCGATATAGGCTTACTCGCCTCATTGGGTTACGACCAAGTCACTGTTTATAAACGTCTTAACGTCGCCCTATTCTCAACCGGCGACGAGCTACAACTACCCGGCACGGCCTTAGCCCCCGGATGCATCTACGACAGCAACCGCTTTGTCGTGGCCGCCATGTTAGAACGCCTAGGGGCAAACGTGCTTAACCTAGGCATCATCCCCGATAATCTAGCAAAGCTACAACAAACCTTTGAACAAGCCGCTGAAACCTGCAATGCCATTATCACCTCTGGCGGTGTCTCTGTCGGTGAAGCCGATTTTACTAAAGAGGTATTGGAAAAACTCGGCCACGTTAACTTTTGGAAAATCGCCATCAAGCCCGGTAAACCCTTTGCCTTTGGCAAAGTCGGCAGAGCCCTCTTTTTTGGTCTGCCAGGCAACCCGGTTGCCGCCACTGTCACCTGTCATCAACTCGCCACGCCCACCCTACGCTTAATGGCTGGCGAGCAATACCCAGAGCAAACCAGTATTAAAGCAACCACGCAAAGCACACTCAAAAAGCACCCCGGGCGTTTAGATTTTCAGCGCGGCGTATTAAGCAAAGACAAAAACGGCGAAGCCATCGTTAACAACACAGGGGAACAGGGCTCAGGGATTTTATCGTCGATGAGTAAAGCCAATTGCTACGTTAAACTATCCAGAGAGTCTGGCAACGTTGAAGCCGGTGGAGTGGTTGAAGTGATCCCGTTTGATCGCTGGTTGAGCTAACATCCCTAATCTATGCATCTCAACGCTATACCGGTATTAAGCCGGTATAGACAACCTCCCTCCTATCACCACGGCCTCATCGACGTATCGCCGCAATTTTCGCGACGGAGTGGGATGGCGGCTTGTTTGCGTATTTTTGCAAACAAGGTGACAGCTCACGGAGTTCCGCAAGATTGCCTTGCTAGTTGTCGCGTGCTAACATTTGTACACACACAAGCCAAGGCATTTTTTATGGACACTAGAGTTCAATTTCGTATTGATAAAGAAACTAAACGCCTAGCCCAACAAATGACTGAAAGTCAGGGGCGCACACTTAGTGATGCCTGTCGAGATCTCGCAGAGCAACTTGCTGAGCAACAACGTAAAGCCTTATCTCATGATACGTGGCTAACTGAACAAGTAAATTTAGCTTTTGAAAAATTTGATGCTGGAAAATCTACTTTTATTGAGAACGGACAGGCTAAATCTAGAATGGCAGAACGAAAAGCTAAAATACGTGGCAAGGGTTGAATGGAGATTTACTGGGAAGAAGAGTCTTTAAACGACCGTGAAAAGATATTCGAATTTCTTTATGATTTTAATCCCACAGCTGCAGAAAAAACAGATGAGATTATTGAATTAAAAGTCGAAAACTTACTTCACCAACCACTAATGGGTGTTGAGCGCGAAGGAATAAGAGGTCGATTACTGATTATTCCCGAAGTATCAATGATCGTATCTTATTGGGTTGATCATAGCGTAAATCGTGTTATGAGAGTGCTTCACCAGAAGCAAAAGTTTCCGATGAAATAGCCACTAACACCCCTATTTAACGGCCAACCGCCACCAATACTGTCAGCCCAGCGCTTGCCATTCGCCGGTAGTTATCGTCTAATCACAACAGGTTTTCGAGGGTGATCGACCTACAGAGGGCTTTCACCCCATCAGTTTATGCCCATAACGGGCGCACTAAGGCCATAAACAGGGCATCTTGCTACGTTTCACAAAATTCAGTTATGGCCAGTTTATGCAAATGAGCCAAATGACACCTTAAATGAATAATGACCCATCGGAATATCAATGAAATTATTAATACGTAACTTAGATCGATTAACGACAGAAGAAGAACTGAAAATATTATTTCAAGAATTTGGCGAGATCCAATCTTGTAATTTGGTTATGGATAAAGAGAGTGGCTTGTCAAAAGGCTTTGGTTTCGTTGAAATGCCAAAATCAGGTGAAGCAAAAGCCGCTATTAAAAATCTAAATAACAAAGCTGTCGGCAGCAATAAAATACGGGTTAAAACAGCTGAAGGTTAACGTGTATCAGTAAGCTCTTACCATTCGCTAGCAGTCAACATCTACTCATGTTATAAATCGCTAAGACGATGATCTTACTACAGTACCTCATTAGTTCATTCTCACGCTGGGAGCACACAAGGCCAGCCATCAATACCAACACAAGCGTTGGAGGGTGGCGTTGATATACCGACAAGGAAAATGATGAGTTTCAAAATCGAATATGATCAGAGTTCTAAAATCGTAACGGTTGAGTATAACGGCGCAGTTTCATTGGAAGATCGGCTGACAGCCGTTAAAGAGGTGTGTACATCCTGCTCGCATTTAGATCCCTTACGATTGTTGATCGATGTTGTAAACATTGATATGCAGCTGTCCACTAAGGAACAAAAATATTTTGGTAAGCATTTAGCAACTAACGTAGGTCTGACAAACGCGAAGGTGGCGGTACTTCACGGGAAAGGTAACAATCCCAATATTGTAGTCGACACCGTGGCATTTATTAAGGGCTATCAACTTGTTCAATTCGATATTAAAAAAGAAGCACTGTCCTGGCTTGAAAGTGCATAACGAATCAGGATTCTGCTAACGCTTTATCTTTTCCATGTAACTATTACACAAGTTTTTTTATCGGCACGGATTTCTGGATACATCTTTGCTCTAAAGCAGTTGATACCGCATTATTATCACTTACCGCAGCCACCCTGTTTAGTTATAAATTAATTGAGTCCAATTATTTATCCTGGCACAGGGGCATTAAGCCAAATCGACTATAGAGACTTAAATTATGACCATAATATTTCGATCTGCAAAAACTGATGATATTGCGGAAATCCTCAAACTTCATTACCGGTACCAAGTTGACTCTATTGAGGAAGAAGACAAGAAGGATGGTTTTATTACCACCGCATTTGACGAGGAGCAATTATTAGAACTCATCAATCACGAAAAAGGCCTATCAGTAGCCCTTAAAGACAACAAGATCATAGCCTATGCAATGGCCGCCTCATGGGAGTTTTGGTCTCGATGGCCAATGTTTGCACATATGATCAAAGATTTACCCAATGTGGAGTACGCTGGACATAAATTAAGCACGGAAAACTCTTACCAATATGGCCCGGTTTGCGTCGATAAATCTGTTCGTGGCCAAGGCGTTTTTGAGGGTATTTTCAACTACTCATTACAATCCATGGCCGAAAGATATCCTGTTATGGTAACTTTCATCAATAAAATAAATCCACGCTCTTATATCGCACACACTCAAAAAGCTGGATTAGATGTTATTCAAGAATTTGAATATAACAACAATCAATACCATGAGCTTGCGTGTTTAACCTGCAAGGCTTAAAAAACATTTAACAAACTGCCTTCCTTATTCGCTAACATAAGAGTTATACGATGAAGAAAACTATCCTTGCTCTGTTAACCGCAACAGTACTGATTCCGATTAGCGCCAGTGCTGAAAGCAATCACTCCAGTGTTCATGCCCAGGCTTCTGACTAAGTCATTATGAGACAGCGTGAGATGCTAGTAAAAAACACTGAAGGTAAGGGTTTTGGCCCTCAGTCTCCACGTGATATCGACTCAAACATCGGCACTAACGGCCGCGCATTCAGTACTTCGCCCGCCTATACAGAGATGAATCTCTGCAACATTCATTTTCACAAGAACGCCGAACATAGAGGTGGTGAGTTTACCGGCTATGCTGGCAATGGTGATGGCCATGGATATCAAAGTGGTTATATCTACTCTAGCAATCTAAATGCAACAGAGCTAACCGCTGCGGATAAAGATATATGTCCAAGCAAACACGGCAGCCTTTCATCGGGAGACACCATTGAAGTGCACTACGTACACTCCACGGCTCAGATCAAGCCGGGGCCAACGCTGGGCTCTTGTCTAAGTGACTCAATCAAAAATCCTCAATTGCGTGTAGAAACGCAGGTCTATGTGTTGGTCAATGACAAAAATGCTCGAGATTTCGGTGACTTGGCCAAGCATGAGTTGAAAAAAAATCTTCACCAAGCATCGAACATTCCTAACAATACTGGCACACCTATACAGTATGCAGGCTCAACAACCGGCCCGGGCTACAACGAAAAGGGGTCACCTCTTCAAGTAACATGGAATGTTCGCCCTAAAGTCGCCAAGGTTAACATTGAGACGATAGGCGAATGGTGCAAAGGCAATATCTTTAATGAAGATCATGCACATGGCTTACGCAACCTGGTGATTAATGCCGATCTTCTGTCAAAAATCGAGCGATAGTATGAATAAGTAACAATCGGTAATTGTATAGTCGAGGGGCTCTAGCCCTCGACACCAATCATTACAATGAGCACTTGGCTAATAAACGGCCTGCTCACGCCTCTTAGCGATAGACTTATAGGTAGGCACCTTTTACGTTAGGCCTTAGCTCACATGGCCTCTATCTGGGCCTCAAAGTACTGTGCAGGGCCACTCACCTTGCTATTCGCCTCAGCCCAAGCTCCAAATGAGTGTATTATTCGTCATATTGACTCGTTATGGATGGCCCACGCACGTATATGTGTGACCTCCACCTCGCTCCGGCGTCTCCAAGCTAATCCTCATGGCTAAGGACTTGCCATTCGCTGGTAGTTAGCATCTAATACCATTATGTATTATTATATTGCTGCAAAGGGGGTCACTTCATTGGCTCACCCCCTACTGGGCGTATACAAAATGCTCGAACGAGCGCTGAAAAGCGCACCGTTTAGCTTGGCGTATGTAGTACGAGATTAACGTTTATATTCGAGAAGGTGGAATCGGGTATGAATTTTTATTATTCACCAACAATCATGAGTAAAGAAAATGGCTAAAGGTACAGTTAAATGGTTCAACGCCGATAAAGGTTTCGGTTTTATTACACCTGAAGATGGCAGCAAAGATTTATTTGTTCATCACTCAGAAATTCAAGCCGGTGGTGGATACGCAACATTGAATGATGGCCAAGCCGTTGAATTTGAAGTTGGCCAAGGTCAAAAAGGACCTTGCGCGAATAAAGTTGTTCCTATTTAGATAGCAACACATGTCAAGGCATCGGTTCACGGCTCAGCCGCGAACCGATGCCTTAGCCTGTTACCCCATGGCGTCATCTTTTTCAAAAACCTTATCAAAACCTCAAGCACAGCCAAAATAAAACCCTTTCAAAACAACTATCTAGCACTATTACGCGTGTATTTTTATAAGAAATACTTAAGACGCGACAATTGACTCAAGGAAGGCTAATATAATCCTACCCTCACTCTCTTTGTGCACATGCAATGCTAACTAGTAAGGGTACAATAATAATTTTTTATTCATGTTTTTTATTGAAAAATCAAACAACAAAAAACAAAAGTTTCAGTAGAGCTTATCGGCTCTCGAATCCGTCATTTTTCAACCCTATATTGCTCTTATTAATACGGTAAGAGCAGGAGAAAAAATAATGAAAAAAACAATAACTCTAGCACTCTTATTTTTGTGGTCTATCCCATCTTATTGCTTGGAGGTCGGCTCTGTCGCTCCTAACTTTACATTGCAAGGTTCTGATGGCCAAACATATAAACTATCGGATTTTCGAGGCAAGGAATCCGTTGTTCTGGCATGGTTCCCCAAAGCTTTCACGGGAGGCTGCACCATTGAATGTAAGTCGCTAGCTGAAAATGGCCATTTACTCAAAAATTTCACTGCCACCTACTTTATGGCCAGTGTTGATCCCATTGAAAAAAATATTGATTTTGCCAAGCAGCAAAAAGCCGATTTTCCGTTACTGAGTGACCCCACTAAAAAAACAGCACAAGAGTATGGCGTACTAAGAGAAAGTGGCACCGCCTCTCGACACACATTTTATATTGGTCGTGATGGTAAAATTCTTGCCATTGATAAAAATGTTAAGCCAGCAACCTCAGCTCAAGATATGGCCAAAATGCTGGCTGAATTAAAAACACCTCTCGCGGGTAAATAAATTAAACCGCTATAATTTAATGGGGCGTGCTTAAGTCATAATTATCCTTTCCTGTCATACCGGCTAAAAAAACGACCGGTATGACCACTCTAGTTAATTTCCGCCGTCTCACATAGAATTTTGCACTGACGTTGTCACTAGACGTTATCGGTTCAGATATACAACTATACCGCCAACGACTTTTTTCTTGGGGGCGCAGTCAACACGTATTTACCGGAGCAATTAACCTTTGATGTCGGCATTTTATAAAAACTGGTGGCTTTTACTATTAGCCTCTATTAGTTTGTTTTTAACACTATCCATCACTCAGCCTGTAGATATATCATTACGGTCTACTCAGCATTTATGGAACTTAGGTCATCTTGCTTTATTTTTTATTATCAGCTGCTGTATTTATTATTTTCGAAACCAACAATTAAAGTCGCTTCACAATGAGATTATTGAACTCATTGCCTACCCTTTTATATTCGGCTTAAGTATTGAACTGATTCAACCCTGGTTTGAACGCACAACTGATATAGACGATTTAATTAAAAACTTAACAGGATCCCTGCTCGCTTTCTGTCTATTAAGCCAACACTTAGCTTTAAACAGCAAAAAAAAACAGTTACTCTTAAGTAGTTTATCTCTTGTCTTAGGGTTTTATGCATTAATCCCTTTTACGACCAGCTATTACGACGAAGCGATGGCGAAGAACAACTTCCCTATTATTATTGATTTTGAGTCACCCCTTGAACTTTCAAGGCTATCGCCTATTGGTAAAAATACAACAATAGCTATTATCAAACGTGATAAAGACACCCATGCTCTTGCTCTCTCCATTCAAAAAGAAGAATACAGTGGCGCCAGCATTTCCTATCTATCTCGGAATTGGCAAAACTACAATCAATTGTTATTTAACGTTTATAATCCACTAAAAAAAACACAACCACTTATCTTAAAGATTTATGACAATCAACATCACTACAATAATTATGACTATAACGATCGTTAC
>JBNMPS010000101.1:0-10544 GCA_051277005.1 Pseudohongiellaceae bacterium
AAGCCTTCTGAGACATCAACAAAGAGCACTCATCTCCTACAAATATTATTATTTTTGGGGCCGGTACACTAGGCCATTTTTTTAATGAGTGGATAAATAAAAACTGCCCCAATATAAAAATAATGCATTATATTGACACTAACTTAAATCAATCAAGCTACAATGACGCCCCTGTCTTAAGACCAAACTCTCTCATTGAAAACATCATAGAGTACGATTACATACTTATTTCATCTAATCGATACCATGACGAAATTTATAAAACTATAAAGAAAATGAACATATCGACATCAAAGATCATCTAATATAATGACGCTAATTGTTAATGATAAAGCCAACTACTAAAGATAATCCTCCATAAACAACACCTCTAACTGATAAGGCTGTAACAACGCTTGTATTTGCTGTCGCCGTCCTAAAACAGTTACCACTACAGGCATACTGATATCGCTCAGGGATGATATGGGTTTAACTTTTACTGCAGCAACCTCCTCATCATGCAAGCGCTCATCGAGGTCGACTATAAAGCGACTTTTTCTAATTATATGCGGGATAATAAATTCTGCGCCGCTACCGGCCCCATATAGCACCACACCTTCACTTAGATTTATCTTCTTTACAAACTCTAAAAAACTATAAAGTAAGGCTTGTGTATTCTTCATCTCACTAACACTTCCTTTGTTCATGTTTTGGTTGTTCAACAAATATTTAAAAGGGAGATTATTACCCGACAGTGACACTTCTCCACTCTCATCAGATAGAGACTTAATAAGTCCTTCAGGAATATTTTGCATATAATCCTGCAGTTCATTTAAATAACTATGCTCAGAGTTTAACCCTATAAAACTGTTTTTATAATATTTACAAGCCTCTAATACAGCTTGTTGAATTAAATTTTTCGCCTCACTAATTCTAGTTATAATCTCTTTCTTAAAAACAGGCTTTAATTCATTATTAATATAACTAATAGGAGGTTTGTCTTCAGAGCAACAATATTCAAGCAGCTCCCTATTGTCATTTAAAACCGCTAACAAAGCCTCGTTACTGGTATTATTAACATAGCCGGAGACATGATCTTTTCTATCACCAATATAACAGAACAATTGATGGCGAGTTATATCGAGAATTGATAGTTTTTTTGCGATATCACCCCGCCAACCGATATCAACAAAAACAAGATTCTTATCTTTGTATGGTTTGAAGGCACTTTCTAGGTATTGCAACACGTAGGACTTTCGTTCCTTAATAGAATGGTTAAATTTCTCTTTGAGATATGTATTATTCAATATCTCGATCACCTTATTCTCATCCAGAAGACCGTTTTTAGACCATCTCATAGTAGTAATAAATTCCTCAAACGCCTTTGAAAAATCGCTATCATTAAGACCTAAACAAGTAACAAGCCCCCAAACACCTTCTGCTTTGTTTTCGACCCCCACATAGGTGCATACTTCAGCATTCAAGCTCTCGTAAAATATTTGGTTAGCCAAACATCTGTTTATATATAAATACTTTTCGCTTTCGGCATCTTTCAGCAAATCGTATATTTTATTCAACAAATAGGCATCTCGTCCTAAAAAGAAATGCGACTCATTGTTTTTTGACTCTGTCTTAATTAAACCAGCTACAAAGCTCAATAACACCGGGGCTAAAATACTTCCACCAAAATGATTAAGTGGCAATTTTCTAACGGCTTCTGCACTAGGCTTATAATGTAAAGTCGAAATACCTAGTTTAGACGGCTTTAAACAATCAGAAAATGGATTATCACCAACATGTAGAATTTCTTGATAATCAACACCCTGTTCATTAGCAATCAACTCAAACATTTTTCCTGAGGCTTTATTGAATCCTCGCTCAGCAGATAGATATACTTGATCAATAAAATTGGCTATATTTAAAATTTCTAGAAATGACTTGAAGTCTTGAGTAGAGTAATACGTATCGCTGGTTATGATAACTCGCCAAGTCCCCTTATCTAGACCCGCCAGAAGTTCATACACATCAGAGTTAAGCACCAAATTATCGGCCTCCATACTTGACAGAAAGTCACAAAACTCTCTGGGGGTATCTTTACATTCCTCTTCAAAATATCGATTAAATACTAGTCCATATATAGTACTATTGCTTGCTTCTTTATCCCTACCTAGAGATAACGATTTTGATCTTAGCTCCACTTCAGACTTTTCTTTTTCAACTAGAAACTTTTCTATATCAAGTATTTTATTATTATTTTCAAAAAAACGTTTAGCTGAAATTTTTATTAATGCCTTTTCATCTAAAATTCGAGAGGCAAGGGTGTCAAAAAAATCTATCGATATTATTTTTATGACTCTATTAGATGACACATGATCTGCCACTTTCAACATTGACTGAATTTCCATCATTAGTCTTCTAAGCCCCTAGACAGCTCCGACAACATATTTATTCCATCCCAGTAATGATGGAAACTTAACGACTCACCAACACGCGCTAACCGCCTAACCTTACTAATTTTTAACTCTTTACTGGGTAGCAATGTCAATAATGACTGGAAATTATCATGCAGGCATGATTTTAGTTCTTCATAGTTTTTGATATTAATTTCAAAAAGCACATATTGTCCGTTATGCTGCCTCTCTAATTCTTCACTTACATGCTGGCACTCAACAGTCAGAACGCCTGCCTTATTGTTAAACTTGGCATTGCACCCCAGTTCAAGCGCTACTTGCTGCTTATAACACTCACGCTGATACTGTTCTGCATCACTTAGGCTCATTTTGTTGCTTGCCTGCACCGCCATACATTGCCAAAATATGTTCTTAGCATCAGCTATCGCGAACTCATCACCTAACCAATAGAGAGTTTTTGGTGAAGAGCAAGCCTGCTGGTTAAAGGGCAGAAAATCTTGTAAAAACTTATTGACTAAAGCACTGATATCACTGGTTAACACAACCTTTGCATCGAGTAAGGTAGCGGAATATCGGTCGGGGAATATAATATCCTTACATATGCTATTTAGCTCAATACCTTGTATCGATTTTATGGTTTGATCGCCACCCCAGATAACTCTCAGCGCTGCATCATCTGATAGCCTTTGGGTTATTTCTTCATTATGAGGGTATTGTATGAGGCTAATCCTCCCCGCCAGTCGCTCGTCATTGTTAAAGGTATTCAACACCCTGACGATACAATTTGCTGAAAGCCCTAACCGTTCGCTCAAACGCACCACACTTGGGTTACCTAATAAATACGCTAGTATCATTGAGTATACGAACACGGTGTCGACATTGGCTGGGGCGATATGAAACGCCAAACCTATAGCCTGCCTTTCGCCTGACGACTCAAACTCTTGCTGTATATTTTTGATATTGGCTGCGCGTAACCAATATGCTAACGCGACAATATCAGACTGCTCTCTCGCTTCGCGGTCTGCTAATAGGGCTTGCGATAAATCATCACACAACGTTTGTGCCTCAGCGCTAAAGCAAGCCCATGTTGATGCGCTTAATACTGCACTATAATCACCGTGCTGCGGGTAAATTGTTTTTATCACCGTGGATGAATTATGCATAGCTATCACTGCAACCCCTCACTACGGCTTTCTGCTGCCTACCAAGTACCGTGAAGGTTTTACCTAATCGACCGCAGCTGCAACTATCTTCGCCATCGATCCGGCCAATATCTTGAGTGAGAATGGCATGACCAGGATAACTGCGCGGTAAAATAGATAGTGTTTCGATTAAACCTTGCTCACCATGATTAACTAGCTCAAAGGTTTGTGGATGGCGTATGCGAATATCTGCATAAATAGGTACGTGTAAATGACCATGTTCGCAGGCTATATAGATACTGCCGGTTTGCTCGACCATGCCATAAAAATTATGAATCTGGGTATTGGCGCCCAGCGAGGCCTTTGCCAACTGCTCAAATTTGCGATTACTAACCGCCTTATCGTTTAATTTTTTCCAACCACCACTGTGCAACAGCGTTAATTGTGAGAAGTTGTAATGCTTATCATTGGTTTTTAAGACGTCTAACAAGTGCTGCCAAACCATAAAGGTAAAGCCAAACATCAATACCGGCTTATTTTTATACTGCTGATAGAATTGATCTAAAGCCTCAACATTCAACAGCATAGTTTGATCAAGCAAGTAGGTTTGATCACGGCCAAACATAGCTAGGCCTTGCACTCCAGCGCCTCTGGCTGAAAAATCGGCGCTATCAGCTAGTAAGCTATTATGATCAACCAGTAATAAAGGTAAGCGCTGTTTACCTATTATCGTTTGTAATATTTTTCCCAGTGCCTTGGTTTGTAATTGCGCCGTCTGCTGATCGAGAATGATCGTCGACAGAGCCGTCCCACTGGTGCCCGAAGAACGTAATGTTTTAAATACCGCCTTTTCCTCAACGCTAACTAAACGATTACTTTTGAAAAGTGCTGCTGCAAGCGGTGGAATATTTGCCAAAGCCTCAACTTGATGAATACCACCCACTACCCCATCGATATAGTTTTTATAAGCTGAGCAATGTTGATAATGGTGTGTTGTTAATGCTAATAAATGCGGCGATAGAAAATCGCTTTTTTGCTGCGCATTATGCGTATAAACACCCTCCGAAAAATCTATATCAGGCAACATCGCCGCCCCCATCAAACAAGCCCTTTACCGCGGTATAATCAGGCTTTCCATTTCCCAACTGAGGCAACTGACTAACCGTTTCGAACTTTATATAAGCGGCGTTAACCGATAACTTTTTTAGCAGTGTTTGTTTGATATCGTCAGGGGCTATGTTGCTTATGTCGCTTTCGATCGCTATCAATAACCGATCATCACAGCCCGTACAGAGCGCCTTTATAGCGAGGGTCTGTAAGTAACTTTCAACACTGTCTAAATCAATGCGTACACCCAGCACCTTAATAAGGCGATTTAATCTACCAGTTACGTAAAACTGCTTATCTTGACGAAAGGCTATATCACCTGTTGCTAACTCAGTAAGTTCATTCGGTTTTGACAAATCAACTTGAGACGTTGCATAGCCCATCATAACATTTGGGCCTTGGTACACTAACTCACCTGCTACATTGTCATCGTGGATCAATGAGCCTTGTTGATTGAATAAACTTAATTTACCCCCCGGTATCTCCCTACCAATTGCGCCATGCTGGCCATCAAAATCATCTGGCTTTATATAAGCCATACGAGCAGTAGCTTCTGTTTGACCATACATGGTGTAAACAGGCAACGAGTACTGATTAATTAATGTCGCTACATAATCTCGCTGTTGCTCATTAAGCTTGCCGCCAGCCTGAGTCATATACTTCAATGCAGGATATTTTAAGGGGTTAAAACGAATTTTTTCTAAAGCTCCGTAGGCAAAAGGTACTGCCGCCAAACTCGTTACCTGCGCATCACTGATGCATTGCCAAAAAGCCCTTTCTGTAATTTTTGCAGTAGTAACCGCTAAGCGCGCACCTTTTAACAGGTGACTATTGACCACCGATAAGCCATAGCTATAACACAGCGGTAATGAGGTAATAGCGGTATCATTATCGCTTATAGGTAAATAATCACTTATGGACTGTGCATTGGTCTGTAAGTTCTGTTTTGATAATCTCACTACTTTGGGGCTGCCAGTGCTACCCGATGTAGCCATTAGCAAAGCTAAATCGCTGTGTATATTGATCGTTTTATCTGAGGCAAGACGGCTTTTTAATAGCCCCCGCTGATCAACTTTTACTACGTAATTAGGATGATAACTATTAATTAGTGACTGCAAGGCCTCTTCATCAGTTTCAACAGATAACAACAACGCCACATGGCCGTGACGTAAACAGGCTAAATAAGCTGTTAGTGCTGGTACTGAGTTTTCTGCTTGAATAAAGACTAGCTGCCTAGCCTTATCCACACGTGCTATTGATTTAGCATAGAGATCAGCTTGCTCAGCTAATTGTGCATAAGTCAGCTGCACGCCGTCTTCATCAACGACTACGTAATGATTAGCGTGCTGCTCTAGCTGATAAAAATAGACGTCACTTTTCTTTTGCAGAGTCATAGCAGTAAGTAACCATCGACAGCAATAGTTTGACCGGTGATGTAACTGGCGCCATCACTGCATAAAAAAGTGATCACTGACGCTACATCATCAGGCTTGCCCAAACGTCCTAAAGCTGTTTTTGCCGTCAGCTGATGGCGCTGCTCTTCACTATAGTGGGCAACCATACTGGTTTCAATGAAGCCCGGAGCTACGGCATTAATACGTATCCCTGATGACGCTATTTCTTTAGCCATGGCCGAGGTCATGCCATTAAGTGAGGCTTTGGCTGCGCTATAGGCAACTTGCCCAGCAGCACCTTGTTCGGCCACTACCGAGCTAACATTAACAATACTGCCACTGTTATTGCGCGCCATTAATCGCGCGGCATACTGGCAACAATAAAAGCTACCGAAGCTATTACTGGAAAAAACTTGTTGTAACTGCGCAGGCGTCGTCGTCATCAAAGGAGCTTCTATCATCTCACCGGCACAATTAACTAAAACATCTAAACGCTTATAATATTGGTGTATTTGCTTAAAAGCTTCGCTAACAGCTGCGGCATCGGCGACCTCAAAACACAACAGTCTAACCGTCAACGCTGGTGCTAACGCCAGCAACTCGGCTTCTAGTTCCGCAAGCGCCACTTCATTTCGGCCGTGTATAATCAACACCGACACTCGGCCAGCAAGTTGCTTTGCTACTGCAGCGCCAATGCCGCCACTGGCACCGGTAATTAAAGCCACTTGCTCTATCATCAATCGTTAAACTCTATATCGTATTTTTTCAAAATAGCTTTGCTTGCAGCAAAGGAACTCATATCAATAATGTCATCCATGTCTAGCATCACATCAAAGCCTTTCTCTATTCCAACAACCAAGGCCATATGGCCGGTCGAATCCCATTCGGGAATCGTGTTGTAGCTTAAGCCTTCATCAAAATCCTCCGGCGCTAGACACAGGCAATTGGTGAAGATGCTGGCTAATTTTTCAGTATTACTCATTCTTTTTCACTTTATTATTAATCATGGCCATTAACGTATCACAGCTGACAATTTCTCTGCTGCTTGTTGGTACTGCGCCCTATTCATTGCCATGGTCATTAGCCTGCAATCTTTAGACACCTGCTGATAACCCAGCTGCCCATTAAACCTTATAGCATTGTTATTAGTTGGCATCACTACCGCCTGTAAATGCTCACACCTTAAAATATCAAAGCAAAACTGATTGATTGCTAAGGCAGGACAAAAGGCCAATACCGTACCTCGGTATTTACACTCTGGCGCCAGATACATGCCGACCTCAATAGTGTTCGCGTCAATCAAACTGCAGCCATTCGCTGACTTGATATTAATAACGCCTACCGCTTGCGCTTTATATTCAATCAAATAATGCTGCTGCGCCACATTTGCATTGACCGCCATAAACCAAGCTTGTTGCTGGCTTTCGCTTATTTCTTCTTGGTTGAGCATAAACCCCGCAACATCAGGGTGATTGCGCCAGGCCCTTACCATCTCTAGATGACCTTCAGCTAATGGGATTAAGCTAACCTTAAATGCAGTAATCTTTGTTTTTAAACCTGCTTTAATAATTGCCTTAGCAATACGATCACCACCTAGGCCATCAACCTGCTGCTCAGCGATGGCCATCATGGTATTGCGCGCATCATGATTGCTGGCAATTGCCAAGGCTTGCTCTGTTGCAGTTTTGCACGCGCCCACTGAGCCTTTTATAAGCTGGCACCAGCCTAAGCCCGCATGATGACTCGCATTTAATTGCTGATTGCTTGCGGCGACCATAAATACAGTGGGTACTTTAAAATAAGCCAGCTCATATAACATACTACCCGGGGCTGCTATCGCGGCCGTAGCGGCTTGGTAGTACGGCGCCATATTTTGGCAGCTTTCAACATACTCAAAACTTTGTTGTTCACAAAAATCCGCAATGATTTTTTGCTGCTGGCACAACGCCCCGCAAATAACCGTAACTGTTATGTCATCTGATTTCAGTGTGGCTAAAGCCTGTATTACTGGCAAGGTACGCTGTTTAACATCCGCCGCACCAAAGCACACTAAAATGTTTTTTTTATGCGTCGTATTACTAAGCAAACTTTCTACCGATAAGGTATTAGCTAACATTAATTGTTCGGGTAATAAGGCATAGTCACAGCCCAATAATAATTGCGCACCAGGAGCCGTTTTATCATATTGTAATTGCTCGGCCAATGCGTAGGCATTGATCACTAACTGCGTCGATAAATCACCGCTATTATTTTCATCATCAAAAACCGTTAACACGGTTAGCTTGGCGATATTGCGGCGATAGTCACTATCAAAGTGATAACCATCCAACACCACGGCCAGTGGTTTATGAGCAATGATTAGCTCAGTTAAAGCGGCGTTATCCGCATCACTACCCGCAGGCGCATCAATGCCGATAAATTGAAACTTAGCTTTCAATTGTTCTTCGCAATGCGGCTCACAGCTAACAAATACACATTCGCAGGCCTGCTTCTTTAACGCAATCGCCAAAGCTACACAGCGTGATAAATGCCCACCGCCCATCGCTGAAGAGGCATCAACTCGAAAAATAACCGTGCTACTCATTACCGCTTACATCTTGTGTCAGAAGTGGCTGACCTTTTATTAAATTGTGCTTAGCCGTTTTACCCAATACGCTAAACCAGCACTTAGGTGCCATGCCAAAACCCGGGCGAACCACTTTTACATTCTGCTCGGTTAATAGTTCACCTTGCTTAATGGGCTCAGCCACATAAATCGAGCGACGGTATTTAACTGAATCTTGCTCTGCCTCAGTGGGACCATAACGCACCTCACCCTGCACATGGGCAAGCTTATTCGCCTCACGTATTAACAGTGACATTTCTTCGGGGGTGGATGAAAACTGCGCATCCACGCCGTCAGATTCCTCATCTAAAATAAAATGCCGCTCGATTAAATTAGCCCCCAATGCCACCGCAACAATTGAAGCTGAAACACCCTGAATATGATCGGACAAACCCACCGGCAGATTAAAACGCTGTTTCATATCGGCAATCGTTGCTAGGTTAGCGTCACTGGGGTTAGCTGGGTAAGCACTGGTGCAGACCATTAACGCTAATTGTTGGCAACCATGGTGTTTTAATTCGCTAATGGCTTCTGTTATCTCTTCACAGGTAGCCATACCGGTCGACATAATCACCGGTTTACCGGTTTTTGCTACCGCTCTTAATAGAGGTGTATGGTTTAATTCAAAAGAGGCAATTTTGTAGCACGGGGCATTTAAATTTTCTAAAAAATCAACACTTGTTTCATCAAAAGGCGAGCTAAAAATAATTAAACCTAGGCTTTTTGCTAAGATAAATAACTCTTCGTGCCACTGCCACGGAGTATGCGATTTTTCATATAGCTGATATAAGGTTTGGCCCTGCCACAAGTTATTGCTATCGGTTATTTGAAAGTCATCGGCATCACAGTCTATGGTAATGGTATCAGCCGTATAGGTTTGTAACTTTACCGCATCAACACCGGTTTTGGCCGCGGCAACAATCATGGCCTTAGCTGTTGCTAAACTTTGACTATGGTTACCCGATAACTCCGCAATAATAAATGGTGCTTTGCCGTCACCGACCCTGCGGCCTGCAATAGTGATTGACTTACTCATGCTCATTACCTTGTTGCGCATGAAAAGCACTGTACATATTCTCGGCCATTAACCAATCTTCTTCGGTATCAATATCTTGTACGCGGTAGCGCGAAACAAGCACAGCCTTATTGCCTTCCTCACCCGCTTTCGGCGCTTGGTTTAACCAAAAAAACTGTGCCGCATCATGATAGGTTTCAGGTAAATCTTGTGAGCGTGTTAATGCCTGCTCTGGGTTTAGCATGCTAACGGCATTGCACTTATCAACGACTAAGGCACGCTGTATAGGGAAGGCAAATGTCGTTATCGCCATCGCGCCACTAGCGCCTTGATCGATTAAGGCTAAACCTTGTTTCATCGCATCAACGTCGATTAAAGGTACCGTGGCATAAATACAGCAGAGCTTATCGATGGGCTGCTGTTGATTTTTATAAAAGTCAAGCGTGTGGCTCACCACATCGGCGAGTACGCAGTGATCATCCGATAACGGCAACGGCCTAATAAAAGGAACTTCAGCGCCATACTTTATTGCCACCGCTGCAATTTCTTGATCATCAGTCGACACAATAACTTTATCAAACAGCCCCGAGTTAATGGCCGCTTCAATCGAGTAGGCAATAATCGGTTTACCTAAAAAAGGGCGAATATTTTTGCGAGGGATACGCTTACTGCCACCCCGGGCCGGTATCATTGCAACGATCACTGCAACACCTCTTTAACCGCTGCAATAACTTGTTGTTGCTCGGCTGCTGTCATACCTGGAAATAACGGTAAACTTAACGCGCGTTGATAATAATATTCCGCCTGAGGGTAGTCACCCTTTTGAAAACCTAAAGCTTGATAATAAGGTTGCCAGTGTATAGGGATGTAATGAACCTGCGCATAAATCTG
>JBNMPS010000102.1:0-10535 GCA_051277005.1 Pseudohongiellaceae bacterium
GAGCTAGTGGAGCCGCTCCTTTTGGTGGAATAGGCGCTAGCGGTAATCATCGAGCGAGTGCATTTTACGCTGCAGACTATTGCGCTTATCCCATGGCAAGTTTGCTGAGCCCCTCATTGACACTTCCAGAACAGCTGTTGCCAGGTATTTCTCTATGAGTATATTTGAAGTTAATTTTGATGGTTTGGTGGGTCCAAGTCATAATTTTGCAGGATTAGCCTTTGGTAATCTTGCTGCAAGTTCTCATGCAGACCAAGTGGCATCCCCTCGTGCTGCAGCGCTACAAGGGCTTGCAAAAATGAAAGCATTAAGTGATCTGGGAATGAAGCAAGGTGTTTTATTACCGCATGAACGTCCACATATGCGGACCTTACATCGGATGGGGTTTCGTGGTGCAAATGATGCCGAAACCATTGCGCTGGTTGCAAAGCAGTCGCCTGAATTATTTAAGCAGTGCGTCTCTGGTTCTGCAATGTGGGTGGCAAATGCTGCTACTGTTTCCCCCTTTGCAGATACCCAAGATAGTAAAACGCATTTTACCCCTGCAAATCTTAGCAGTATGTTCCATCGCTCAATAGAATCCGAGGTAACTGGGCGGCAGCTGGCAGCAATTTTTTCCTCAAAAGATTTTGTTCACCATGCGCCGTTACCGGCCGGTCAGTGTTATTCCGATGAGGGCGCGGCGAATCACACGCGGCTATGTTCTAATTACGATGATCCGGGGTTAGAATTATTTGTTTACGGTGCGCCGGGTGTTGCGGCTAATAATGCAACCGCTGTTGTTCAAATAGAGCGTGGCCCCCAAAAATTTCCCGCTAGACAAACGCTAGCATCGTGCCAGGCATTGATGCGAATACATGGCCTTGACCCATCCCGTACGGTATTGGCGCAACAACATCCAGATGCCATTGATGCTGGTGTTTTTCACAATGATGTTATCGCGGTCGGTAACCGTGACTTATTATTTTATCATCAGCTTGCCTTTGCTGATAATAAGGCAGTTCGCGATCAGTTACAGCAGCGGTTCACAAATACAGGAGCTAATAGTGAGCTATCTTTTATTGAGGTAGCTAATAATGAGGTGAGTTTGGCTGACGCTGTCAGTAGTTATTTATTTAATACCCAACTAATTTCAATGCCAGATAGATCGGGTATGACCGTTATTGCGCCTATGGAATGTCAAGAAAATGAATCGGTATACCGCTATTTACAAGCGCTGGACTCTGAGCATGCGGCTATTGATTCTGTAATATATTTTGATCTCAAGCAGAGCATGAATAATGGTGGCGGTCCTGCCTGCCTACGTTTACGAGTTGTGCTTGCGCAGAATCAGATCGATGAGTTAGGTGCGCGTGTCATGCTGGATGATAATTTATACGAGGAACTACAACAGTGGATTAAAAAACACTATAGAGATCGCCTTGCCCCTGCTGATCTTGTTGACCCTCAGTTGCTAGTTGAATGTCGTGAAGCACTGGATGAGTTGACTGTTATAGTAGAAGTCGGCAGTCTATATGACTTTCAGCGTGACTAAGAATCCTCAGTCCTATAAATAATGAGATATTTTGCGCTGCTGTATTGATTATTAAAAGTTGTAAGCATATATATTGGAGTTAGATTTGACCTCATCAGCCGATTCACAGGAAAGTACAACTCAAGATCATAATATACCGCTATCGATAGCTGTGCTGCCGCTGTTGATCTTGATCGTGTTGTTAACGATGAATGTTTATATTTTTGGCGATGATGCAATCAGCGGCTCCAATCAAATTGTATTAGTGATGTGTGCTGCAGTTTGTGCCGGTTTGGCGCTTGCTTATGGTATTGAATGGAAAGCTATAGAACACGGCATGGTTAACAGTCTTCGGATTGCAACGCCGGCTATGTTAATTTTGCTAATGGTAGGTGCACTGTCAGGTACTTGGATGGTGAGCGGTATCATTCCAACGATGATTTACTATGGTCTGGAAATGCTTAGTCCGCAGTTTTTTTTGGTTTCGTCCTGTGTGATTAGTGCGCTAGTCGCTGTATTTACGGGCAGTTCTTGGACGACTTCTGCAACTATTGGTATTGCTCTAATGGGAATAGGCGGTGTGCTGGGAGTGTCGCCAGGAATGTCAGCAGGCGCAATTCTTTCAGGTGCTTATTTTGGCGATAAAATGTCCCCGCTATCTGATACTACCAATTTGGCAGCAGGCACCACCGGTACAGAGTTGTTTACTCATATTCGCTACATGATGATCACCACAATCCCTTCAATTTCGATTACGCTAATATTATTTGTCGGTATTGGTTTGTTTAGTGATACTGGCAGTCAAGCACCAGATACAACAGATATTCAGTTAGCTCTTAATAATGCACTCAATATCAGTGGCTGGTTGCTGTTAGCTCCATTGGCGATATTGTTGATGATTATAAAAAAAGTGCCAGCATTACCGGCTATTTTTATGGGGGCATTATTGGGCGGCGTTTTTGCTGTGTTATTTCAAACCAAATTGGTTGCATCATTAGGTGAAGGGGAGTTTGCTCTGTATTCCGGTTTGATGCATACGGCCTATACGGATGTTTCTATTCAGACTGGGCACCCTGTACTTGATGACCTTTTGACATCTGGCGGTATGTCCGGAATGTTGGGTACCATTTGGTTGATCATTGCAGCGATGATGTTTGGAGGTGCTATGGAAGGTGCAGGATTTTTGCGTCGTATTACTGAGGTTTTGGTAGCGCGAGCTCATTCTGCGGTCGGTTTAGTTAGTGCTACTGCGGGCACCTGCATTGTGACTAATGTGACAGCATCCGACCAATATTTGGCAGTGGTTGTGCCAGGTAGAATGTTTATTTCTGCGTTTAAAAGCCGTTCATTAGCATCACAAAACCTCAGTCGTACCTTGGAAGATTCTGGTACGGTAACCTCGGTGTTAATTCCATGGAATACCTGTGGTGCTTATCACGCTACGGTATTAGGTGTAGCTACACTCAGTTACGCGCCATTCGCTTTTTTCTGTTTGATCAGTCCGCTGATGACAGTGTTGGTTTCAGCATTTAATTATCGTTTGGCTAAAACTACTGATGTTTAGTTATCTTTTTTGAACCGTCAGATGAAGTTAGTACCCCTCATTTTTAAATATTGAGGTTTGCCAAATATGAAAAACAAAATTCTAGGAAATTTGATTATGGTAAAATCTACTTTTGCGAGCTTGGTTATTTTTTCCATGGCTTTATCTGCATGTGTTTCTTTTGATAATAGTTCAAAAAATAATTCTGAAAATTTAAGTACAGAAGCTACTTTTTCGATAATAAGCGACCTATCATTGGCATCGTCTCAAAACTTTAATGATTTTATTCGGCGTATTCGAAATACGAGTAGTTATTCTGACTTTGATTCAACTATTGATGCTTATATTTCATCCGGAAATACTGTCAAAGGGTTATCATCTGTTGATCAGCATAGAATTTATCGACTGCTCGGGATTTATTCGCGCACAAAATATGGCGAGGCAGCAATTGATACATTAAGTAACTTGGTTCGCATTCCTACCTTTAATATTGATGAAGTTTCTTCCTATGAAAACCCTTCAATTATAGAGATCGGTGAGGCGCTGGAAAAGATTAGTAGTGATTTTGGCCTTTCATTTAAGAATGTTGATAATCGTATTTTTGAAATTTCCTTTAGCAATGAAATCGCAACGGGTCAGCTTATTGCCTTGCATGCTCATGCTGACGTTGTTCCTGTCAATAAATCATTATGGGTATTGGAGGATGGTACGCAACTTGATCCGTTTGAAGTGACAACCATCGATGGCAGAATGTATGGGCGTGGTACCCAAGACGATAAAAACGGCATTGTGATGGTGCTATATGCAATGAAAGTTATTCAAGAGGAAAAGTTTCCATTGCAGCATTCGTTTCGTTTGCTGATTGATACTACAGAGGAAACCAGTGGTACGGCAATGCCTTATTATCTGAGTAAAAACCCTATGCCGGATTATAATTTAGCCCTGGATGGAGATTATCCCGTTGTTATAGCGGAGAAAGGTTACGGTACGGTGATGGCAGAATTTCCTGTGCGCTTAGGGCGTGGTAGTGGGGTGGAGATAACTCACTTAGTGGGTGGTTTGGCGACTAACCAAATTCCTGCTCAAGCTAGTGCGGTTATTAAAACGGCAGAGGCAAATAAACTGTATGAGAAAATTATTCCGCTAGCGGAGCAGTATGTAAAAGCTAATGGTGCTGATTTTGGTGTTAGTATAAATGTCGTTAATGGTGATTTAAAACTCACTGTTATCGGTGTTTCTGCACATTCATCGAAGCCGCATTCAGGCGTTAACCCTGTTTCACGATTAATGGGTTTTATTAACTATTTGATGAGTCATATTGAGGTTAAAGAAAATCATATTACCGATGCCGCACAATATGCCAGTGATAATTGGGGCATTAACTTTTACGGTGAAGCGTTGGGGATTGATTTCACACACGATTTTATGGGTGCTCTAACAGCAGCGCAAACATATATAAATATTGATGATCAGCGCCTGAAGATTGCGACCAATGTCCGAGTTCCAGCGGGTATTGAAATAGAGTCTTTAAAAAATGATGTTTTAGTAAAGTTGGAAAATTGGCGACAGCACCACAGCGTTGATTTTCAGTTTGATTATGATCAGGCAGAAGCCATGTATAGAAATCCTGAAGGAAACTGGGTTAATACGCTGCTGGATATAGCTGCAGAAAATCTGTCGATAGAGCGTAGCTTTAGGTCAGATAGTGGGTCCACTTCAATCCATGACTTACCTAATGGAGTTCAGTTTGGTTTAGCTTTACCGAGCGAAAAATATACCGGTCACAATGCCAATGAATTCAAAACTGTTGCCCAGTTCATGGCTGACTTACACATTATTACGGAAATGATGGCCCGCTTGGGTAATCAGAGCTCTTTATAAAATTAAAGCTTAAGTTTGTCATGTTTTAGATGTTTTGGATCGCTTACTTTGCAGTTAGTACTCGCCCTGTGGATTTTAGCGATCCCAGCGGGTAAAATGCTGGAACCTATCGACTATAACCAGTGTTGACTGGGTATTTTGTCCTTCCATCCTGTAAATAATAACAGACAGTTGGATGAGTACTGCGGTCCACCCATCTGTTGCGCCTATGAAAGTTGAACATGCTACTGCTCCCGCTGTGATGGCGGCTAAGACTGTGCCTTTGGCTATTGTCGACCCTGCTGCATGCCAGCAGCGGCCGCTTAAGATTTGCCTATTGGGTTATCGCAGTGCCCCTTACAGCGGAGGTCAGGGCATTTATATTAAATACCTGAGTAAGGCTTTAGTTGAGGCCGGTCATCAGGTGGATGTGATTTCAGGGCAGCCTTATCCGCTATTAGATGCGCGGGTGCGGCTAATTAAAATGCCGGGGATGAACTTGTTTGAGACGGGTTTGCGGTCCTTGCGTCCCCATCATCTAACCTCGCTGACTAATATTATCGAATGGACAGGCAAGTTGACGGGGGCTTTTTCGGAGCCTCATTGTTTTGGCCGCCGGGTTTATAAATACCTTAAAAAACAGGGTCGACACTATGATATTATCCATGATAATCAATCTCTCAGTTGGAGTATGTTGAAGCTACAACGCAATAACTTTTCGCTGGTAACAACCATCCACCACCCTATTACCAGCGACTTGAATATAGCCCTCAACGATGCGGATACTCGAACAGAACGCTTTTTTATTCGCCGTTGGCATTCTTTTTTAAAAATGCAGGCCAAAGTAACTCAGCAATTAAATCATGTGGTGACGGTGTCTGAGCGATCGCAGCAAGATATCGCAGTTGCCTTTGGTATTCAGCCGGTGGGTATTAGCCTCGTATATAACGGTATTGATACCGATGAATTTCAGCCTTTGCCCAATGTAGCTCGTGTTCCGTTTCGGATTATGGCAACCACTTCTGCTGATTCTCCATTGAAAGGCTTGAGTTATTTGTTACATGCTGTGGCGGAGTTGGTGCAGCATTATCCAAACTTAGAACTGCTGCTAGTGGGTAAGCCGCGCGCAGGTGGTGAGACTGAACAGTTGATTGAGCAGTTGGGTATCGCGAATCATATTCGTTTTGTCAGCGGTATCAGCACTGAGCAGTTAGTACAATTTTATGCCGAGGCGCAAGTTGCGGTGGTGCCCTCTGTTTATGAAGGGTTTGGCTTGCCGGCAGGAGAGGCAATGGCTTGTGGCGTGCCTGTTGTATCGACTAACGGTGGTGCTTTGCCGGAAGTAGTGGGCGATGCAGGTATACAAGTGCCAGTTAAAGATAGTGAGTCTTTAGCGCGCGCTATATCAGATCTATTAGATGATGGTGAGCGGCGGCAACAATTGGGCTTGGCCGGTCGGCAACGTATAGAGCAGCTATTTTGTTGGACGCGTGCCGCTAATCAAATGACAAATTATTACTATCGCGTATTAGCTGGGCAGGATGACGCTTAATGCTGACGGTGGATTTTAAATATTTACCTTTATCACCCGGTGAGCGGATCCTTGATCTAGGTTGCGGGGAAGGTCGCCATGTTATTTCTGCTTATCTCAAGCAAGATGTGACTGCTATCGGCGTCGACCTTTCGCTGCGGGATTTAAACATCGCTAAGCAACGCTTCAGTGATTTTGAGCAACCCGAGAATAAAAAAAAATACTTTGCCCTTTCAGTCGCTAATGGCTTGCTGTTACCTTTTGCCGATAATAGTTTTGATAAAATTATTTGTTCAGAAGTGTTAGAACATATCCCTGACTATCAAGGCATGCTATCAGAAGTTGAACGGGTGCTAAAACCAGGCGGTTTATTCTGTGCCAGTGTGCCGCGCCAGTGGCCAGAGAAAATTTGCTGGTTTTTTAGCGAAGCTTACCATCAGGTCGAAGGTGGTCATATCCGTATCTTTGATGCCGGTGATTTGAAACAACAAATAGAAAGTCTAGGCTTCAGCCGTTTTCATCGTCATTGGGCCCATGCATTGCATTCGCCATTTTGGTGGCTTAAGTGTGTGTTTTGGAATAGCCAGAACGATAATTGGCTGATTAAACAATATCACCGTTTTTTGGTATGGGACTTAATGGCCAAGCCCGCCTTTACTCATATTTTAGAACGAATACTAAACCCTATTATGGGTAAAAGTGTGGTGATGTACTTTCGCAAACCTTCAGTAAATGTACCAGCAAAATGAGCGGCTTATTTTTATCAAAAGGTTTATTCCCCGCCGAATATTTTCAATCGACTGTGCAATTTATTTTAGATTGCCAATTAGATGATGGGTCGATCCCATGGTTTGAAGGTGGACATGCGGACCCCTGGGACCACACGGAAGCGGCGATGGCTTTATCGATTGCTGGTGAGTATAAGTCTGCCGAAAAAGCCTATCAATGGCTGGCAGATTTTCAGTTAGAAGATGGCAGTTGGTGGGCGTCGTATAAAGCCGGAGAGGTTGATAATGGCGAGCGCCGCGAGTCTAACTTTGTTGCTTATATCGCCACTGGTGTATGGCATTATTATTTAATTACTGAAGATAAGTTGTTTTTACGGAGGCTATGGCCGACGGTAGAAAAAGCCATTAACTTTGTATTGGCATTGCAGTCCGAGCATGGCGAGATACAGTGGGCAGTGGATGCTCATGGGAAGCCATTGCAGGATGCCTTGATTACTGGATGTTCGTCTATTTATAAAAGTTTGGAGTGTGCCTGTAATATTGCCTCCATGTTAGCGGAAGATAATAAGCAATGGTTAGCGGCTAGGCAGATACTGGGTGAGGCTTTGCGTTATAAGCCGCAACGCTTTGATCGAACATGGGAAAGTAAATCTCGTTATTCAATGGATTGGTTTTATCCGATCATGGCCGGTGTTTATACACAGACCGAAGCGCAAGAGCGAATTAAGCAGCGTTGGCATGAATTTGTAGAGCCAGAATTAGGGTGTCGCTGTGTTGCCGATGAGCCTTGGGTTACGGTAGCTGAATCCTGCGAGTTAACACTCGCTTTACTGGCAGCGGGTGATCATGGCCGTGCGGTAAAGTTATACAGCTGGTTGCATCAATGGCGGTTAGGCGATGGTTCTTATTGGACCGGTTATCAATTTGTACAAGATGTGCTGTGGCCTGATGAAAAACCTACGTGGACATCTGCAGCTATTATATTGGCGGCGGATGCGTTGACTGAACATACGGCTGCTTCAAAATTATTTACTTCGGTAAAGCTGTTGGATAGATCCGAGGCTGTAGGTACAGTAGAGAGTATGTAATTATTTCTGCATTTCGTTATGGGCGTTGGCGGTATAACATTCCACCCTACAGGGGTCTGGCGTTATCCTGTGGGGCAGATCGATACTTTATAACAACGTGCCTATGTAAATTAAGCCGTCATATGAAAGAAGCAGAGTTTATTGCCGTCAGGATCTCGGACATATGCGCCATAGAAAAATGGCATGCGCTGACCGGGTTCGCCATCGTCAGTAGCGCCTAACGCCATCGCTTTTGCATAGAGCTTATCCGCGCCTTCTGGAGAACCGCCTGGGATGGCAACCATATTACCGTTACCGCAGGCTTGTTCGTCGCCATCAAAAGGTGAGCAAATCGCTAGCATTGCACCATCGCCACCATCACCATAAAACTTGATGCGATCTAACTCCATCAGTTGTTTACCGCCGATCTCAGCCAATAAAGCATCGTAAAAGGCCAGTGAGCGATCCATATCTTTAGTACCTATTGTGGTATATCCAATCATCGTATTTTCCTTTTATGCTTAAGCATTTGGTGTAAATTTATGCGTTAGTTAACTTTCGTATCAATGATGCACAATGGTTCGATAATTAACGGCTATTGGCCGATCTATGAGCTGCCGGCATTGGCGGCTATACGTCAAACTATGCCCGCCGTTAATTAAGTAAGCCTTGCTCAGCCATTTGATCGACAAAAGCGTCAATAAATGCATTGCGTAACTCTTTTCTATTATCCGGATCGATCGACCGAGAACCGGCTTGCCAGATCGGTTTCTCAGTCGCCGTTTCATAGAGGTCTGATACCAGCAACACATAGTTATTAGTCCTCCAAATATCAGGGGACGAGCCTATTTTAACCACTTGGCCATAATAGCGGTCGAACTGATTGTGATAACCTCCGCCATAAGCTGGCACTATGCCATAGTATGTTGTGCCCTGATAATACACAGGCTCTTCTACTCGGCCGACATAATGAGATACTAAAAGGGTATCAAGCCCTGCCTTTTTAGCGGCGGCAATAACGGCCTCTTTAGTCGCTTTACCGGGCACCAATGTATGACTGGCTATAGCCGTAGCGCCCTTCTTATTAAGTGCCTTGGTATAAGCGTCTTCAAAATTTACACGCGCCGTTTGCTTGTCGGTCACCGCAATTACCAGTACACCTTTTAACTCTTTTTTTTGTAGGTTGGGCTCTACCCATGCGGTGGTGATTTCTGCTGTGGTGCCACAACCGGCGAGAATAATGATACTGAAATAGGCGAATAGTCGTAACATGTCTTATACCATATTTTTAATGGGTGAGAAAAAAGTGAGTGCTAAGCTAAAATTTACTATTTTATAATACGTAATCTGATTCGGCCAATAAACGTTCTAAGCAATGCTCAGTAATACCGTAAAATTCTTTGATAGACGAAATTTGCTGTATCAGTTCATCGTTATTATGTAGGCCTGTTTTCTTGATCGCTAAAATCATTTTGTTTTTATTGGTATGTTCTAAACTGACGAATTCAAACACCTTGGTTGTGTAGCCGTTGGCCTCTAATAATAATGCACGTAATGAGTCGGTAACCATCTCTGCATGCTGGCCTAAATGTATGCCGTATTGCAACATTGGTTTGAGCGTGGTGGGGCTGTGCATTTGTGGACGAATTTGCTGGTGGCAACAGGGTGAGCACATAATGATGGATGCTTGGCTACGGATACCATAGTGAATCGCATAATCAGTGGCGACATCGCAAGCGTGTAAGGCTATCATGATATCGGTATGCGTAGGGGCGTGGGTTTTAACATCACCACAGACGAAGTTGAGTCCGCTGTGTTCTAGTTTAGCGGCGGTTGTATTACATAACTCTGCCAATGCCGGCCGTAACTCTACGCCGGTAACTTTAGCGCGGTTAGATGTTTCGCTGCGTAAATAATCATGCAGAGCAAAGGTTAAATAGCCCTTGCCGGACCCAAAATCTACGACCTGCATGGCTTGGTCTTTGGTCAGCGATGACTGCTCTAAAGCTTGGCTTAATATCTCTACAAATTTATTGATCTGTTTCCATTTTCGCGACATCGATGGAATTAACTGCTGCTGCTGGTCAGTCACGCCAAGCGCGGTGAGAAAAGGGCGGCTTATATCTACGTAGCGTTTTTTTTCACGGTCGTGCCCGCTTGAAATATTGTCGCTGTTATTCAGTTTACGACTCTCTAGATTTAGCTTACGGCTATGTAAGCTCATTTTGCCTTTTTTGCTGATGGATAATTGTGTCTCTTCTATGCGGGTCAATAGATGCGCGCTTTTAAAGAC
>JBNMPS010000103.1:0-10488 GCA_051277005.1 Pseudohongiellaceae bacterium
CGGGGCGGCAGCAACAGGCTAAAAAGTTTCAATCAGTGCTCAGTGATTTAACTACCAGCATGGAAGAGGTGGTTTTATTTGAAAGCCAGTTGCGATCCACTGCCCCACGTTATATGCCCTTAGTGGCCAAACTCATTGAACGCTAAAATCCTACCCTTAAGTTACTCTTAATAAAATCGTGTGATGATTGATGATTTCCTAGTTTGAATCCTTATAAATTGGTAGGTGGTGAAATCAATGAATCGTGTTACGTCATACAGCCCGGTACTTCGTTATTTACATTGGGGTATGTTTTTATTGCTGGTGGCGGTGTATGCCAGTATAGAGATGCGGGTGTTTTTTGATAAAGGCACGGATATACGCAATGCGTTTAAGCTTTGGCACTTTATGCTGGGCTTAAATGTATGGGTATGGGTATGGGTATGGGTTGTGGTGCGCATATTGACACGTTTGCGGCAGCCCAATTCTAGTGTTGTGCCTGCCTTGCCTCGTTGGCAGGTATTTTTATCAAAGTTGGCTCATCTATTGTTATATGCCGTGATGCTGGTAATGCCTATCGCCGGCTGGCTAATACTCAGTGCCGAGGGGAAGGAGATTCCCTTTGGCCTGCCCGCTTTAATTAGCGTCAATGATATTTTAGCGCACGATATCGAAGCGTTTCACAAGCTAGTGGGTAAAATAGGCTATGTCTTAATTGCCTTGCATGTCATGGCGGTGATATATCACCATGTTGTTCGCAAAGATAATGTGCTGAAACGGATGTTATTGTTTAAGAATTGATGTTTAGAGGTGTTTTGTCATCGACTTAATGCATTTTAAGCTCGTCGTTAAACTGTTCGAGGCCTAAGCGCCAAGGTCTTTTGCTATTTATCTTGATCGCCGAAACATATCGTAGGCACAAAAAATGTGCGCGCCCTCGTCAATACGTTCATGGTATTAAATCTGGCTTAACCGTGTTGCTTATAGGGTATGGCCACATACTATTAGCATCTAGCATCTAGCATCTAGCATCTAGCATCTAGCATCTAGCATCTAGCATCTAGCATCTAGCATCTAGCATCTAGCATCTAGCATCTAGCATCTAGCATCTAGCATCTAGCCATCCGTTTTACAGTACATTCTTTTGTCAATTCTGTTACACCGTATAGGCAGGGAAAAGGAATTTGGCTTTTACTGTGTAATCAAACTCCCTACAATGGCGGGCATTATCATAATAAGCGATAACGGTTACTTTTAGGGGGGTTCTTTGTCTGATTCAGGCAAGCCAATAGCCAAGAAAGAGAGTTTGCTAAAGTCCAGTGCCGTTGTGGCCTGTATGACGATGTTGTCGCGGGTGCTGGGTTTGACGCGGGATATCGTCATGGCCAACTTTATTGGTGCCAGTGCTGCTGCTGATGTTTTCTTTGTTGCCTTTAAAATTCCCAATTTTATGCGCCGCCTATTTGCCGAAGGGGCCTTTTCGCAAGCCTTTGTACCGGTGCTATCAGAATACCGCACACAAAAATCCTATGAAGAGGTGCGCGCCTTATTAGATAGAGTGGCCGGTGCGTTGGGTGGGATATTGTTATTGGTGACGGTGCTGGGGGTCATGGCGGCACCTGTGCTGGGTGCGGTTTTTGCGCCCGGTTGGTATATGAATGTAGAAGAGAAGTATCTGCTTGCCACAGACATGATTCGCATCACCTTTCCCTATCTTTTTCTCATCTCATTAACCGGCTTTGCGGGTGCCGTGTTGAATAGTTATGGCCGGTTTGCCGTGCCGGCTTTTACCCCCGTGTTACTCAATGTGAGTTTGATAGGTTCCGCTTTACTGGCGGCACCTTATTTTGATGAGCCTGCTTTTGCGCTAGCGTGGGGAGTGCTGCTGGCCGGGGTGATTCAATTTGTCTTTCAAATACCTTTTTTGCATGCGCTTAAGTTAACCCCAAGGCCTCACTGGGATTTACAGCATGAGGGTGTTAAACGCATATTATTGTTAATGGGGCCGGCGATATTTGGGGTGTCGGTGAGCCAAATTAATTTGTTACTCGATACGGTGCTGGCTTCTTTTTTGCCGGATGGCAGCGTGTCGTGGCTCTATTATTCGGATCGCTTAGTGGAGCTGCCGCTGGGGGTGTTTGCCATTGCGATCAGCACGGTGATTTTGCCTAGTTTGTCTCGGCATCAAGCCAATAGCTCTGCGACAGAATTTTCCGCCACCATGGATTGGGCAATCCGTATTGTGATGTTGATTGCAGTGCCTGCGGCGGTGGCGCTGATGATTTTAGCGGAGCCTATTTTAATCACCTTATTTCAGCGGGGAGCCATGACGCCGCAAGATATTACGATGGCCTCATACAGTTTGCAGGCTTACAGCTTGGGTTTGCTGGCTTTTATGTTGATTAAGGTCTTGGCGCCGGGTTATTTCTCCCGTCAAGATACCAGAACCCCTGTGGCCATAGGCATTAAAGCCATGTTAGCCAATATGATTTTGAATGTGATATTTGTCGTGCCGCTGCATTATTACTGGCAAATTGGCCATGTGGGCTTGGCCTTGGCCACGGCGCTAGCGGCTGTTTTAAACGTGGTTCTGCTATACCGAGGGCTTCGTAAAGCGGAGGTGTATCAGCCGCTGCCAGGATTATGGCTAGGGGTGCTGCGCATTGTGTTATCCGCCGGGGTGATGGGCTGTTTGTTGGTGTATTTACTACCGGCAGTGGGTCAGTGGGTGCAGTGGGATGGCTGGCATCGTGCGCTCAATATTTTACCCCTTTGCGCGGCGGGAGCAGCGAGCTATTTTGTTGCTTTGGCTATCCTGGGTGCCAGGCCTCATCATTTTAAGGCAAATACCGGTGTAACTCCTCAGCTTACAGCCAAAATCGCGCTGAACCGCGTTAAACAATGATCATTTACACCTGTAAACTCACATTTTTCGCCTTGCCCAGCACAACTTTGACTGCAATCTGAACAGTTACGGATAGTGCTGACTAGTTACATGCCAGTTAAATCTGTGATTCCCTGCTGTGGCCTGTCAGGGGTACCTCTGAGTAATGGCTGCAAGATCATACGACATTATTCAGAGGTGCCCTAGGCGCAAGGCGGCGCCTGCTATATAATCTGCCGTTTATTTTGGCCAATTAAAGAGCACGTTAAAACACTTATGGAGCTAATTCGCGGCATACACAATTTGCGGCCTCAACATCAGGGCTGTGTTGCGACTATAGGGGCTTTTGATGGCGTTCATCGAGGCCATCAGGCGGTATTAGCGGCCTTGAGAGAAAAGGGTGAGTCATTAGGTTTGCCCACCACGGTGGTGTTATTTGAACCTCTGCCCAGAGAGTTTTTTGCGCCTATGCAGGCGCCGCCAAGGTTAATGAGCTTTCGAGAAAAGTTTTTAGCGCTCAAAGCCTTGGGTATTGATAGGGTATTACGTATTCGTTTTGATGCTTCCTGCAGAGATATGGAGGCTGAAGACTTTGTCCAGCAAGTCTTTATTGATGGCTTGGCGGCTAAATATATTGTGGTGGGTGATGACCTACGTTTTGGTCATAATCGCAAAGGTGATTTTGGGTTATTACAGCGCATGGGTGCAAAAGAGGGTTTTGAGGTTAGCGATACTCAAACTTTAATTGCAGCGGATGATCGTGTCAGCAGCACCCGAATTCGCAGTGCCTTGCAGGCGTCTGATTTTGCATTGGCCGAGCAATTATTAGGCTCGCCTTATGCTATATCGGGGCGAGTTATGGTGGGCCAGCAATTGGGCCGTACATTGGGCAGCCCCACGGCCAATGTGCAGCTGCGTCGTTTGCAAACGGCTATCACCGGCGTGTATGCAGTGCGAGTTGCCTTAGCCGATGGTCGCGTAGTGAATGGCGTTGCCAATGTTGGGCTTAGGCCAACGGTAGGTGATTTAGTTAAGGCTATTTTAGAGGTGTATATCTTAGATTTTAATGAAGACATATACGGCCAAAACATTAGCGTTATTTTTCGTCATAAAATTCGTGATGAGAAAAAGTTCTCTTCTTTAGAAGAGTTAAAAGAACATATTCAAAAAGATATTGTGGCAGCTAAAGCTTATTTTACTGCACAGTAGCTTTTGTTATTAATTTATTTTGATTGAGATCGAGTGACCCATACGCCATGAGCGATTATAAACAAACTTTAAACCTTCCAAAAACAAAATTCGCAATGAAGGCGAACTTGGCGCAACGTGAGCCACACATGCTCAAAGCTTGGCAGGAGAAAAACCTCTATCAAGTTATTCGTGATGCGAGAGCAGGTCGCCCTCAATTTATTTTGCACGATGGCCCTCCCTATGCCAACGGCAATATTCATATTGGTCACGCCGTTAACAAAATATTAAAAGACATTATTGTTAAATCTAAAACCATCAGTGGTTTTGATGCCCCCTATGTGCCCGGCTGGGATTGTCACGGCTTGCCTATAGAGCTTAACGTTGAGAAAAAAGTCGGTAAGGCGGGTGTTAAAGTTGACGCGGCAACGTTCCGCAAAAAATGCCGTGAATATGCCGGTAAGCAGGTTGAAGGCCAGAAAAAAGACTTTATCCGCTTAGGAATATTGGGCGAGTGGGATAATCCCTATCTCACTATGAACTTTACTAACGAAGCCGACATTATTCGCTCGTTAGGTAAAATTGCCGCCAATGGTCATTTGCAAAAAGGCTTTAAGCCGGTGCATTGGTGTATGGATTGTGGCTCAGCGTTGGCTGAAGCTGAGGTGGAATATAAAGATAAGCAATCACCGGCCATTGATGTGGCCTATGAAGTTATTGAGCGTTTAGCGTTTTTGAATAGCTGTGGCATTAAGGCTGATGTAGAAGGTTCTGTCGCGGTTGCCATCTGGACCACCACCCCTTGGACGTTGCCAGCATCATTGGCGGTGAGTGTGCATGCCGACTTAGAGTATGTGTTAGTGGCCTTTGAGTTAGAGGGGGTTAAACGTCAGATGTTAATGGCTGAAGCACTCCACGAGCAAGTGATGCAGCGTTACGGGGTAGCAGACTTTGCTATTACTGGCCGTTGTAAAGGCCAGGCGCTAGAAAATCAATTATTAAAACATCCGTTTTACGACAAGCAACTACCGTTACTTTTAGGTGAACATGTTACCACTGATGCCGGTACGGGTGCCGTGCATACCGCCCCTGGTCACGGTGTAGACGATTTTAATGTTTGCCAGCACTACGGTATTGACGTGTACAACCCGGTGGGTTCTAACGGCGTATATTTGCCAGAAACAGAGTTGTTTGCCGGTCAGCACGTGTTAAAAGCTAACGACACTGTGATTGAAACCCTGCGCGAAAATCAGGCGTTGTTGCACTACGTTGCTATTGAACACAGCTACCCTCATTGCTGGCGTCACAAGTCACCGATTATATTCCGTGCGACACCGCAGTGGTTTGTGAGCATGGATCAAAACGGTTTATTGAAAAAAGCCCTGTCTGAAGTTGAAACGGTTGAGTGGATTCCTGGCTGGGGTAAGGCGCGTATCGATTCTATGTTAGAGAGTCGCCCCGATTGGTGTGTCTCACGCCAGCGGACGTGGGGTGTGCCCATTGCCTTATTTATCCATAAAGAAACCGCCGAGCTACACCCCGATTCACAACGCTTAGTGGAAGAAGTTGCTCTAAAAGTTGAAGAGAAAGGTATTGATGCATGGTTTGATTTAGAGCCTGCCGAATTGCTGGGTGATGATGCCGCCCATTACGAAAAAGTGACCGACACCTTAGATGTATGGTTTGATTCGGGTGTCACTCACACCAGTGTTTGTGAGCGCCGTGATAATTTAACCAGCCCTGCCGATTTGTATTTAGAAGGTTCCGATCAACATAGAGGTTGGTTTCAGTCTTCATTGCTGACCTCTGTCGCCATGAATGGTTGCGCGCCTTACAAGCAAGTATTAACCCACGGTTTTACCGTTGATGCGCAAGGCAGAAAAATGTCTAAGTCGGTGGGCAATGTGGTTGCGCCACAATCGGTGATGAACAACTTAGGTGCTGATATCTTACGTTTGTGGGTGGCCTCTGCCGATTACCGTAACGAAATGACCGTGAGTGATGAAATATTCAATCGCACCGCCGATTCTTACCGCCGTATTCGTAATACCGCTCGGTTTTTATTATCTAACTTAGACGGTTTTGAGCCTACAGAGCATCTATTAGAGACCGATAAATTATTAGAACTTGACCGCTGGGTGATTGATGCAGCGGCGTGTTTGCAAGAAGAGATTATTGAAGCCTACGAGAGTTATCAATTTCACGGTGTTTATCAAAAACTACATAATTTCTGTGTTAATGAGTTGGGTGGTTTTTATCTGGATGTGATTAAAGATAGGCAGTACACCACGCAAGCCGATAGCTTGGCTCGCCGCTCTGCGCAAACTGCGATGTATACCATCATTGAGGCGTTGGCGAAATGGATTGCACCCATTTTGAGTTTTACTGCCGATGAGCTTTGGGCGCAAATCCCCGGCGAGCGGGAAGCGTTTGTGTTTATCAGTGAGTGGTCAACTAACTTGCCTAAAATGTCTGATAATGCCGAAATGGGCAGGGGCTTTTGGCGCGATATCATGGCGGTTAAAACGGCTGTCAACAAACAGTTAGAGGCGGCAAGAAAAGACGGTGTTATTGGCGCCTCATTGGCGGCTGATGTCACCCTTTATTGTGATGGTACTTTAGCCCAGCAATTGAATGCCTTAGGGAATGAGCTGCGCTTTGTCTTGATTACCTCGTCTGCGGTTATCAAGCCCTTATCTGATTCTAGCGGTGCGCAAGCAACCGATGTGGAAGGTTTGGATGTAAAAGTTGAAGCTAACGACCACAGTAAGTGTGATCGTTGCTGGCATCACCGCGAAGACGTAGGTAGCTCAGAGGTTCACCCCTTATTGTGTGGCCGCTGTGTTGATAACGTTGATGGTGAAGGTGAGCAGCGTTTATATGCCTAAGGTCACAGTGATGAATCACCCTCTGCGTTTTGCCGCTTATATGCTGTTGGCACTTGTGATTGTTGGGCTAGACCAGTGGACTAAAGTACTGGCCGATACACAATTACAATACGGTAATCCCATCAAAATATTGCCGATGTTTAATTTAATGCTGCAATACAACCAGGGTGCCGCCTTTAGTTTTTTAAGTGATGCCGGTGGTTGGCAGCGTTGGTTATTTGCGGCCATTTCTTTGGTGGTGAGCGTGGCCTTGGTGATTTGGATTTATCGGCTCAAAGCCAGCGAAAAAATGTTAGCTATCGCCTTGGTCTTTATTTTAGGCGGGGCGATTGGCAATTTATGGGATAGGGTGTTGCTGGGGCACGTGATTGACTTTATCTCGGTGCACTACCAGCAACGCTATTTTCCCGCGTTTAATCTAGCGGACTCGGCGATTACGCTGGGTGCCTTTTTAATGATTTTAGATATGATTCTTCATCCCGAGAATCACAAAGATTAAATTTGTCACTCCGGCGTAAGCCGGATCCTAGTAAATTAGAAGTATACCTATGACCACACAGATTGCCCCAGACAGTAAAGTAACCCTGCATTTTGAATTGAAGTTTGAAAACGGCGACATCATCGATAGTAATTTCGACAAAGAGGCCGCCACATTCGCCATGGGTGATGGCAGCTTGTTGCCCGGTTTTGAAAAAAAACTATTCGGTTTAACGGCGGCAGAAAAAGCGACATTTACGGTCATGCCCGAAGATGGCTTCGGCCAGCCAAACCCCAATAACATACAAAGCTTTAAACGCGATACCTTTGCCGACGATATGGAACTGTATGAAGGCTTAGTGGTTTCATTTGCCGATGCCAGCCAGTCAGAGTTGCCGGGGGTGATTAAATCGGTTGATGAAGAGGTGGTGATTGTTGATTTTAATCACCCCTTAGCGGGTGAAAAAATCATCTTTGATGTAGAGATTATTGCAGTCGATGCTGCCTGATTATAGTTAAAGATATTGATAAAGAGAGATCTTTGCACGATATAAGTTTTCGTTCCGGCATTCTTTTAGCCGGAATCTATAGACAGAAATACGGTTTCAGGGGCTAAATTACTGGGCTCCCGATAAAAACACCTCGGGAAGGGCCTGCCCCATGAGCGAAGCGAGTGCTGTGGGTATGACGGTGTATTGCTGTATGTTGCTATTGTGCAAAGGTCTCAAAGAGATAGGTTAAGAGATAAACGTTATGACTGCTGCCCCCATACAGATTAAATTAGCCAACCCCAGAGGTTTTTGCGCGGGGGTCGATAGGGCCATTGAAATTGTTAACCGTGCCTTATCGATTTTTGGCTCGCCTATCTATGTACGGCATGAGGTGGTGCATAATAAGTTTGTGGTGGATGATTTGCGCAATCGCGGTGCCATTTTTGTTGATGAGCTTGATGAGGTGCCCGACGATAGCATTGTTATATTCAGCGCCCATGGGGTGTCACTCAAAGTGCAAGCAGAAGCCAAACAACGGGGTTTAAGAGTGTTTGATGCCACCTGTCCGCTGGTAACCAAAGTACATATGGAAGTGGCGAAGTTCTCTCGCGATGGTCATGAATGTGTTTTGATCGGTCATATAGGTCACCCCGAAGTTGAAGGCACCATGGGGCAGTATGATCACTCCAAGGGGGGTGAAATCTACTTAGTTGAAGATGTGGATCAAGTAGCCGCATTAGTGGTTAGCAACCCTAATACGCTCTCTTATGTCACCCAAACCACCTTATCAATGGATGATACGGCGCAAGTCATTGATGCCCTGCGTGAAAAATTCCCCAAAATTGCCGGCCCCCGCAAAAACGATATCTGTTACGCCACCCAAAATAGACAGGATGCGGTTAAAGAGCTCGCCTCCGAGTGTGATTTGATGTTGGTGGTGGGATCGCCCAATAGCTCTAACTCAAACCGCTTGCGTGAACTGGCGCAGCGTATGGGTACAGAGTCTTACTTAATTGATACCGCCAGCGATATAGATACCACTTGGCTAACTAATAAAAACACCATAGGCATTACTGCGGGGGCATCAGCACCTGATGTATTGATTCAACAGGTAATTGAGCACCTCTGCGGCATGGGCGCGGAGCGCCCCCATGAGATGCCGGGGGTAGAGGAGAATATTACCTTTTCGCTGCCCAAGGAATTGCGTTTAGTGTCGATTTAGTCACCTAAAGAGCTGAAGTGAACTGTGTCGAAATATTTAACAGGTGATTACTGTTTGATGATTTATAGTCAGGCTATTTCTATTAAAATCAAAGTCTTACCATATATGGTTTGATATTTGCGTGGTTATTGATTCAATGTCATATAATTAATGGATAATAGAATGAAAAAATCAGTTTGTGTAAAAATGTCAATATTGTCGGCGGCTCTATTAATGAGCAATGCTGCATTGGCGGCCTCTCCGCCAGTGCCGGTTTCCGAGCCGGGCACATTTGCTTTGCTGGCCTGTGCCGTTGCTGCTTTGGCCTTTGTGCGTGGCAAAAAGTAATATTGTTATGTTTGTAGTGGCGCCCTTATCAAGGGTCGCTGCTACTTCGCAAGTACCTTTCTCTGATTTTTTCTTGTGGCCTATTCTGGGTTCTTTTGGTAAATCGTTTATAGCGGTTGGTGCGCTTTGAGCTTTCTGTTGCAGCGATACCTATTATTTTAATCGCTTTTGTTACGGCTATTTTGTGCTATATGACGTTGCTGGGTTAGCGATAAACCAGCTCTTCATCTCTATTTAATGTCCGTTTGTCTGACGTATATTGTGTTCAAACGAGATATGATTATTATCACTCTATGTTTAGTCGAGACCCCGTATGAATCAAATGAATCAAAAAGACGCAGGTTTTACGCTGATTGAGTTGCTTATAACGATAGCTATTGCTGCTATTTTAGTTGCCGCAGCGACCCCATCCTTTCAATCTATGGTTGAAAAAAATAGTGTTTCCTCATCATTGAGTGATTTTTCAGCATCATTAAGGCTGGCTAGAGCTGAGGCAATAAGGCGTGGCCTGCGTGTGGTTATGTGCCCTAGTGACGATCAAGCGAATTGCGGTAGTGTATGGGCCAATGGTTGGTTGGTCTTCGTGGATGAGGATGGTGGTGGAACGGTTAATGGTAGTGACGAAATAGTCCGCATTCATGACGCGCTGGCATCCAACAATACCTTGTTGTGGAGTGAGGATGGAGGTACCAGCTGGGCGAGCGGGGTAGCAACTAGCGTTCAATATAATGGCCGGGGAATAATTAATACCAACCAAGGGACGTTTAAAATGTGCAGTAGAAGCAATAATGATTTGTATGCACGGGCATTGATTATCTCAATTATGGGCAGCCTTAGGCACGGTGTTGATGGTGATAGCAATGGTATTTTTGAAGATGACTCAGGAGGTGATTTGTCGTGTTAGCCAATAAGAGCGTCACCTCAAAAATGACTACCTTAAACAGGGTGAGCACATTGCAGAAGGCAAGTGCGGGAGTGGGCTTAATTGAAGTGCTGATATCGATATTAGTGTTATCGGTAGGTTTGCTGGGC
>JBNMPS010000104.1:0-10325 GCA_051277005.1 Pseudohongiellaceae bacterium
CACTCCACTCGGCTCGGGGATCGAAGGGGGCGAGTTCCGCCAACTGCTGCCACTGATCCTTAATAGCATCATTGCTTAACGTCGACATCACTACCTTTAACACAGCATAGAGATCGCCCTGTAACTGCTTGCCTGCCAGCCCCCTGCCTTTTACCCGCAAGCGTTGCCCACTCTGGCTTTTGGCAGGAATCGTTAATGTATCTTGCCCGACAGGGTCGGCAGAGTCACCTTGCCACCTAGGGCCGCCTCCCAAGGCGCGATAGGGAGAGTAATAATCAAGTTATGCCCCTCAACATCAAACAGCGGATGGGGGACCAATCGAATCCGTAAATACAAATCGCCGCTAGCCCCCTCCCCTAAACTTTGTGCCCCTTGTCCTTTCAACCGGATACGCTCACCGTCCGCTACGCCTCGCGGTATTTTCACATTGAGCGTTTTATTCACCGCAGTAACACGCCCCTCATTATCATAGTGGGGCATAGGGTAGGAAATCGTTTTAGAGTCTTCAGACAGCGTATCTTCAAGAAAAATAGGCAGCTCAGTTTCAATATCCTGACCGCGCTGACCGAAAGGCTGGCGATCACCAAAACCACCGGTTTTAGCGCCACCTGCACCCCCAAAAATGGACGAGAAAAAGTCCGAAAAATCCTCCTGGTAGTGGCTTCCCTCATTGCCCCCAGCCGAGCCAGATGGTTGCCAGCCCGGGGCGGATTAAACGCCTGCTCCGCATCCCCGTACTGGCGTATTTCGTCATACTCCGCCCGCTTTGCGGTGTCTTTTAGCACTTCATAAGCTTCAGTGACTTCCTTGAACTGATTTTCCGCATCATGATGGTCACTCACATCGGGGTGATACCTTCTAGCCAACTTTCGGTAGGCGGTCTTTATAGCTTTTTTATCAGCCTCAGAATCGACACCCAAAATTTTGTAGTAGTCTTTAAAATCCATAATGTGTCCATTGCCCCCACTAGGCTATTTAGATAAGCAGAACTGGAATACCGTTGAACTTACTCTAGACCAAAGCAGCGGCTACCATAACGGACACGAGAGGAACGTCTCATTACAACGTTAATTACGATAAAACTCTAAAGCTCAAAATAAACAACGCCCCGCCTAAAGGTGAGTCATCAACTGCAACTGTACCTTTATAGCTACCAACTATATCTCTAACCACATCGAGGCCAATGCCCTGGCCTGAGACATTCAAGTCTGCCCGCAACCCGCGCTTTAAAATGTGGTTACGATTATCTTTTGATACGCCCTCGCCATCATCATGAATTTCAACATAGAGGTAATAATCTTTAAGGTATGATTTAATCTGAACCTGATGACGACAAGCCTTGAACGCGTTATCCAAGACATTACCTAACACTTCCATTAAATCGCGCTGGTCACCTTTAAAGACGGCATTTTTATCAATGCTACTTTCAAACTGAACGTCTTTATCTTGATAGATTTTTTCGAAAGCATTTTTTATTTTATCAACGCAAGAGGCAACATCAATAGATTCCGTCAAGGTATTAGGGCTAGACACTACAGCACGTTGCAGCTGATGTTTAATAATGTCATCGATACGGCTGGTTTGTTGTAATAGAGTGGCATGAGACTCATCCTTTCTGCCGTATAACTCAAGTTCTGCCTGTATCACTGCCAAGGGGGTTTTTAAACTATGGGCTAAATCTGCCAGCGTCGAATGATAGCGTTCACGCTGTTTTCTTTCGGTTGTTATTAATTGATTCAGATTTTTTGTTAAGCGCCGTAGCTCAACCGGAAAATCACCTTCGATACTGGTTGCCACGCCACGCTCAATCAATTTTAGCCGCTTCGCAACAACTCTTAAAGGTAAGGTTAACCATAACAAGATTAGCAGCATCGCTAAAACGAGTGCAACAGCCGTTATTGCCATCCACTGACCTATTTGACGACGGAAGTCTGCAATTTTTTTCAGTGTGTCGGCTTTCTCTTCCAGCAAAGAAAATACGATTAACTGGGGATAATCATTAATCACCTCCCACATAACCGCATGCTGGTAGATATAATACTTCTCACCATTGATAAATCGATTCTCACCGACCCCAAGATGACCGGGTAATAATAATTTATTATCCATCGCTAACGAATAAGCCGAATAAGAATCCCATAAGACCTTTCCAGAGGCGTCACTGACAAAACCATAAAGCCCCGATTCGTGCTGGTTAAAACGGGGGTCATGCAAGCTCTCTGGAATAGCAATTTCATTTTCATCGACTCGCGCAACTGAGCGCAGTACATTATTTTCAAGTATCAGGTCTTTCTTTATTGCCTCCTCGATATTATCGGTAAACACCTCAACGGTAAAATAGGCAATAAAACCAAAAAATAGAGTTAGCAGTAAAGTGCTTGCCAGAATCAATCGACCAAAGAGTGAATTAGGCATCAGCCTTATCCTCTAGCAAGGTGAATCGATAACCCTGGCCTCGCACCGTCGCTATAGGTTTAAGGTTATTACTAGGGTCGATTTTTTTACGCAGGCGCCCTATAAACACCTCAATCACATTGCTGTCTCTGTCAAAGTCTTGATCGTATAAGTGCTCAGTTAACTCAATTTTGGAGACAACCTCACCCGCCCTATGCGCTAAATACTCAAGGGTATTATATTCATAACCCGTTAACGTCATGACTTGATTATTGATGGTGGCGGTTTTTGCAGCGGTATCGATATGTAACGCGCCAAACTGCAGCACCGAGCAGGCTTTACCTCGGCTACGTCTTAGTAAAGCATTGAGCCGCGCACTCACTTCTTCAAGATGAAAAGGTTTAACCACATAGTCATCGGCACCAGCCTCTAGGCCTTCAACCTTATCTTGCCAATCGCTACGCGCCGTTAAAATTAAAATAGGATAGTTATAGTTGCCTGCTCTGAGTTGACGAATCACATCCAAGCCTGAGACTTGGGGCAGCCCCAAATCAATAATCGCTAAATCGTAGGGATTAACAGAACCTAGATGCAAACCATCCAGGCCATTGTCAGCGCTATCGACAGCAAAACCTTCTTTACCTAAAGACTCAACCAGTGCTGACCTTAGATATTCTTCATCTTCAATTATAAGTAAACGCATAGCCTAATCATTATTAGTGGGCCTGGAGCTCACTATAGAATAGCAGGCATAAAAAAACGACGTGCAACACTCATTCCACGTCGTTTTTTTTAAACGCTTAGTTTTCGGTTAACGACAAACTTGCTTAGCTGTTTTGATTTGTTTTTTACTGCAATCGTCCTTTAAACCTCTACCGACACACCAAGTTTTGCGCCGATCCCAAGCAGAGATGTCTTGTTTATCACCGTTTGAGCACGTAACAACGTAGTGTGAGTATATTTGATCACCTTCAACGACGATATCCTCAGTATATTTAATGCTTACAGGTCGAGCAGCAAAGGCTTGGGTAGCCATTACCGCAACAGCAGCGGTTAGCACAATAGACTTTAACTTCATGGTTACTTCTCTTTTTTTTTTACTATTGCTGTCGTTTTGTTACTGCAGGATAAAATAGTTTCTCTTAACTTACCTGAGAGTATGCGCCTTTGAAACTTAACCTAAACTGAACAAAAATATCTTTATACGGTTTTTTATCTATTTAAGGCCGCAAGCAATTGATAAAGGTAACCTTAAACTCTAATAATCGTTTAAATTTCAACCAGCACTCTATCCAAAAAAAGATCAAACACATAAGCCGCGTTTTGATTACCGTCTGGCAATTGCTGCTTATGAACTACACCACCCGCCATATGCGAATGGCCACCGCCAAAACCCAGATCACCATCAGCCAAGACCTGTCTAGCCACTTCAGCCACGTCAACGCGGGGGGTTTTTGAACGTAAAGATAACTGAATCACATCGGCCTTAGGGCTCGCTAACAAGGTGACATCAACATTATCGACGGCAATTAAAAAGTCACCTAACAAGCCCAGTAAGTTTTTAGGGCAGGATTCCGGTAATTCAGCCATTGCCACATTATTGACAATTTTAACGTCATCTAACATGTGCTGATAATACTGCAGCTCATGAAACTCTAGAGAATTTCGGCACAGGCGATTGACCTCATACTGATCGGCAATTTGATGCAGTACCGCAAAAGCAGCCACATCTGCCTCGCAGAAGCCTCGGGTGAGGTTAGCCGTATCGATGCTTAGCCCCACCTGCAGAGCTGTCGCCACAGCCTTAGGAATTTCAATATTGAAGTACTGAAAATACTCCACCAAAATACTCGCCGTAGCGCCATACTCAGACCGCACATCGTCAAACCATAGATCTTGGCTGGGCTTTACGTGGTGGTGATCGATAACCCCCACTTCGTCACCTAATAAACCGGTAACATTTTTCTCGCCGCCACAACCATCAACCACAATCGTTTTGTCATCAACCTGTAGCTCACAATCGCTAGCGAGGTGAATGGGAATATCTAAATCGTCAATCATGCGTTGAATTGAAATTCTATCAATCAAGCCACAGTAGACGAGTAGGGTGTTTAACCCCAACTGGCCTAATAAATAATTGAGTGCAAAGGCGGCCGAAACGGCGTCATGGTCGGGGAAGTCATGTGCTTGCACAACAACTCGAGGAAAGGCTCGTAATCGCTCAATAAAAGCACTAAAGGCGTCACATCGTTCGATAATCACACAAACTGCTCGTAGGGGGAAAGTTATGTGCCATTCTCACTCAATACCCCCTATGACGCTAGCCTAATATTAAGTAATTACTGCAGCGAGCACAGCCTCAACCCTCTAGTTTAGTCACACAACGTAATCCTTAAATACTATTGAAACTATTAATCACCCCAATAGTTTTGTTTATTTAGCACTGTTAAGGGGAACTTAGTAAGATACCGCCATATCCAATACAGCCTCTATCATTAGCCAAAGTACTAAAAAGCGAGAATCAATGTGAGCTCTACTAACAACACTTCACAGCAAACCGAAACTTCAACCCACAACTATGACTACGATTTGTTTGTGATTGGTGCCGGCTCTGGCGGTGTAAGAGCTAGCCGAATGGCTGCCGGTTACGGTGCCAAAGTCGCTGTTGCAGAAGATCGCTACATGGGGGGCACCTGCGTCAATGTAGGCTGCGTACCTAAAAAACTTTATGTTTACGCCTCTCAGTTCAGTCATTCCTTCGAAGATTCTCAGGGCTTTGGCTGGAGCAAAACAGCACCAAGCTTTGATTGGACAACCTTAAGAGATAACAAAAAAGATGAGATCGCCAGGCTCAATGGTATTTATGATGGCATGCTAGATAATGCAGGGGTCACAGTCATTAAGGGCAGGGCACGTTTTATAGACACACATACCGTGGCGGTTGGCGACCAGCAATACACTGCCGAGCGTATTATTATCGCCACCGGCGGCTGGCCATACATCCCCAATATTCCCGGCAAAGAGCATGCGGTTAGCTCTAATGAGATTTTTGATTTAGAAACGTTCCCCCAACGTGTCATTGTTGTGGGTGGCGGCTATATCGCCGTTGAATTTGCCTGCATATTTAATGGCCTTGGCGCACAAACCACTCAACTCTACCGCGGCCCCTTATTTTTAAGAAGTTTTGATGAAGACGTTCGCCAGTTTGCCGCGGATGAAATTGCTAAGTCAGGGGTTGAGCTTAAATTTAATAGTAATATCAGTGCGATTGAAAAACAAAGCGATGGCTCATTGCTCGCCATACTGGACGACGGCAGTAGTATCTCTTGTGATGCTATTCTCTATGCCACCGGTCGCAAGCCCCATCTGCAAGACCTAGGTCTTGAACACGTTAATGTTGAACTTAATGATAACGGCACGATTAAAGTGAACGATCAATTTCAAACCAGCGAAACCAATATTTATGCCTTGGGCGATGTAACCGGCGGCATGGAATTAACCCCGGTAGCACTCGCCGAAGGCATGGCTCTGGCAAAAACGCTTTATAACAACGAGCCAAGCTCGGTAGATTACGACAATATTGCTACCGCCGTTTTCTGCCAACCTACCATTGGCACCTGTGGTTTATCTGAGCAACAAGCGCAAGAAAAATACGGTGACATCGACGTTTATGACTCTAACTTTCGTGCTATGAAGCACACTATTGGCGGCCGCCAAGAGCGTACCTATATGAAGCTAATCGTTGATAAGGCCAGCGATAAAGTCGTTGGTGTACATATGGTAGGTGATGAAGCGGGGGAAATTATCCAGGGCATAGCCATCGCGATGAAAGCCGGCGCAACCAAAGCACAATTTGATAGTACTATTGGAATACACCCTACGGCCGCAGAAGAGTTTGTGACGATGAGAGAGCCTAGAAAATAATTCTAGGTTAATGCTAACTTCTGCTCCTTCTCTGTATAGACAAATGAGTCGTTTATCACCCAGTTTAACCCTACCCATTATTCCATAACCGATGAGATAACGGGTAAAAACAAGGCAGCAAAAGCTGCCTTGTTTTTTATTAATTCTTTAATATCACTTCATCTTTATTGGCTTTTTTGGGCTTCGTTTCATCGACACTAGGCCCGAACAAATCATTTTCTTTCTTTTCTTTTTATGTGTATCTCACAAAAACTAAAGACTAAGTTATAATGTTATAATGGATATCACCCATGAAACTGTTATTAAACAATGGCTAGAATCTTTAGATGAAGATGCTGGGCCGTTGGTTTTTTGTCGAAGTTGTCACAGCCCTATCACGAGCAAAAAGGAACAAGCCACGATTGCTCATAATGACCACCATTGCTTCACCAACCCTGCAGGCGCAACATACCACCTGCGCTGCTTTAGTAATGCTCACGGCTGCAACATTACAGGGCCTCCGACAGAAGAGTATTCTTGGTTTGCTGGCTACCAATGGCAACTAGCAATGTGTACCGAATGCAACGAACATCTCGGCTGGTATTATCAATACACCCGCTCTAGTCTCAATCAACGATTCTTCTTTGGCTTAATTGCCGGCCGGTTAATGAATCAACTAGGCTAACTCGCCGTCGGTTCGTGATAAAATTAACGTTCATCCATACCCTGTACACGATTTATCTATGCCCACCACTACCCCAAAAGCAGCATTCATTGCGCCTTACTGTGCAGAGCAGCCCAATATCCTTTGGCAAGACAATGAATTACTTTTAGTGAGCAAACCCTCTGGTTTGCTATCAGTCCCCGGTAAACATCCCAAAAATCAAGACTGTTTAATTAGCCGCATTCAACAGATCCACCCAGATGCTCGTATTATTCACCGCTTAGATATGGATACCTCAGGTATTATGGTGTTGGCGCTCAATGCCAGCAGCCACCGACAAATCGGCAGGCAATTTGAGCGGCGACAAACCAAAAAAACCTATATCGCCGAGGTTTACGGGGTAGTTGAAAACGACCAAGGTAGTATCGAGCTGCCCATTATTACCGATTGGCCAAACCGCCCTTTGCAAAAAGTTGACCACGAAGAAGGCAAGCCTGCGCTAACCCATTTTCAAGTACTCTCTCGAAATAGCAGCCAGCAAACTAGCCGATTATTACTGACGCCCATTACCGGGCGATCCCACCAGCTTCGCATACACCTAGCAGAAATTGGCCACCCCATTCTGGGCTGTGATTTCTACGCCCACGAACAAGCCAACGTTATGTCGCCCAGATTACTACTGCACGCCAACACCCTTAGCTTTAGCCACCCCACAACCGGCCAACTAATAGACGGGCAATGCCCATGCTCGTTTTGACAGGGTCGAAGTAGGTGACGACATTATTTGCACCTAATCAAAACGGGTATCAATAAAATAACACCACTCACTACTCGATAAGGTGAATATGAAATCGGTACAAAAAACACTCACGAATTTGAATAGCATTTACATCTAGAGTACTGTCGCCCTCTAATATCAATAACAATAATAAAGGACTTTTTATGCGCCATTCTACTACCGCCTGTGGCCGTATTTTTATGTGGTAAGCCCATTATCGGCATACTCAACATCGTTCTAACACTCTGCTTTTGGATACCTGGGGTAGTTCATGCCTTGTTTGTGGTTCACAGCCACCTTAATGACAAACAAACCCAAAAAATCGTCAACGCCATTAAGAAAAATAAAGAATAAGCCCATGCCTATTAAAATATTATTACTAAGCTTTTCCTTACTCACCGCCTGTGAAACAACCTACTTCAATGCCATGGAGCAGGTTTGATTTCATAAACGCGACATTCTCGTTGATAGAATCGAGGCAGCTCAAGAAGCCCAGCAAGAAGGCCAAGAGCAATTTAAAACGACTTTGGAGCAATTCAGAGAAGTGGTTAACTTTGACGGAGGCAAACTAGAAGAGAGGTATAACCGCCTCAACGATAGCTACCAAGACAGTGTTACCGCGGCAGATAATATAACCAACCGCATCGGCAAAGTTGATTCGGTTGCCAATGCACTCTTCGATGAATGGGAAGACGAGATTGACGAATACAGCAATCAAAAATTTAAGCGCCTTAGCCAACAACAATTACGCGATACCAAAACGCGCTACAGCCGCTTATTACACGCCATGCGCAAAGCAGAGAGTTCTATAGAGCCCGTGTTAGTTACCTTAAAAGACAATACACTGTTTCTTAAGCACAACCTTAATGCCAGAGCTATTAGCTCATTAAAGGGTGAGCTATCCAATGTTAATCAGCAAGTATCCTCGCTGATCAGCAACATGGAAAAGGCCATACAAGAATCTGACAGTTTTATTAAAGAGCTGCAGTCGTCTTAAAATCGCCGCCAGTAAAGAAAAAACGTACTAGCTGCACGAAAATTTCTATAACCGTAGGAGTTTAGATTTAGGGGCTGAATGATGGAATAAAAACCTAACCGAACAGCGGCCCTAAATCAAAAATTAACTTTATAACCCAATGTCAGGTCGTCATTGCGACCGCCACCTTTCAAGTAGGCACCGCCTTTATCGTAAAGCGTTATGTCGATAAAAAGCTCGCCCCGTGTAGCGAATTTTTTTATCGCCCCCACCATTATTTGCTGGCCATTAATATTGCCACGCTCTAGCCAATAACTTCGCGCCTGTAAGACCAGCCCCGGTGAAACGCTATAACCATAATAGGCCCCCATCGTTTTAAAGTCCTCGCTGCTTGCCCAGTTTTCTCCTTGGTAGCGAATCACCGCCTTGTGCCTAGCGTTTTTAAATTGTATCAGTGCGGCAAGGGTTTTAACGTCCTCAGTTTTATCGGCCAGGCCGGTAGCTACATTGAGATCTGAACGCTGATCAAGCAAGGATAATCCAAACTGCCAGTTCTTAACGGTATATCGGCCAGCGATATTGAAGTTATCGATTCCGTTAGACTCAGTATCGGCATTATCGGCTTCGGCCAGCATGCTGATTTGAACACCGTGCATCAATGGCGACCAGTAGGAGAGTGAGTTGGCATTACGCACCGAGGCACCCTCGTTACCGTGCTGGCGCATATTGTAGTGCCGCGGGTTATGAAAGGTCGTATCAATAGCCGATAGGGTATACATATAGTGCGGCGCAAGCTGTTTACCTGCCCGGAACTCTCCAAAGCTTGGGCTTTTTAGCCCTATATAGGTAATTCTTCGATGAAAACCGCTATCGTCGGCCAATATCTCGCCTTCGTCTAGGTTCACACGCCCCTCCAGGCGATAGGTGGCCTGCCAAGCATCCGTCCAATTCACATGCCCTTTAACCCCAATGCGGGACACGCCATCTTCCACATCTAGCCCGCGCTGTTTTTCATTCGTCAGTAGAATGCGCAAACTGCCATAAAAGTCGGCTTTTCCCCATTCGTCCTGGTTAATAATCGCAGCTGAAGATGATAGCGATAAACTTACACCCAACGCTAAGCCGACCATCGGCACCCCATATTTCATCGTTACATCTCCTCTTTACTGTCTTAGTATTTAGCTAACCTGTAGCGGAGATGTAGTTTAGAGACCAAACTGATAGCGATACAGACTCACAATCAAAAAATAAATAGCAGTACAGATTTAGATTCTTTGTGCTGTCATGTTATAGTGGCCCCTTTCTGTACTGTGCTACAAACACAGATGCACAACTGTATATGCCTAAGGTCGTTTCACCATGACGTTATATGAGGAGCTCGCCCTAGAAATCACCACTCAAGTCGAGCAGGGATATTTTCAATCGGGTGATAAGTTGCCGTCGATTAGAAAAATGAGCGAAGACCGGCGAGTCAGTATTTCTACGGTGCAAGAAGCGTATCGCCTATTGGAAGAGCGGAATATTGTTGAAGTGCGCCCCAAGTCTGGGTACTACGTGTTAGCCAACAAACATCTGCCAGAATTACCCAGTATTAGTCGCCCTAGCCAAAA
>JBNMPS010000105.1:0-10321 GCA_051277005.1 Pseudohongiellaceae bacterium
TGGACTTAGGGAACCCGTGATAGTTTAAGGGCGCTGGAATGGCCTTTTGAGTATTGACGATATAGTCGTGGCAGATACGATCTAGCTCATCCGTGGTGATGCCGGGAGCGACATGTGGGGTAATCATGTCTAGAACTTCGCCTGCTAGGCGGCCAGCCACTCGCATTTTTACAATTTCGTCTGCTGTTTTGATCGTAACGGTCATATAACTATCTGATTTATAATAAGTTTATTTGGTTTTTTGGCCAGGCAATTACTCTGGCTGACTGCGATGCTGCGGTATTGTAAACCATGCTTTGCGGCCTTGGCTAAATTATCTATCTTACAATGAGGGTGGGCTGGGGTGAGTAGCTGATAAATATGACCAAAATCGGTCAATTATCTTTAAGTCGAGGGGGTCTTATGGTATAAAGCGCGCACTCAAATACAGGGTCGAAATCTTTAGGGGTTAAGGCGCTGATAATTTGAGCACTAAATCCGCACATATACCGTCACGTTATTCTGGGTGCTTTGTAGGTTCTCGAGCCGAAGAGGTTGAATAATGGGGTGTATGGAGGCCTAACCCTAACAAATTGAAAGGTATTATATGACTACTCAAGTAAGCATGCGCGAAATGCTGCAAGCTGGTGTGCATTTTGGCCACCAAACTCGCTACTGGAACCCTAAAATGTCTGAGTACATTTTTGGTTCTCGCAACAAAATTCATATCATTAACTTGGAGCACACTGTTCCAGCGTTTAATGAAGCTCTTGCCTTTATCCAGCGCCTCGCTAACAGCCGCAACAAAATCCTTTTTGTTGGTACTAAACGCGCTGCGGGTAAAATCATCAAAGAAGAAGCTGAGCGTGCAAGCCAGCCATACGTTAGCCACCGCTGGTTAGGTGGTATGTTAACGAACTACAAAACTATCCGTGGTTCTATCAAGCGCTATCGCGATCTTGAAGCACAAGCTAAAGACGGTACTTTTGAAGCATTAACAAAGAAAGAAGCTTTGATGCGTACTCGCAGCATGGAGAAGCTAGAGCGTTCTATTGGCGGTATTAAAGATATGGGCGGTTTACCTGACGCTTTGTTCGTTGTTGACGTTGATCACGAGCGTATCGCTATTCAAGAAGCTAACAATCTAGGCATACCGGTTATCGGTATTGTTGATACTAACGGCAACCCAGATGGTGTTGATTACGTTATTCCCGGTAACGACGATGCTATCCGTGCTATCAAGCTTTTCACTGCAGCCATTGCTGATGCAGTTATTGCTGGCCGTGCTGATGACGGCGCTGTTTCTAAGAAGAATGAATTCGTAGAAGAGGCTGCTGCTGCGGCTCCAGTACCGGCTCCAGCTCCAGCTGAAGAGAAACCTGCTGCTGAATAAGTAGCGGTTTCCCGGTAATAAAAGGGGGCTATGCCCCCTTTTTTGAAGCTGACGTTTGAACTCATATAGTTGAGCTTTAAATAGTTGAAAATTATCGATAATTAACTCAGTTGATTATCGCATTGGAGGATATCTCAATGGCTGCAATTTCTGCTGCAATGGTAAAAGAACTGCGAGAGCGTACTCAGCTCGGCATGATGGAATGTAAAAAAGCGCTTCAAGAGGCTGATGGCGACATCGAAAAAGCGATTGAAGAGATGCGTAAAAACAGTGGCATGAAAGCCGCTAAAAAAGCTGGCCGTACGGCAGCTGAAGGCGTTGTTGTTACGCGCGTTGCCGAAGATGGCAGCTACGGTGTATTGGTTGAAGTGAATTCTGAAACTGACTTCGCTGCCCGTGACGAAAGCTTTCTAGGTTTTGTTAAGACTGTTGTTGATAAAGCCTTTGCTGAAAAGCAAACTGATGTTGCCGTTATCATGGCGGGTGAAATGACTCAGGCTCGCGAAGCACTAGTACAAAAAATTGGTGAGAACATTGGTTTGCGTCGTATTCAGTTAGTAGAGGCGGACAACGGTGTTGTGGGTAGCTATACTCACTCAAACAACAAAATTGCGGTATTGGTTTCTCTGCAAGCGGGTGAAACTGCGTTAGCTAAAGATGTTGCAATGCATATTGCCGCTGTTAATCCACAAGTTAACAAGCCGGAAGAAATGGACCAAGCAACGGTTGATGCCGAGAAAGAAATTATCAAAGCGCAGCCTGACATGGCGGGTAAACCAGAAGCCATCATCGAGAAGATGATGACTGGTCGCATCCAAAAGTTCTTGAAAGAGAACAGCCTAGTTGAGCAATCTTTTGTGAAAAATCCAGAGATTACTGTGGGTCAATTAGTGAAAGATGCGGGTGCTGAAGTTCAATCATTTACTCGCTTTGAAGTGGGTGAGGGTATTAAGGTTGAAGAAGTCGACTTCGCTGCTGAAGTTGCTGCTCAGTTAAAAGGTTAATTTTTAATTGAGTTAAAACGGGGCCTTATTCAGGCCCCGTTTTAATATCTGGCCTTTGCTGTTAATGCCGGACTGTATAACCCCGGTGAGTTAAGTTAGAGTGTATTTGTATTAGACTTAAGTTCTTGGCCGGCCTTGTCAATAGCCGATCACCGAGAGTTTTAATCTAATATTTATTTGTTAGAACCAATAACCCAATATTGAAGGAGCATGTCGATGCCTAAAACCAGTGAAAAAAAGTTCAAGCGTATTTTGTTGAAACTTAGTGGTGAGGCGTTAATGGGTGATGAGGGGTTCGGGATTGACCCTAAGGTTCTTGATAGAATGGCTCTAGAGATTGGTCAGTTAATTGGTATTGGTGTACAAATTGGCTTGGTGATCGGTGGAGGTAATTTATTTCGTGGAGCTTCTCTTCAGAAAGCAGGCTTAGATCGAGTAACGGGCGATCATATGGGTATGTTGGCCACCGTTATGAATGGTTTGGCAATGCGCGATGCTTTAGAGCGCGCCAATATTGTTTCACGTGTCATGTCTGCTATCCCGATGAGCGGTGTGGTTGATCACTACGATCGTCGCAAGGCTATGCGAGCTATGGATAGGGGTGAGGTGGTGATATTCTCGGCGGGTACGGGTAATCCTTTCTTTACAACCGATTCCGCTGCCTGTTTACGAGGTATTGAGGTGGATGCTGAAATCGTATTAAAGGCAACAAAAGTCGATGGCGTTTACTCGGCAGATCCTACACTTGACCCTACGGCCACCAAATATGATCGTCTGAGCTACGATGAAGTGTTAGATAAAAAGCTAGGTGTTATGGACTTAACGGCGATTTGCTTATGTCGTGATCACAGCATGCCATTGCGTGTTTTTGAAATGGAAAAGCCTGGCGCCCTGTTAAATATTATCTCTGGTGGTGCTGAGGGCACATTAATAGAGTGAATCGCTGGCTAGTTGACTGCATCCCAGTCAATAAGGTTTAGCCAATAATGTTTTTAGTGAATAAGGCTTTGGTTAAAAGTCTTTAGCGAAAAAGAATGTAGGAGAATAAAAAATGATTAATGAACTTAAGCAAGATGCTGAAGAGCGAATGAAAAAAACCATTACTGCTCTCGGCGCCAGTTTGAATAAAATCCGTACAGGTCGTGCTCATCCTAGTATTTTGGATAGTGTTCGCGTTGATTATTATGGTTCTCTAACACCGTTAAGCCAGGTAGCGGCAATCAATATTGAAGATGGCCGTACACTCTCTGTGGTGCCGTGGGAAAAACCCATGGTTATAGAGGTTGAAAAGGCCATTATGAAGTCTGACCTGGGCCTAAATCCTTCTACTGCGGGTACGGTTATCCGTGTGCCTATGCCTATGTTGACGGAAGAAACACGCCGAGGTTATACCAAGCAGGCGCGTTCAGAGGCCGAACATTCAAAAGTATCTATTCGTAATATCCGTCGCGATATTATTAGTGATATTAAAGATCTTCAAAAAGAAAAAGAAATCTCTGAAGATGATGAACGTCGTGCTCAAGACGATATTCAAAAAATTACTGATAAGTATGTTTCTGATGTTGATAAAGCGTTAGCGATTAAAGAAAAAGACTTGATGGAAATTTAAAACACTTATGTCAGATTCAAGTGTTCATCCCAGTGGCTCTGAATGCAAGGAAGAGAGCGATAGGCATCAGCTAAGCGATTTTGAAACCCTGCCGCAGCACATTGCCTTTATCATGGATGGTAACAGCCGTTGGGCTAAGCAGCGCGGTAAGGCAACGACGGCGGGCCATAAGGCTGGCGTTGAGTCAGTAAGAGAAGTGTTAAAACTTTCTATGCGTTACGGCATTAAGGTGGTTACCTTGTTTGCCTTTAGTAGCGAAAACTGGCAAAGACCGGCATTAGAGGTGAAGGCCTTGATGCAGTTATTTGCTAGTTATCTTAAGAGTGAAATGAAGCGCCTGCATGCAGATGGCGTGCAAATGCGTTTTATTGGCAATAGAGATAATTTCACTCGTTCTTTGCGTAAGCAAATGGAAGAGGCTGAGCGCTTAACGGTCAACAATACTGAGGCTATTTTGGTGCTTGCAGTTGATTATGGCGGCCAATGGGATATTGCCAATGCGGCTAAAGTCCTTGCCAGGCAGGTGCAGCAAGGTGAACTTGCGGCTGATGATATCAATGCAGAGCGTTTAGCTGAGCATATGGCTTTGGCCGATTTACCTGCTCCAGATTTATGTATACGTACTGCTGATGAACACCGCATAAGTAACTTTTTGTTGTGGCAATTGGCTTATGCAGAGCTGTTTTTTTCTAAAGTGCTTTGGCCAGACTTTGCAGAAAAAGATTTGAGGGAGGCTTTAACAGCTTACGCTCAACGAGATAGACGCTTTGGTGGTAGAGTCGACGCCAACAGTTAACCGATTTAATGTGTCTATAGCAAAAAAATCTAATAACTAAAACAAAAAAAGAGGTCTGCCGTGCTTAAACAGCGTGTTATTACCGCTTTAGTGCTAGTGAGTGTGCTGGCTGTAGCGATTATCTATCTTCCCTTTAAGGGCTTTGCTGCCCTTGTTGCATTAATCATTGTGGGTGCTAGTTGGGAGTGGTCTTTATTGGCGGGAATACAGTCTAAGTTGGCCCGGTTTTTATTTAGCCTGAGTAGCTTGATCTTAGTTGCGGCTGCGGCATGGTATTGCCAGTTTTTTTCAGAGCAGGTGCAATGGTTAAAGGTACGGGATGTTTTGGGTTTGGGCTGCCTGTGGTGGGCTCTGGCTTTGCTGTGGGTGAAAACCTATCCCGCCAGCTCTAAGCTTTGGGGTGCTGTATTTATTCGTATAATAATGGGCTATTTGGTCTTAGTGCCTACCTGGGTCGCTTTTGTGTCATTGCGTTTAAATGAGCACGGGATTGCCTATTTATTTATTTTGATAGGTTTAGTGGCATGCTCCGACATAGGCGCTTACTTCTCCGGTAAAGCTTGGGGTAAATCTAAGCTAGCGGTTGATGTTAGTCCGGGTAAGTCTTGGGTGGGCTTTTGGGGAGGTTTGGCAAGTTGCTGTTTTTTTGCCTTATTAATGTGGCTGAGCTTAGGTGATGTATCCATGGCTTTAGCGGTTGTTGTTGTTATTGCTCTGTTAACCGGCTTGGCTTCGGTGTTGGGCGATCTCGTTGAAAGTATGGTTAAACGCTTTCGGGGAGTGAAGGACAGCGGTTCGATTTTACCGGGTCACGGGGGCATCATGGATCGAATGGATAGCCTGACGGCTGCAGCCCCGGTGTTTGCTTTATGTATCTTATTGGTGGGTTGGTAGAGATTTATGGCTGGCGATAACCATAACAAACCTGAAAATATTACTGTCTTAGGTTCAACCGGTTCTATTGGTGTCAGTACTCTTGATGTGTGTGCTCGTCACCTCAATCGCTATCAAGTTTTTGCGTTAACAGCCAATAATAGTGTTGAGGCGTTATTTGAGCAGGTTATGCAATTTAATCCTCGCTTTGCGGTACTGTGTGATGAACAGGCAGCTAGTCGTTTAAGAATGTTGCTGGCTGAGCAAGCGGTAGTGACTGAAGTCTTAAGTGGTGAACAGGGGTTGTCAGCGGTAGCTGCTCATGATGACGTCGATACAGTGATGGCGGCCATCGTAGGTGCCGCCGGGTTGATGCCAACCATGGCCGCGGTAGAGTCAGGTAAAAAAGTCTTATTAGCGAATAAAGAATCGTTGGTGATGGCTGGCGATTTGTTCATCAAGGCGGTTAAGCAAAGTGGTGCGCATCTATTGCCCATCGATAGTGAACACAATGCGATTTATCAATGTATGCCTGGCAGTTATCAGCAAATTTCTCATCAAGCTGGGCAAGGTGGCCATTCCTTAGCGGATTTTGGTATTAGCAAAATTTTATTAACGGGCTCCGGCGGCCCTTTTCGCGAGACGCCACTCGAGCAATTATCGGCGATGACTCCAGATCAGGCCTGCGCCCACCCCAATTGGTCAATGGGGCGAAAAATATCGGTCGACTCCGCTACCATGATGAATAAGGGGTTAGAGTTTATTGAGGCTTGCTGGTTGTTTGATGCTAAACCCGACGATATTGATATTGTGGTTCACCCTCAAAGTATTATTCATTCAATGGTGCAGTACGTCGACGGTTCCGTTTTGGCGCAATTGGGCAACCCCGATATGCGTACTCCCATAGCTCATGCTATGGCTTGGCCTGAGCGCATAGAGTCAGGGGTGGCGAGTTTAGATGTCATTGCTGCTGCCCACCTAGACTTTGAGACGCCGGACTATCAGCGTTTCCCTTGTTTACGTTTGGCGCAAGAGTCTGTGCAAACAGGTAAAACAGCCATGGTAGCCTTAAATGCGGCTAATGAAGTCGCTGTGGATGCATTTCTCAATCAGAAGATTCGTTTTACCGATATCCCTGTTATCATTGAGGCCGTGCTAAACCGCGCTGAATTGGTTGAACCCTCCACACTTACGATTGTCCAATTGGCTGATCAACAGGCCAGAGCTCTAGCCCTGGATGTTATGTCGAGTTTGTAGGCGCCAGATAAACCTTGGTATTCATTTTTCACCCTAATAACAGCGCCAAAACATAGGTAGTATTCCCCTCTATGGAATTGTTAGAAACAATAGTCATTACCCTTTTTACCTTAGCGATTTTGGTGTCTATACATGAGTATGGGCATTTCTGGGTGGCAAGAAAGTGCGGTATCAAAGTGCTACGTTTTTCTGTTGGCTTTGGTAAGCCATTATGTCGCTGGACAGATAAGTTGGGCACTGAATATGTCATCGCCGCGATCCCTCTAGGGGGTTATGTCAAAATGCTTGATGAGCGTGAAGGTGAAGTGCCAGAAGATCAGCGTCATATGGCGTTTAATAACCAGTCTGTCTGGAGTCGTTTGGCAACCGTTGCTGCGGGGCCTGCGGCCAATTTTATTCTTGCGATACTGGTTTATTGGGTTGTCTTTATGGGGGGGGTGAGTGGTGTTTCTCCCACTATAGAAAAGGTAGAGTTGGGTTCAGTCGCTGAGTTGGCTGGTTTACAAGCAGGACAGGAGTTTGTGGCAGTTGATGGTCACGCTACGCCTACTTGGGAGGCGCTTCACCTACAGCTATTGGAGCGTATTGGTGATACGGGTGAGATTGAGTTTACGGTTAAATACCCAGATTCAGATTTACGCTATAGCTCTACTGCAAGTGTCGATGCCTGGTTGGCAGGGGAGGAGGTTACCGATTTGATGGCAGGTATTGGGGTGGAGTTGTATCGCCCCAAGCTTATTGCTGAAATCGATAAAGTCGTAGCGGGTAGTCCAGCGGAATTATCAGGTTTTAAGGCTGGAGATATAATCGTTCAGGCTGATGAGCAAGCCATAAAAGATTGGCAGGGCTGGGTAGCGTATGTACGTGAGCGCCCTAAGCAACAGCTAAATATTCGTTTTTTGCGTGAAGGTGCGGAGTTAACGGCAGTATTAACGCCGGCAGAAAAGTTTGATGAAGAGGGTACGCCTTTCGGCCAGGTTGGCATGGGCGTTAAGTGGCCTGAGTGGCCCGAAGAGATGCGCAGAGACTTCCAGTACGGCCCTTTGTTGGCTGTAAAAGCATCAATGCAACGCACTTGGGATATGAGCGTTTTCACCCTGCAATCAATTAAAAAAATGTTGATGGGGTTAATCTCGCCAAAAAACTTGAGTGGTCCGATAACCATTGCTAAAGTGGCGTCCGCCTCGGCAAAGTCAGGCCTCAGTAGCTATCTTAGTTTTCTAGCTTTGTTGAGTGTCAGTTTGGGCGTGTTAAACCTTCTGCCGATACCGGTCTTGGATGGCGGGCATATTCTTTTTGGGGTAGTTGAGTTATTAATAGGCCGCCCCGTATCTGAGCGCATACAAGCTCTGGGCTACAAACTAGGTTTTTTTATGGTTATTAGCATGATGATGTTGGCTTTATACAACGATATCAGCCGACTATAAAGCGAACAATTAAAGTAATGCTAATGAATGATTTTGTGGTAATAGATAATCAATGAGACGTTTTCTTACAGTAATACTGCTTGCTCCGTTATGGGTTTTTAGTGCCAGCCTGCAAGCAGAAGACAGCTTTGTGGTATCCGACATTCGGGTCCAGGGTCTACAGCGTGTATCCGCTGCCAGCGTGTTTACATCCGTACCGATTAACGTAGGTAATACTGTTGATCAGGATGCCATTAGTAATGCTATTCGGAGTTTATTTCGCAGTGGTAACTTTGATAATGTGGAAATAGGCCGAGATGGTACTGTTTTGGTGGTTTCCGTTGCCGAGCGGCCCTCAATTTCTGAAATCGTTTTAGAGGGTAATAAGACGATTAAAACTGAAGCGTTGTTGGAAGGTTTAAAAGGTGCAGGCCTATCTGATGGGCAGGTTTTTAAACGCTCAACGCTTGAGACAATGAAGCTTGAGCTGACTCGTCAGTATGTCTCACAAGGCCGTTATGATGCGGGTATAGAAACAGAGATCGTTCCTCTTCCTCGAAATCGAGTGCAAGTTAATATCAATGTTGATGAAGGTAATGTTGCCGCTATCAAACATATCAATATTGTGGGCAATAAAGATTTCACTCAAGAAGATCTGTTAGATCTGTTTGAGCTCTCTGCCTCTGGCATATGGTCTTGGATAATGAGTGACGATAAATACTCGAAAGAAACCCTTTCAGGTGATATCGAAAATCTTAAATCGTTTTATTTGGATCGTGGCTACATCAAGTTCAATGTTGATTCAACTCAGGTGACCGTAACGCCCGATAAAAAGTCTGTTTATATTACTGTCAATGTTTCTGAAAGTGCCGTCTATACCATTAATGAGGTTAAGCTTTCTGGTGACTTAGTGCTAAAAGAAAATCAATTGTGGCCGTTTGTTTCAATCAAGTCGGGTGATACCTTCGCACAGTCAAAAGTAAGCAGCAGTGAAGAATGGTTGGTAAAGCGTCTAGGTAACGAAGGTTATAACTTTGCCGAAGTTCAAGCGATTACAGATGTTGATGATGAAAATCAAACCGTTGACCTGAAGTTTTTTGTTGACCCGGGCAAGCGTACCTATGTGAGACGCATCGAGTTTAATGGTAACAGTAAAACCGCTGACGAAGTGTTACGCAGAGAAATGCGACAAATGGAGGGTGCGCCAGCGTCGTCTGCACGTATTGAACAGTCACGTACACGCTTAGATCGCCTAGGTTTTTTTACGGATGCAAAAGTTGACACCCTTGAAGTGCCTGGCAGCGATGATCAAATCGATATCAAATACAATATTGAAGAGCAGCCTTCAGGCACGATTGGTGCCAGCTTAGGTTACTCGCAAGATAGCGGGCTGATATTTGGCGCCAATGTGCAGCAAGATAATGTCTTTGGTACCGGTAAACAGATTGGTGTCAACGTAAATAAAAGCCGCTACATCAGCACTGTGAATCTTAGTTATTTTAACCCCTATTACACGGAGGATGGGGTCAGCCGTGGCTTCTCTGTGTTTTACAAAGAGGCAGACTTTTCGGAAGTCAACTTGTCTAGCTATAGTACCAACACTTACGGCGCCGGGATGAATTTTAGTTATCCTATTAAGGAGACAGAACGAGTCGCTTATAGCTTTACCTTTACCAATACGGAACTTGAAACGGGTTTTGCGGCGGTGCAAGAGATCGTTGCTAGCCCAAGAGTAGATGATGATATTGTTTCGTATTACGAGACTCTGGCTGCTGTGGTTAATGATGAGAGTCAAATTATCTATCTTGTGCCCGGAGGAGAAACTTTAGACTTTGATGCAGACCTGAATTCATCGTTATTGGCCCCGTCAACTGAGCCAGGTTTTGTTGATTTATACGGTAATGAGTTTAATGATTTTACCTTTAAGACCAGTTGGTCGCAGTCAACGTTAAACCGTGGCCGTATGGCAACTCGAGGTGGCTCCCAAAGTTTGGCGCTTGAGGT
>JBNMPS010000106.1:0-10284 GCA_051277005.1 Pseudohongiellaceae bacterium
TCAGTTCATCCTCGCACACACCTTCGGCGGCGGTGCGAATGATAAAACCGCCCAAATCGGTCATCTGTTCTTCAGCAATGGCTTTAGCAGCCATTTCTTTTAAACGCTTACGCTCTTCTTCTTCATCGATACGCTGCGAAATCCCCAAATGGCTACTACCTGGCATAAACACTAAATAGCGAGAGGGTACGGACAAATGCGTTGTCAGCCGCGCACCTTTTGTCCCCATAGGATCCTTTATAACTTGGGTAATAATAGCTTGCCCCTCACGAACCAAACTACGAATATCGGGAGTTTCACCATTGCGACGGTCGCCCTCTTTAACCACAATATCTGAAGCGTGAATAAAACAGGTGCGTTCTAAGCCCACATCGATGAACGCTGCCTGCATGCCAGGCAAGACTCTTACTACTTTACCTTTATAGATATTGCCAACAATGCCCTTAGAGGCCAGCCGCTCAATAAACACTTCTTGCAGCATGCCGTTTTCGACCACGGCAACACGCGTCTCCATGGGCGTTAAATTAATTAGTATCTCTTCACTCATGTTAAATGTCTTATCTCTGTATTTTTTTAAGCAGCTGATGCGTTTCAGCTAACGGTAGCCCCATCACGCCCGAGTAACTACCTTCTATAGAATCTATAAAAACGGCGGCATAGCCTTGTATGGCATAAGAGCCCGCTTTATCAAAGGGCTCGCCAGTATTAACATAGCGATCTATCTCTGACTGCGACAATGCCCTAAAGTTTACTTTCGTGGTGCTCAGAGCCGTTAACGTTTGGGTCGCATCAATCACGGTGACCGCTGTTAGCACCTGATGTCTGCTGGCCGATAACTGTTTAAGCATCTTAGCTGCATCGGACTTATTTTTGGGTTTTCCTAAAATGTGGCCATGAATAATAACGGAGGTGTCGGAGCCAATTACCGGCAATAAGGGCTCATTATTTTGCGCTCGCTTTTGCCAAGTAGCCTGCGCTTTTTGCAAAGACAAACGCTGCACATAATCTTCTGGCAGCTCACCTACTGCCACCGACTCGTCAACTTCAACCGCATCACAGACAAACGACACATCAATTTGCTGTAGTAATTCTGCACGTCTCGGTGACCTAGACGCTAAAATATAGCGGGGTTCAGAATGAATGCCTGAATTTCTCTTCAACACCGGATGACTTCCTGCTGATTCTGTTTATAAAGGCTTAACGCTGATTTAACTAATGTGAAAGCCGCGTCGACAAAAACGTAAAAAAACGGATAACCAAGGCCAAAGCAGCGCGCTCACTAGAGCGGGTAATAAAAATAGCAAGTTTGGGGATAGCACGCCGATTAAGGTCTGCACCCAATGGCTTATCAGCTGATGCACGCCAATTAAGATAAATAACACCCAAGCTTGCTGCCAAGGGGTATACATTCGTAGGCGCTGATAAAGAATAAGCGAAACGTAGGCAATAACTGATAGCGCAAAAGCATTCTGCCCTAGCGGTACACCCTCAACAATATCCAGTATCAAGCCTGACGCCCAACACACACCAATACCAACACGCTCAGGCTGCGCAATCACCCAATAAATTAGCACCATCGCCAGCCATTCGGGCCGACCCCATTGCGCCCAAAAAGGCATAGGAATAATACTTAGATATAAAGCAACAACAATGGTAAATACGATAACCCAAGAGCTATTAGCCTGCTGATGCATCGCTTTTAACCCTGCTCACTTTTGTGGCTAAAGACCAGCAGCACATAGCGGCTACGATCTAGCTGAGCACTGGGCTGGGCCTTGACAATCGCAAAGGGCTGGCCGGGGTCGACAGTAACCTCAGTCACCGTCGCAACAGGGTAACCAAACGGAAAGCGCTGGCCTAAACCAGAGCTCACCAGTAAATCCCCCACCTTAATATCCGTCGTTGCTGACAGGTGACGCAAGGTAAGCTCATGCAACAACCCCACACCTTCTACAATACTACGCACACCATTGCGATTGACTTGAACGGGGATAGCATGGGTGGCGTCTGTCACCATCATCACTCGACTTTGAATAGGGCCAACTTCTATGACCTGCCCCATTAAACCCGAGGCATCAATAACCGGCTGACCCACATAAAGCTGATCAGGCTCACCTTTATTAATAATGATTTCGTGATGCAACGGACTGGAAGAAACGCCCACAATTTCGGCGACTAGCACCGTATCATCTAGTAACGCCGATGAATTAAGCAAAGCCCGCAACCTTACATTCTCAGCCTCTAACGAGGCCAACTTTTGCACCTTGGCTTTTAATAATAAAGATTCGGCCTTTAAACTGCGGTTTTCTCGACGTAACCCATTGCGACTCACAAATGTTTCATCGCTCCAAAGACTGATGCGCTCAGGCACATCAGCAAACCAATAAAATGGAGCAGCGACAACACTAAAAGAAGATTCTAACGACTTAAACCAGTCAAAACGCTGACCAGCAAAAATTAAAACAAAGGCTAACGCGCTCAGCACGAGTAGCCGAGCGGCAACAGAGGGACCTTTAACAAAAAGCGGCTTGATAACTGTTTCCCGTTTATTTCAAACTTTCCATTAAATCCAAAAGAAAATAAGAGGCTATTAGCCCCTTATTCAGTAGAAAGTAAATCGATGCTGTGTTTATCGATGATTTCCAGCGCCTTACCGCCACCCCTGGCAACACACGTCAGAGGATCTTCTGCCACCAGCACTGGCAAGCCAGTTTCATCTGAGAGCAAGGTGTCTAAACCTCGCAACAGTGCACCCCCACCGGTTAACACAATTCCAGAGTCAGCAATATCTGCCGCTAACTCAGGAGGCGATTGCTCTAAAGCACGCTTCACTGATTGGACGATAGTGGTTAGCGTCTCCTGTAAAGACTCTAAGATTTCATCACTGTTTAAGGTAAAGCTACGAGGCACGCCTTCTGCCAAGTTACGGCCACGCACATCAATCTCACGCAACTCACAATCTTTATGGGCACAGGCAATTTCCTGTTTGATACGCTCAGCCGTCGCATCGCCTATCAAGCTGCCATAAGCACGGCGAACATGAGAGACAATCGCCTCATCAAAACGGTCACCACCAACGCGAACTGAATCTGAATAAACCACACCGTTTAAAGAGATAATAGCAATTTCAGTGGTACCGCCGCCTATATCTACCACCATAGAACCCGTGGCCTCATCAACAGAAAGTCCGGCACCAATGGCTGCTGCCATAGGCTCTTCAATTAAACGCACCTCACGAGCACCAGCGCTCAGCGCTGACTCACGAATCGCGCGACGCTCAACCTGAGTTGATTTACAAGGCACACATATCAACACCCTAGGGCTTGGACGCACAATACTATTTTGGTGAACTTTGGCAATAAAGTGCTGAAGCATTTTTTCAGTCACCTGGAAGTCTGCAATAACACCATCTTTTAACGGACGAATAGCGGTTATATTACCGGGCGTTCTACCCAGCATGCGCTTGGCATCAGTACCTACGGCCTCTATTGTTTTGTGACCATTATGCAAGCGTATAGCAACTACCGAAGGTTCATCTAGAACGATACCTTCTCCACGCACGTATATAAGGGTGTTAGCTGTTCCCAAATCGATCGACAAATCGTTAGAAAACAAACCTCTTAATCGTTTTAACATTCCAGTCTCTTTTTATATAAGGGTATTATTGGGGCTTAAATGTAGCCTTTACCGTCTATTATCTTGTTTTTACAATATTTGGGGGTAACGTTGATGATGCAGCCCACAATTTGCATTTCTTGCAATAAATTGGCCACTCTATCAATGCAGGGGATTCAGGGCAAGACGGAAATGTGGTAACTTTAGCGTTTATAACGACTTACTATGAACAGGTCACACTCTAATCCATAATCCGGTGCTAAATTTGTGCCCTTTTTGCACGAAAATAAGCTCATAATCACTTTTCCCATAGGGGCCATAAACCATGTCAGTAGAACAAGCTGATATCGAAAAAATTGCTACATTATCGCGTATTCATATTGCTGAAGCCGATATTCCAGAAGTTGCATCTCGCATCAACGATATACTCGCCATGGTCGACACCATGCAAGCGGTTGATACAACCGATGTAGAGCCTATGCAAAACCCACTGGATGCCATACAGCGCCTACGCGCTGATGAAGTCACTGAACAAAATCAACGCGACCTGCTGCTGCAAAACGCTCCGGCCACCGAAGAGGGCTTATTCTTAGTACCCAAGGTTATCGAATAGCGGCTGATTAAATAATCGACCTAACCACTTCGCCGCCCACTACCGAATAAAGACTATTACAAGGACCATGAGGTCATGCACCAGCAAACCATCGCAGAACTTTCAAAAGGCTTAGAAAGCAAAGCCTTTTCGAGTGAAGAGCTCACTCAACACTATCTAGACCGCATCAAACAATTAGACGGCGATATCAATAGCTTTATTACCGTCACCGAAGAGCAAGCCCTACAACAAGCCAAAGCTGCCGACCAAGCGAGAGCAGCGGGCAATGTGACGGCGCTTACCGGCATCCCCATCGCCCACAAAGATATTTTTTGCACCAGCGGCGTCAAAACCAGCTGCGGCTCAAAAATGCTAGACAACTTTGTCGCCCCTTACGACGCTACCGTGATTAAGAATTTTCAAGATGCTGGGGCTATCTCTTTGGGTAAAACCAATATGGATGAATTCGCTATGGGATCTTCTAATGAGAACAGCTTTTATGGCGCCGTAAAAAATCCCTGGGATAAAGAAACCGTTCCTGGTGGCTCATCAGGTGGCTCAGCAGCAGCCGTTGCTGCGCAATTAGCACCCGCAGCCACAGGCACGGACACCGGCGGCTCCATTCGCCAGCCCGCAGCCTTGTGTGGCCTTACAGGCTTAAAACCTACTTACGGAAGAGTTTCTCGCTTCGGCATGATCGCCTTTGCCTCAAGCTTAGATCAAGCCGGCCCCATGACGCACACGGCTGAAGATGCCGCCATCATGATGAACGTTATGGCGGGTCACGATGCAAAAGACTCCACCAGTATGGACAAAGCGGTACCTGATTACACCGCCAACCTAAACAAAGACTTAAACGGCTTAACCATTGGCTTACCGCGCGAGTATTTTGGCGAAGGTTTATCACCTGAGATTGAAAAAAACGTTCAAGCAGCGATTAAAGAGTACCAGGCCCAAGGCGCAACCATAAAAGAAATCAGCCTACCGCACACCGAGCTGGCCATACCCTGCTATTACATCATCGCCCCCTCAGAAGCCTCAGCTAACTTATCGCGCTTTGATGGCGTACGTTATGGCTACCGCTGCAAAGACCCTAAAGACCTTTACGACCTTTACGCCCGCAGCCGTGAAGAAGGTTTTGGCGAAGAAGTTAAGCGCCGCATTTTAGTGGGCACCTATGCGTTGTCGGCTGGCTTTTACGAAGCCTATTACAACAAAGCACAGCAAATTCGCCGCCTAATTAGAAATGATTTTGTTAACGCCTTTAATGACGTCGATGTCATCATGGGGCCAACCACCCCTAGCCCAGCGTTTAAATTGGGCGAAAAGTCTAACGACCCGGTCACCATGTACTTAGAAGATATTTACACCATCGCCGTCAACCTCGCCGGCTTGCCTGGCATGTCGATTCCCGTCGGCTTCGCTGACAACAAACCCTGTGGCCTACAAATAATCGGTAACTACTTTGATGAGTCACGTTTGCTCAACACGGCACACCGCTTTCAACAAGCCACCGACTGGCACACCAAAACGCCAGCAAACGTATAAGTAGAGGTTATCGAAATGGAATGGGAAACAGTAATTGGCCTAGAAGTTCACGTACAACTGGCCACAAAATCTAAAATATTTTCAGGCTCCAGCACAGCCTTTGGTGCAGAGCCTAACACGCAAGCCAGCATCGTTGACCTGGCATTACCAGGCACACTGCCAGTCATCAATCAGCAAGCCATGCACTACGCCATCATGTTTGGCTTAGCGGTTGGCGCCGACATCAATCAACGGTCAATTTTTGATAGAAAAAATTATTTCTATCCCGATTCGCCCAAGGGTTATCAAACCACCCAAATGGATGAACCGATCGTAGGCGCGGGCAATGTTGAAATTCAACTCGCCGATGGCAGCCACAAGACCATCCGCATACATCACGCCCACCTTGAAGAAGATGCGGGCAAATCGATACACGATCAATTCCCCAATATGTCTGGCATCGATTTAAACCGTGCCGGCACACCACTGATCGAAATCGTCTCTGAGCCTGACATGCGCACCTCAGAAGAGGCTGTAGCTTTTGCCAAAAAACTACACTCCATAGTGACTTCACTGGGCATCTCCGATGGCGACATGTCACAGGGCTCTATGCGCTTTGACGTTAACGTTTCTGTACGCATAAAAGGCCAAGAAGAATTAGGCACCCGCACCGAAACTAAAAACCTCAATTCTTACCGCTTTATGGAGCAAGCCATCCACAAAGAAGTGGAACGCCAAATTGATTTATTAGAATACGGCGAAAAGGTTTTACAAGAAACACGTTTATACAATGCCGATACCGGCGAAGCTCGCTCTATGCGCAGCAAAGAAGAAGCCAACGATTACCGCTATTTCCCCTGCCCCGATTTATTACCGATAGAAATCGACAGCGAAACCATCGAAGCACTTCGCGCATCGCTGCCCGAGCTTCCAGATGCTAGGCAGGCGCGGTTCATCGAAAGCTATGGCCTATCAGACTACGATGCCAGCGTTTTAAGCAATGAGCGCGACACCGCCGAATATTTTGAAGCTGCTGCCAAACACTGCGGCGACGCCAAATTGGCCGCAAACTGGATCAGTGGCGAATTATCCGCTCGTTTAAATACCGATGAATTAGCTATTACTCAAAGCCCTGTAAGCTCTGAAGCATTAGCTGGCCTGATCAAGCGCATCAAAGACAATACCATTTCAGGGAAAATCGCCAAGCAAGTATTTGACGCTATGTGGAAAGGCGAAGGCGATGCCGACAGTATAATAGAAGCCAAAGGCTTAAAACAGGTTTCTGATACCGGCGCGCTTGAAAAAATTGTCGACGAGGTATTAGCTAAAAATCCCGAGGGTGTTGCGCAATACAAAGAAGCCGACGATAAAAAACGCAAGAAATTATTGGGCGGCTTTATGGGGCCTATTATGAAAGCATCGAAGGGCCAAGCCAATCCGGGTATGGTGAATCAAATTTTGGCGAAAAAGCTTAGCCAATAATATTTGACCGCCTCATGTATAGAATAAAAATAAACCCCGCCTTTCAATAAGGCCTAACAGCTAAGGCCTGAACGCCACTCAGGCCTTGGCTGTTAATAACTACGAAGTAATTAAATAAAACATAAAACGGGATACATGCGGCATTCAACGGGGCGACAAAAAACTTATTTAAAGCCCCCCCAAAAGTTGAAAAAACACTGCACTCAAACCTCTACTGCTAGGCGCACTACCGCGCAGCCATCCGTTTAACGAAGCCGTACAAATTAAACAGCTAAACAAGGCGGACATTAACACCATAGTCACCGCAGCAACCGGTGAATAACTATATCTAGATCTACCAAAATATGGCTTTAGCTTAATCCCCGAAGTCAAAGACTAGGAGATAAAATCCATTTTTTAAACCAGCCACAAAATTTAACTGATAGTCAGGCGAAACAGGCAGAAAAACACATGCGGGGCAAAGATCCGTCAGCAGAAGTCCTTAATGCGGTAACAACAGCAGTTCTATACCTGGAGCTTAAAGATAAAATAGAAAAAACAGCGCGCTCAAAACTCAGCAACATTTAGCGGGGACATAGCCTTTTTTAATTACTAATAGCGCTGTTTTTTTAATTGCCTGATACGGCGATGAAGCTGGTCATTATTATCCCTATAGCTTTTAGTGCACTCTCGCCATAATCGGGCATTCGCCTTCCCTACTGGCGTAGTCGGGTCAAATAATGGTTCTTTGTCACACACCTTAATCATCTGTTGTTGATGAGTTTCTAGCAGACCCGTTAAGCGGACAATTTCTGTATCAGGGCTGCTGTCTTGCTTGCCCTCTAAGGTATTTTTGGCCCAGTTTATCGCACACCTGTACTCCTTGGCTAACTCAACATTCTTTTGATTTCGATCTTCCCATTCACCGTAGCGGCGGCTTATTTGAGACGTGCTTTGATATTTTCTTCTGCTTCTTTCTGATTGTGCTAGCCTGTCTCTTTCGATGGTTTCCTGAGTTCGCTTTAAGTTACTTTTCCATGATTCAGCAGAGCGCGTTAAACGCTGAAGCTTATACGTTGTCTTTTTTGAATGACTGTCGGAATCGTTAGGTAGTTTTATTGAACCACAATATTTGCTAGAGCCAACACTGGTTATCGATATACCAACATCAGCTTTAATACTGACACGCTCTAATATTGCACCTTTATCGATTTTTTCGGGAGGATATTGGCTAAAGGAAACCTTACCGTCCTTACCAATAACTTTATATATCTTGCCTGAATATACTGACCCCGAATAAAGTGTAAAAATAATCACTCCGAGGATAAATCGTTGCCACATTGCCAATAACCCTTATTAATACCAAAACCATAGATTAGCCAATAAACACAAAACAGACCGACTTTATACGAGGATAACGGAAGAACATATTAATTATTTACCTTTTTCTCCTACTTTATGATCAAAATGGCTACTGTAGAGGTGTTAATAAGCCCCCTCCACAATATCACTTTTACATTAAAATCGGCCATGAGTCATTCACAGTCTTGTTTTATATTCACCACTAACATCGTCCACAACTAATCTGTTAGCGACTTTCTTGTTTTTTCTTATCGCTTTTAGCCAACAAGATATACACCGCTCCCACACCACCGTGCTGTGGCTGCGCACTGCAAAATGCCTGCACCTCGGGTAAGTCGGGCAGCCAGCGATTAACATAGCTTTTCAACTTAGCTTGAGCGGTTTCATTACTATGGCCTTTGCCATGAACAATAACCACTAACCGCAAATCATATTGGTGTGCCTGCTTAATAAAATCGAAAACTTCTCCGCGAGCCTGCGCTACTGTCATGCCATGCAGATCCAGCCTAGCCTCCTGCTGGTGTTTACCTTGTTTTAATTTTCGATAAACGCCATTCTGCACACCAGGGCGCTTAAACTCGATAAAAAAGTAGGGATCTAACATTTCAACTTCAGCATCGCTGAGGTGGTTAATGTCAGCCTCTATCTCCGCCTGGGCGGCCTCTCTTCTGGCCTCGACAACGCCATCCGGGGTTTTATTTCTATCTAACTTGACCTTGCCGCTTTGCTTAATCGGTTCAATACCAGCCATTTCCTGTTTGAACAGATCCTCATCATCATTCATTGTGGTCATCCTACATCTTTAGCACTTATCTTTTAATGCTTTATTTTCAACATTTACTTTTTCAATAGCAGCAATTTAAAAGAGTTGTTATTGGCGACGTGTTCAATACTCTCGAATAAGCCCCTAGCTTTACTATCAAGCGGGATGAAGGCATTAACCACAAAAAAAGCATGACCCCCTTTTTTTAATACACGCTGTGCTGACCGTAAAAACTTATCCGTTAATGACGCATCCACATCGAACCCCTGATGAAACGGCGGATTACATATGACCAAGTCAGCATCACCCGTTAATTGCGCGCCGCAATCATCTAAGCTTACCTGGCCTTGAATATGATTAACGGTGAAATTTTGCTGGCAGCAGTTAACAGCCGCCACGTTATTATCACTCGCATTAATGACCGCATTAACACCTTGAGCCTGCAACTGTTTATTGAGCATAAGACTAAGGTAACCAAAACCACAGCCCAAATCGACAACACGCTTAGGTACCGCTATTGTCTCTAGTAGCTGCGGTAAATACTCAACTAAAAACGCACTACCACGATCAATTTTTTTCCAACCATAGACGCCTGGTTTGCTGATCAATTCCAGCTCATCATCGACACTAATTTTAATCGTTTGTGGATATTGGCTATCATCCAACAAACAGGCTTCATTAATGTCATCACAGATAATACTAGCGATCATAGAGGTTTTACCCCCTAGGCACTTATCATCTATGGTCCCTAACAACTTAGCGGCTTTGTCGATATAGGTTTTGGCGCCTTCTTTTTTATAGCCACTGATAAACAGCTTACCCTCTGATTTCAACAACCGTGCAGCCTGATTAATACAATGATGCACAACAGGTTTTTCTTTTGAGACTCGAAAAAAAACCCCGTCAAAACTTTGCGCTACGAAGTTACTGCTATCAAAATCATTGAGCTCAACCTGATAACCCG
>JBNMPS010000107.1:0-10283 GCA_051277005.1 Pseudohongiellaceae bacterium
TTAAAAATTCAATTTCATCGGCTGTTGATGCCCTGCCCAAAATGGCATTGCGGTGGGGATAGCGGCCAAACTGATCAATAAACGCTTGGTGTTTGTATTCAAATACTAAGTTGTCTTCAATGCCATTGGCGGTGTAAAGCTCAACCGCTTTTTGATGAATAATGGCTGATTCACTGTGCATAAAGGGCAGGTATAAAAAGCTGCGCTCAATGGCGTTGAGTGGTTGGTGATTTTGCGCGTGGTTATTAAAATCCGTTAGCGTTAAATGGGCAATAGCCTCTTGAGCTAATGCCAGCGCCAGCGAGTCGTTGGCAAATGACTGCGGTTGATCTCTAAAAATATTCCTTGAAAACTGATCCAGCACAATAACCTCAGCAAGGCGGCCTTGTGGGCTTGAGCGCCAGTGATAAAGCTCGCATTGCGCGGCCTGTTGCAGCGTGGGTAAAAAACGCTCGCGGATAAGCTCGTCTAAGGCATTATCTTTAACCCACCACTGTTTTGGGGTGAGTTCCTTAAACCAAAAATCCAAAATGGTGTGCGGCATTGTCATATTACAACTACTCCATGTTGTGAATTATTTTAAATAGATTTCAACTTCAGCTTTTTTTGCAGCGCTAAGTAAACTTTTGTCTAATGTCGCTAATGGCAATCCCTCTCTAACAGCAAGTTCTAAATAAGCAGCGTCATAACTGCTTAATTTATATGCTTTAGCTAACGCTAAGGTTCTACTGAATGCCTGATTGGATGTTAATGTATCTACAGTAATAGGCATGTTTTCTAATTGCGATATGAAGCGTTCTACCTCAGCAGGAATAAGCTCGCCACGTTTTTCAGCGCCCAGAAGTACATTGACGGACTCTAAATGCCATAGATTGGGAACGTATGCTTCAGCGTCGGTTAACGATGTCAAAACACTCTCGGCATAGCGTTGATCGACAGCTTTGTTACTTTCAAGAAGCCAGCGCATGGCAATTGAGTTATCGAGCACAAAGGCGCTCATTTTCGACCGCTTGCTTTTAAGTCGCTTAGATCGTCATCAGAAACAGTATGTTTTTTAGCTTTCAATATATTCGCGATGGCTGCTTCTGTTTTTAAAGTGTTGTTAATACGACTTGGTACTAAGTCGGCAACTGGCTTACCTCTATTAGTAATAGTAAATGCTTCGCCATGCTCAACCCTACGTAGTATTTCGGGGAGCTTTGTTTTAGCATCGTAAGAGCCAATTTCTTGTAGCATGATAATCTCCTTGACTGTTTAGACCAGTATACAGGTCTATCCGTTCCTGTCAATCGTATAGACTAGGCATAAAGTCTATTCGTGATGGCCGAAATCTAATAACCGCTCGGAATGAGTGTTTACGGTTCTAATACTAAGCCTTATTTAAAGGTGGCTACTTTTTGTGATGATGGTTTATTTTTTAACTCTTCTACCCAGTACGCGGTGGCACCACAAATGGCTGCGGGCATAATAATAAAATTAACAAAGGGAATCATCGTGCCCACCATAACCACCATGCCAAAACCACTCGAGGTCAATCGCTTTTCAGCGAGAATGTTTTTCATTGTTTTAAACGATAGCTGGTTATTATCAATAGGGTAGTCGCAATATTGTATGGCCATCATCCAGCTGCCTAAAAGAAACCAAACAACAGGTGAGATAAAATTAACAACCGGAATAAGGGTGAAGATTAACGCGGCTAAGGCAAGAGGGATGTAATACATGAGCTTTTGCAATTCTCGGGTAACACTTTTAACAACCAGTAATAGCAACTGTGCAAAACCTTGTGGCCCATCAATAGGCGTGCCGGTTAATTGCTCTTCGACTTTTTCAGCGAGTAGGCCGTTAAACGGTGAGGCAATTAAGTTAGCGATAATACTAAATAAATAAGTCACCGTAACCAGTAAAAAAATAATAGCCATGGGCCAGAGTATCCAGCGTAAAAAATCTAGCCATGTGGGAAGCCAACCCATGGTCATTTCAATCCATTCGGTAAATTGTTGTATGCTCAGCCACATTAATAGTGAAAATATAACAATGTTAATCAACAGGGGTATAAGTACAAACAAGCGCAGGCCGGGTTGGGTGATTAAATGAAAACCTTTAAATAAATAGTCGGCCCCGGTCACCATATTACCTTTCATCATTATTCCTTTTAGTGTTGTGTGTAGTTGGCGTTGCGACAGTTGCGCAGTTAGGGCAGATACACACATTGCCTTTTAACGGGGCCTCAATGGCATCAAGCGCTTGTGGCTTAATATCGGTGGTAAAACACCAACATTGCTCAATGGTTTTACCCTGTGTAATGGCGCATTGATTGGCTTCGCCGCATAGCGGGCAATGGCTTTTATCGGTTAAATTCATTATATGCCTCTATGCTACGCAAAACATGCTTGTTATATAATGTTGTGTTGCTTAAGGTCAAGCAGCTGCGTTTCAGAAAGCCCAAGCGCACTTAATACTTCATGGGTGTGGCTACCTAATGTGGGGCCAGGCCACTCCGTTTTACCCGGAGTTTTTTCTAACCGAGGGATAATAGCGGGTATCTTTAAGGGTTTACCATTAATTTCGACTTGCTCAAATAAGCCGCGCTCTTGAAAGTGTGGGTCGGCCATCATATCTTCAATATTATAAATGGGGCCTACCGGCACTTTCTGTTCTTCTAGTGTGTTGATGATAAATTGAGCGGCATGTTGTAAACACCAGTCAGCGAGGGCTTTATCAATTTCGGCTTCGTGTTTAACGCGGCCTTCGTTATTCGACATTGCGGGGTTTGCGGCCATGTCGGCATGACCCGCGGCAATCATCAGGCGTTTGAAAATAGAGTCACCATTGCCGCCAATTACAACAAACTTACCATCGGCACATTGATAGGTATTGGTTGGCACTATGCCGGTAACCGTGCTGCCACTGGGTTCGCGTATCACGCCCGCACCATCATATTCAGGCACTACCGCTTCCATTAAATTAAACATGGCTTCATAGAGTGCGACATCAACCACTTGTCCTGTGCCGCTTTTGTGCCGCTCTAGCAATGCCATGGTGATACCCAGCGCGGTATGAATACCGGCAATGGTATCGCCAACGCTTAAATTGGGGCGTACTGGCGCTTCACCGGGCACGCCGTTCACATAGCGAAAGCCGCTCAGGCCTTCGGTCACTGAGGCGTAGCCGGCTTTATCCGCGTAGGGGCCGGTTTGGCCAAAACCTGAAATGCGGGCAAAAACCAATCGCGGGTTTGTTTGGGTAAATTCTTTTGGCCCCAAGCCCCACTTTTCCATCACGCCGGGGCGAAAGTTTTCCACTACCACATCGGCGTTATCAATGAGTTGGTGGGCGATATCTCTACCTTGTTGTTGCCTTAAGTCCAGAGTGACTGATTTTTTGTTTCTACCTAAAGAATACCACCACAGAGAGGTGCCATCTTCTACCACGCGCCAGCCTCGGATAGGGTCGCCGCCCTCTGGGGGTTCAATCTTAATCACTTCGGCACCAAAATAGCCTAGAATACAGCCGGTAAAAGGCCCTGCTAAGAGCTGCCCAATTTCGATAACGCGGATGCCCGATAAGGGGCGATTGGCAGTGGTATTACTCATGTATAAGCATCCTGTGTTGGTGCGCTTATTTAAACTCAATAGACGCCGAATTTATACTGAAAAAAATGAATGTTGACGGCTCGCAAAAATGACATATAATTTCTAGTGCTTGCAGATGATAGCGTGTTTTTATGTTCAACCTTTTAGACGTTCTTTTTTGATGTGCCGTCCAGAGTTCCATAATTCAATGCTGAGTTTAAAGCGTCAATAATAACAAATTAACAACGATCAAAATCTAGGGTTTTATTATGGCAACAACAGGTACAGTAAAGTGGTTTAACGAGAGCAAAGGCTTTGGTTTTATTGAGCAAGAGAGCGGTCCTGACGTGTTTGCACACTTCAGCGCAATCTCGGGTGACGGTTTTAAAACATTAGCCGAAGGCCAAAAAGTTCAGTTTGATGTAACACAGGGTCAAAAAGGCCCACAAGCTGAAAATATCGTCGCTATCTAAGCGACTTTGTTGAAAAAGGCTGCCTTTCTAGGTGGCCTTTTTTTTACCTTTAAAATGTCATATTGATGATGTTGACATAAAAAAGCCCGGCATTTGCCGGGCTTTTAGATAAACACTATTTGAAACGAGCTTGTTTAATCGAGTGCGTCTGTAACCACATGATAGTCAGGGTCTTCCAGCACGTTGACTTCACACATGCTGCCGGCTTTTTTCAGCAAAATACGGCATTCGGGGCTTAAGTGGCGCAAATGTAATTGCTTGCCTGCCGCTTTGTATTTCTCTGCGAGGGCATCTAAGGCCTCAATACCTGAGTGATCACTAACGCGAGAGCGTTTAAATTCAATCACCACATGCTCAGGGTCATTTTCAATATCAAATATCTTTTTAAAGTAGCTGATAGAACCAAAGAAAATAGGGCCGCGTAAGTCATAAACTTTTTGACCTTGCTCGTCTATATAGGTATCGGCTTCAATGTGCTTGGCGTGTTTCCAGGCAAAGATAAGGGCAGAGACAATAACCCCCACAATAACAGCTACAGCCAAGTCGTAAGCGACAGTGATACCCGAGACTAAAATAATAATAAAGGCATCTGATAGCGGAATCTTTTTAATAATACGCAAAGACGTCCACTCAAAAGTCCCTAACACCACCATAAACATAATGCCGACCAAGGCGGCCAGTGGAATTATCTCAATGATTTGGGCGCCAAAAAGAATAAAGCCCAATAAAACCAGTGCGGCAGTAATGCCTGATAAGCGCCCGCGGCCACCAGAGTTAATGTTGATCATGCTTTGGCCAATCATGGCGCAACCGCCCATACCACCAAAGAAACCGTTAACCGTATTACCAATGCCCTGGCCAATACATTCTTGATTGCCACGGCCACGGGTATTAGTCATCTCATCGATTAAGGTGAGTGTGAGTAACGATTCAATCAACCCAATCGCTGCAATAATGGCGGCATAAGGAAAGATGATTTTTAGAGTTTCTAAATTGAAAGGCACCGCCGGGATGGCAAAGCTAGGTAGCTCACCTTTTAACGTGGCCGTGGCGGCCTGGTCAGCAGGAACCATATCTCTTACATAATCGATAACGGTACGTGCATCTAAATCTAAGCCAATAACCGCTACGGTTACAACGGCGATAGCCACTAGACCACTCGGGACTGCAGACGTATATTTAGGTAAAAAATGCATAATAAACATGGTGGCCGCAATGAGAATAACCATGGTGTAAAGCATTTGGTCTTGCATCATCACAAACTGGCCGGTGTCATTTTTCACCATAAATTGGCCCAGTTGAGCTAAGAAAATCACAATTGCCAAGCCATTAACAAAGCCAAGCATAACCGGGTGGGGCACTAAGCGAATAAACTTACCGAGCTTAAGAATACCCGCCGTAATTTGCAGTACGCCGGCTAGCGCAACGGCTGCAAATAAATATTGCACGCCGTTAACTGCCACGAGAGAAATCATAACAACTGCGGTGGCACCGGTAGCGCCGGAGATCATGCCGGGTCGACCGCCAAAAACAGCCGTAAGCAAACCCATCATAAAGGCAGCGTATAAACCAACCATCGGCTCAAGGCCTGCCACAAAGGCAAACGCCACAGCTTCGGGCACTAGGGCTAAAGCAACAGTGAAGCCAGACAATACGTCGTTTTTGACGTTGCTGGTGTTTGAGGTAATTAAGTTAAACATGCAGGTCTCTTAAGCAGAGTATGTGTATATATCACTATAATAGTCGCTCTTACCCTGCCTTAAACGGCATTAGAGGTGAGTAAACGCTACAGTGGAGCAACAAAAGGGGCGCGATGGTAGCAGATATGGGGCTTAGCTCCAAATGGGGCTACTGAGTAGAGGGGTTAAAATTTTTTGCCGGTTAGCCCTAACAACTCATGGGGCTTCCAGCACCTTTATCGTGAACCTTCTGGGATAAATGATTTTTAATGGCTTATAGGCTTATAGGCTTATAGGCTTAGAGTCGGTGAGCGTCAGATAAATCGAGAACGGGCAAAAAAGGGTGTCATTAAATGTCGAAATAGTGTTTTTCATTCTCCCTGGCATCACTTAAAATAGCGGCTGATTTAATCGTCGATTACAGCCGTTCGGCTCGAAATCAATCACCCCAATAATGATACCGACTATGCTTACCCAATCCTCTATCCCCACTTTCACTCTAGCCAAGGTTAGCGAAGACTTCACCGGCAACGAGATACACAAAGCCAAGAGCTTGGCGCAAAACGGACACGTTAATATTCTCTCCATCAAGCCCAGCGGTGAACTTGATGACACTTTTTCCTACAAGATTAACGCGAGTGTAGTGGGTTCCCGTGGTTATGAATACGGACAGGAAATACACCTCTATTACCAATATGCCAACTGGGAAGTAGAGGGTAATTGCGGCTGTCCAATGCATTACAACTGTAAGCACGTGGCGGCGGTATTATGCCTCCTAGAGACAGAAAAGCGACTGCAACCCACCACCACAAAGCCTGCGCAAACGAAATTGTCACTGGAGCAATGGCTACAGAGTTTAGGGAGCCATTTCAATAAGCAGGGCCCTGCCAGCGATTCTGGGGCGACATTAGCCAATACGCCAGCCACAAGGAAACCCATGAGTGAGGTCTTGGCTTACAGCTTAGATACCGACTCACAAGGGCAATGGGAAGTTGCAATCTATAAGACACGCCGCTTGAAGTCTGGCTTGCTAAGCCAGGCGCCCCCCAAAGACATGTATTTACGGCAGTTAACCAGCTCACTCTCTGCCAATTACATTGATGCAGACTACGACCCGGGGATTATTGGCTGCTTGGAATCTTGCCGTATTGCCAATAATTTTTCGAGCACGAATGAGCGCAATAATCCCCACTTTAATCCGTTTCGCTACAGCTCGATGACAAAGCTTCAGGGCGATCTTGGTTTTACCGCTCTGCGCAAAATGCTGGCGAGTCAACGTGTATTTTTGGGCAACTTGCAGGACGCCCGCCCTCTGCGGCTAGGCAAAGAGCAGAGCATAAATCCTCAATGGCAACTCGCCGACGACGGCAGCCAAGACCTCACTCTCTGTGACCAATACACGCTGGATGCCATCATCCCCGTGGCGCCGCTAATGGGGCTAGACCAACAGCAGGCTGTGTTATTTCCACTCATTACCGAATTAAATCTGGAGCAACTGCAACAACTACTTCATGCGCCAACAATTAACCCACAAGAAAGCCAGAAACTGTCCAAACACGCCGGTAAATTATTCGAGCACTCTAATTTGCCCGCGCCGCAGTCGATTAAAATCAAACAACGCAAGCGCAAGGTAAAGCCTGCTATCCAACTGCTGCTGACGAGCAGCGAGACTACAGCGCACAGCCCATCGCGACACCTTATAAAACTGCGCTTTGCCTACCTCAATGGCGACCCCATTGCCTACCATCAAGAAGGTGATGAGCTATCCCATTGGCATGAGGGAACGCTACATAAAACCCCTCGACATCACGCTGCTGAACAGGCCGCCTTCAAACAACTTCACGACCTAGGGGTACGCCCTATGGATGCGCTGTATCCGCAAGATATTAGCCCCGAGATAAACCACGCAGCTCATGGCTTGGGCCTTCCTAGTCTATCTGCCTGGCATGCATTTTTAGATAAAGAGCTGCCCGCCTTAGAAACCGCGGGCTGGACAGTCGACATTGATGACCACTTTAACTTGGAATTTGTCGACGCCGATGACTGGTATGCGGACCTAGACGCCGACAGCGAAAATGATTGGTTCAGTCTTGGTATTGGTATTCAGGTAGAGGGGGAAGCGGTAAACCTATTGCCCGTCCTACTACAAAGCCTGGCGGGTGTTGATTTAGCCCAGCACTTGCAATACTTACGTGACAACCCTGACGCCAAGTTGCCTATCCAGCTAGATGATGGTCGCTATGTCACGCTACCCAACGAGCGTGTCTTGCCCTTACTCGAAACCTTTGTCGAATTATTTGACGACAGCACCCAACTGGATGAGCTCGGTCGCCTGTCACTAGCCAAGTCCCAGGCGGGCAGACTGGCTGTTATCAGTGGTGATGACTGGTGCTGGAGTGGCGGTGACAAGCTACGAAAACTAGCCCAAAAAATTGCTAACTTTAGCGGTATCAAAACGGTCAAACCGCCTAAAAGCTTTAAAGGCAAGCTCAGAGATTATCAACAACAGGGGCTGAATTGGCTGCAATTTTTGCGCGAATATGAACTGGGTGGAATACTGGCCGACGATATGGGGCTAGGTAAAACCGTACAAACGCTAGCCCACCTCTGCTGCGAAAAAGCCGCCGGCCGCTTACAAAAACCGTCTCTCATCATTGCCCCCACCAGCCTAGTGGGTAACTGGAAAAAAGAAGCGGCCCGCTTTGCTCCCAAACTCAAAGTGTTAGCCCTGCAGGGCCCTGAGCGTAAACACCAGTTTGAGGCTATCGCCGAACAAGATTTAGTGATCACCACCTACGCCTTACTCAAGTTTGACGATGCCGTCCTCAGCCAGCACGACTATAGCTTTTTAATTTTGGATGAAGCGCAAAATATCAAAAACCCCAAGAGCAAATCCTCCCAATGGGTGCGTGATTGTCCAGCGGAGCACAAGCTGTGCTTAACCGGTACCCCCATGGAAAATCATCTGGGCGAACTTTGGTCGCTGTATGACTTTTTGATGCCCGGTTTATTGGGTAAAAGTGATGAATTTACCCGGCTCTACAGAACCCCCATTGAAAAACATGGCGACAGCGAAAAACACGCGCTACTGGTCAAGCGTATTGCCCCATTTTTATTACGTCGCGATAAGCAAACGGTTGCCACAGAATTACCGAAAAAAACTGAAATCAGCCGTTGCGTAGAACTCACCGGCAAACAACGCGACCTCTACGAAACTATTCGGCTCAGCATGCACAAAAAAGTGCAGCAAGAAATTGCCAAAAAAGGCCTGGGCAGAAGCCACATTATGATATTGGACGCCCTGCTCAAACTGCGGCAAGTGTGCTGCCATCCACAGCTACTCAAATTAGACAGCGCCAAAAAAATCCAACAATCCAACAAGCTTGAAATGCTAATGGAGATGTTACCGGAAATGATCGAAGAGGGGCGGCGTATCTTGCTGTTTTCTCAATTCACCAGCATGCTCACCCTGATCGAAAAAGAACTGCATAAAAAGAAAATTGACTACGTAAAATTAACCGGCCAAACCCGCAAACGCGATGAAGTTATCAATCAATTTCAAAATCATGAAGCGCCCCTGTTCTTAATTAGCCTAAAAGCAGGCGGCGTTGGTCTCAACCTTACCGCGGCCGATACCGTGATTCACTTCGACCCTTGGTGGAATCCAGCAGTAGAAGACCAGGCCACCGACCGCGCCTACCGAATTGGCCAAGACAAACCGGTGTTCGTTTACAAATTAACAACTGAAAATACAGTGGAAGCTAAAATTCTCGGTATGCAAGAGCGCAAGCGTCAATTGGCAGAGGGAACCTATGGCAAACAAACGCAGCGCAAAACGGCTATTACGGAAGATGATTTGAAAGAGCTATTTAAACCACTTTAAAGTAAAAGCGGCTAGCCAGGGCGGGCCGTATATGAGGGCACAGATGTTCGCCTTTTCACGCCTTTATTTCATGGCTTTTATCGGCGGTGGTGAATGTGACCGAGAAGTATGAGCAAGGCGCGCCTATCGCCAGTAAAGGCGAAACAAGGGCTGCAGGGCAGTAGACACCGAGAATAAAAATATAATCAGGCTAAATGACAGTATCAAAACCCTGCCAAAATAATGAAGTTGGCGGTGAATTGCGACCCTGTTCACATAGCGGTGTGTCCGCTCTGGTGCCATTAGAGGGTAACTGTTAAATTCCAAGCGAAATTGGTCGGCATGGTGTGCCGCAATCATCACCGCAAAGGAAGGCTGCTCGTTTACCCCTTCCTTATAAAATTAAAACAATGGCAACGCTCACTGCTCAACGTCAGTGTGCTGCGCTCATTAACAATCATAGGCATCAGAAAACTTACTACGCCTTCGGTTCCGTAATTTTCCGGTACTATAAGCATTAGAACGTCAAAAAAAAAGGAGAGAATTATGTTAAGTGGTTCGGTCGGTAATAAGGGAACAAACAGGTCGGTTGATGTAAAACAGCACAGCAAATCATTAATTTGAGAGATGATTTAAAAAAAATACTACCTAAACTTTTAGTTGATGGGAAGTATGGTGTTAAAACACAAGCCGCTAT
>JBNMPS010000108.1:0-9790 GCA_051277005.1 Pseudohongiellaceae bacterium
AACCGTACTACCTTCTGTTGCTGATAATTGTATCTGCCCCGCGTCCAAGTAATTTGCAGTTACCGACGCCTGACCCAAGGTAAACGTTACGGGTACCGGCGCTCCATTCACAATGCTATCGACTGTAGGCACAATAGTGCCCGAATTAGGCGCTATATAACTGTGAGAAAAAGTTATATTTTTGGCCCCTTGGTAGGCCTCGATGATACCGCAACTAGGGTCAGTTGGTGTTTGACCAAAAGCCGCCAGATGCACCGTAAAATCTTTGCCCGCGATTTGTGCCGTTATCGGCAAATCGGTATCAATAGGGTCAGCACCATTGGTTAACGCGGTGCCCGTTATCGTAAAACCATTCTCAAAAAAATTTAACAAGCCTTCAGCATCATCATCTGTAGCGGTAGCATCACTAACAAGAATATTGATAGAAGGGGTACTGGTATCGTTATGATACAAATTAAAATTGGCCACGCTATTATCGGCGGCGTTGAAAGCATAGGTCGCGATGCCATCATCATCTCCGCCATCAACTAAAACACCGCTATTACCCGGGGCTGAAATCCATGTTCCAACACCACTTTGTGTGTTTAAACTGATCGTATCGGTATAGGCATTGAACGTGCTGTTGTCTGCATTTTCGGCTGTTACGGTGATAAGTGTATTCAAACAATAAATAGCATTACTACTATGGTCAATATCAAAGTGGTCTGGGCCGATAGAGCAAGAATGTATTTTCTGCCTTAAAAAATCGATACCACTTTGATCATAGGCGTTATCAAAAACATGTACTTCATCTATGGCACCATTAAAGTTTCGTAGACCCACAAAACCCAAGTCAGTACCAATTAATAAGGGGTCACTGTTTAAACGTAGCGTGCCTGAGTGGCTCGATGAGCCTCGCTCAACACCATCGATATACACTTTTTGACTACCATTGGTATACACAATAGCCACGTGATACCAGGTATTGAGATTGAGCGCTGAACCCGTGGTGAAAATCTGTCGTGTGTTCCCGCTACTATCATTCCACCACCAATTTATTTGCCGTGCTGAGGTGATATGAAACTCATAGTTCTCATCTTTGGACGCAATGGTGTGCAAACCAGAACTAGGAAATGCTCTTGGATAAATCCAAACGGCAACGGTCAGCTCGGCAGCAATACTTAAATTACTATTATCGGGGATAAACACGTAATCATTGATACCATCAAAATCACCAAAGGAACAAGTGCCCGGGTCGCCGGTAATGGCTGCACCCGGTGGACTGGCATTGGAGGTGTTAGCGCCATTGACAGACTGCCCATCTATACCATTACCCCCAACATCTTTAACCTCACCTATAACGCCTGACCAACTGGCCTCTTCAAATGAGTACTGAGCGTCCGGGCTAACATAAATATTACCTATCCCGATTTGGTCAGTAATAATGGCATCACTAGCATTACTTAGTAATATTTGGAAATCGCCCAAACCCGTTATTGACGTGGTTATCGCTATCGTCGCGGTCAAACTGCCCGCGAGTATGGTGAGGGTTTGTGTTGTACCTACACCGGTGTAGTCAATGCCCGACACTGCAGTGCCATCTACGGTGATGTAATCCACTGTAGTATCCACCGGAAACGTATTATTTAAAGACAGGATAAAAACAATATCCTCACCCCCAGTGGCAGCGGCATCTGAAACACTAAGTTCTGGCACACTAACACCTTCGTTAAGTGCCACCAAATAACCAATAGCATCATCGTTCGATTTTGAAGCCGTTGCCACTTTATTACCACTGGCACCACTAGCAGCTTGTAATCCATAGGCAGCCATCGCGGTTAAGCCATTGCCATTATTATGTTCTTCCTCATCATAAATTTCTGCCATTCCAGCAGTAGGTAAAAAACTTTGGTCTCCCGCCTCCAAACTATAAAATGCCACCAACATTGCATTGGCTTGTGATGTTGTCACCGAAGGAGCGGTTACTTGGTTACCACTCATACCCGTACTGGCATTTTGTGTATCGATAGGGTTAGCGGTATCCACCCCGCGAAAAACCGACATGCCTAATATGTAGCGACGATTACCATTTTGATCAAAATCCCACTCATAACTGATGCCAATATCGGCGACAGTCGCAACTTTGTAATAAAGTGATTGCAACACATTATCATCACGCTCTTGGCTACCAATAATTGCCCAACCAGCGGGGGCAGTAACCCCATCACTACCACTACGATCTCTAATAACCACCTGGACCAACATTACATCATTGGCAAGTGTTAATGCAGGCACCGTTAACGAGGCTTTGTCGTCATTGCCATCGACAGCAACTTCCGTCACATAAGTAATTGCTGCATGCACAGGCGCAACAAACAACAACGTAAAGATTTGGATTAAAAAACCCAATAAAAACGACTTACTGCTGCAACATAAATTCATTACGGCACATTCCTCACAAACACTTCATGACTAAACCGTACCCATTCATCACTAGCATCATCATGATTAAATCGCATATCTAAATGAACGATTGACGTTCTTGCTAATACACCGGGGGTATAGGTAAAAATAGTGACTGGATCAGTATCTATCGTTTGTATATGTTCGGCGGTAGGCAAGCCCACCCCCAGAGTAGGTATATCGGTTGCCTGTGAATTTTGCCAGCCATAATCTTCGTGCCTAACCAATTGATTATTACGCACACAAAAGCTTACTGGCTGATCAACAATATAAAAGCGCTGGCTGGGTGATTCGCTGCGAAATTTATGGCCAACACCCGCAAAGTTGGTAAAGTTAACTTGCCTTTGCGCATCTCCATTGCTGCCGGCGACTGACAGTAAATCTACCACTGCCTTGCGGCCATAAATATAAATATCTTTGCTATCAATTGTGTAAACCGCTACCCGCCTATCGATGCCAGCCACATAATCAAATCCTACCGCTTGTAAGCTCGTCTCCTTCGAATCAGCGACATTCATTAAATATGAAGACGCGGCCACAATAGGAGCAAACTCTACGCAATCACCTTGCACACGGATGCTGCCGGGCAACGCATTGCGTATTTCTCGGCTCACCCGCTCTATGGCAAATCGCCCTTGGTGCGTTAACTCAGAACGACGGGTGTTATCAGTGTAAATTCTTACACTGTCGCCAATAAATAAGGTAGCCCCTGCGGACAAAATACCCAGCAGCACAATCACCGATACCATTTCGATTAAGGTAAAACCCTGTGATTGTTTTAAAGCCGACATTTAAAAGTTACCTCGGTAAGCTTTAAACTCGATAGGCGGGCCCAAACCTGCGGCGGCCGGGGGAAATATGTTTATGGTGATTAATTTAGCAAGGTACTCCGTTGCCCCTGCTCCTAGCTCGTTTAATGCGTCGTTATAATTACCGTCGTAGCCTACACAAATACTCATTTTGAAAGAACCAAAATCCTCTAAGGCATTACCCGCATCAGACTCTAAATTCCCCAACGCATCTTCAACATCGACAGGGTTTGCATCATCACAATAATCATCGTAATCATCAACATCATCCAATATGATTCGAATAGGATCACCCATGACATCCACTTCACCGGTATCGGTACCTAAATCACTAATAGTAGTACAGATAGGTGCACCAACCTCATCACAAGCAGGCACGCCGCCTACGGGTGTAGCTTCATCAAAGGGCCGGGATAAGATTTCATCCATTAACGCTTCACCCAACTTGGCGGCTCGCGTCTCAAATATAGGCTCTATCGCCTTAGTACTTTGGTTGAAAAAAAAACTGGCCAAGGCAGTAAACGCTAAGGCGGTTACCACCATAGAGGCAACTACCTCAATTAAGGTAAAACCTTTTTGCCGTGAACGTCTAGATTTATTAGCAGGCATCAATATACCCCACCGGATTAACACATACGTTAAGTATAGCGGGGCTACCGATAGCTACAGTGGCAGTAACAGGCGTTGATAAGACACAACTTGTCACAGAGTTACCTAAACCATCGAAGTAAATATTAGTGGGGTTAGGGGTTATAGCTACGTCGCTATCAACGATAATTCCATCCAGCCATTCTTGAGTAGGGCCAACGGGCGCTGTAATACCCGTAGCACTAAAAAAACGCTGAACGGTAATAACGTTGCTGGCGATATTGAGGGAATAACAATTGTCTGCGGCTCGGTCATACATGGCACGCTGTTGTGCCATACGAGCGCCAGCAATTATCTGATCCTGTGCGGAATACGCTGAAAAATCATCCGTGCCGGTAAAGGAGGGAATAGCCGTGACGGCTAAAATACCCAGCAACACCATGACCGAAACCATTTCGATAAGGGTGAAGCCGGATTCGCTATTGGCTTGGGGATAAGTCATGGCAGCCAAATCACTTTAATCAACAAACCCCTACGACAAATGTTGTAGGGGGGTGTTTTTAATCACAACTACTAGTGGCTAAAATAATAGAAGGCAACGCTATAGTAGCCGTTGATACTACAAATGCAATATGGCAGGTACTGCTATAACCATAAAACCCATTTTGGCTGGCCGTTGGCGTCGTTGCCGTTGCTCCATCCAACTGCACTGCTGTTGCAGTCCAGTCGCCAGCCGCTCCAAAACCGTCACCATCGACCAAAACCAAATCATCTAAAGTACTAGTGGCAATATGGCCATTCACGACCGCGAAAGCTGTACCATCTAGATCAACGCTACCCGTGGCACCGGTTTGGCTTTGCAATAAGGCCTTCGCAAACATTTGAGTATCTGAACCTTGAATGGCGCCTTTAATACCCTGCAATGTTGAAATACGCGCATCAGCCTGCAAGTTAATAAAACGTGGCAACGCCGTTACCGCCAAGATGCCTAGTAGCACGATTACTGCCACCAATTCGATAAGGGTAAAACCCGATTGTTGCTTTTTCATGTTATGTCCTCTTATTTAAATATCTAACGTTTATTCTTTACGACAAGTTTAGGTGCTACTAATTACTACTAATTACTATTAATTATTGCTAATTTAAATTTGGCTTGGTAATTGTTACTTCACCATCAGCCAAGTCATAGTCGAAATAATGGGTGGCAATTGCTGAAGCCTCGCCATTAACAATTAATTCATATCGACAAACATCGGCTGTGTTGCCCGTGTCGTCCGCCCCTGCTTGGTCCAATACAGACACAAAGTATCTGGCGTTTATTCTGTCACTCGGGTTAGTTGTTACAGAGGGCGCTGTTTGCATCACGCTCACCCAAACCTCTACGCACTCTGTAGCACTTTGGCTATCTTCAGAGGCGTCACTGGAGGTATCGGTATTTGCCGGCCAGCCAGATTCATTCATGTAGATTACTTTACCACCTAGGTTAATAGAGATTTTATTACTTGGGCTGGTATCTGCCCCTGCTTGGTAACCATCAACAAACCACTTCGCCCTAGCGATATTAATGCCAGTAACAAAGCCGCCTGCAACGCCCTCCAGTGCCGCAATTTGCGCCTGTTCTGTTATATTCAAAAGACGCGGTATCGCCTGAACCGCCAATAAACCTATTAATAGAATGACTATCGACAATTCTACTAACGTAAAACCCTTTTGGCGCTGCGTCATAAACCTTTTATCATTCATTTCTGCGTTGTACCCATCGTAATATTACAAGTATAGACAACAATTTAGCGTTGTCTTCTCATCTACCACATTAATTTTAACCAAGTTGTTAATTAGACTACTTTTGCATAACGCTCATCATATCCCACATTGGCAGGAAAATACCCATAGCCAACACCATCACAATACCGGCAATACAAACAATCAACACGGGCTCAATCATACTACTGAGGTTTTTCAGGTCATAATCAACCTCTTCCTCATAAAATAACGCAACCTCGCCCAACAGCTCATCAACTTGGCCTGTCTCTTCCCCCACTTGTATCATTTGCAAGACTAAAGGCGTAAACATCTGCGATTGCGATGAGGTGCGCAGCAAACTCTCACCTCTTTGTATACCCTCTCGCATACCTGATATTTTCTCGCCAATATAGCGATTACCTACCGCCTTGGCGGTTAGATCTAAAGCCTGTATCAGCGGCACGCCGGAACTAAGCATCATCGCAAAGCAACGCCCAAATCTAGCCATCATAGAGCGTTCTAAAATACTGCCTATAAAAGGGATCTTTAATTTATAGTAATCCCACTTTCGCTCACCACCTTCGGTTTGTAAGTAATAACGTACCCCAAAAACCAGTAAAACCAAGCCAACAATCATCGCAGGCCAATAATTCACAAAGAACCAAGAGGTCGCAATTAAAACCTTTGTAGCCAAGGGCAGCTCGGAATCAAATCTCGAAAATAAATCAGCAAAGACCGGTATCACCCAAATATTCAATACGGTTATCGCTATGGCAATGGCAATCAAAACAAACGTTGGGTAACGCACTGCGGCCTTAATCCGCCTGCGGGTGTCTTTCTCTAGAGTTAAATATTGCGCTAATTGCTCAAAGGCCAAATCTAACCGCCCGGTATTTTCACCGACCTGCACAATATTAGTATAGAGATCATCAAATACCTCACCATGCTTGCGCATCGCACTGGAAAGAGTAACCCCTGTATTTAATGTACTGCCGACATCGACTAACACTTCACGCAGAGTAAGGTTGCTTACTGATGCCGACATACCACGAATAGCTTGGTTAATCGCCACGCCCGCCCTATTTAAACTATGCATCTGGCGGCTGAACATGATGAGCTCTTCCAAGGTCACTTTTTGCTTAAATAACGTCGACAGGTCAAAAGCCTGCTTCTCTACATGTTCGGTAATGGCGATCGGCGTAATACCACGCCCGAGTAACTGGCTGGCAAGCGCATCAACAGAAATCGCCTCTTGGGTACCTGTAACCAGTTCCCCTCCACGATCCCTACCTCGATACTTAAACGCTGCCATGACTAAGCCTCTTCGCCTTTTTCAGTGGCGGCTTTTTCATCACCTTCTTCTGCCAATTGCTCAGAAACCCTCAGTACTTCTTCAATAGAGGTAATCCCTTGGCCAGCATACTCAAGAGCACAAATAGTTAGCGGCTTAAAGTCAGGCTGGCTACGAGCCGATCGTGCAAAGTCTATAGGGTCATTAAGCCGCAACGCATCTGCCATGCTATCGTTAATTTCTAATAATTCAAAAATACCAATACGGCCTCGATAGCCGGTATGATTACAATGCGAACAACCATGGCCCGCTAGGAACGTCATTGATTCTGACTCAGGCGATAATGCCCGCAGCCATTGTCGCTCCTGCTTATTGGGCTGATAGGGCTGTTTACAACTATCGCAAACTCGCCGTACTAACCGCTGAGCAACCACCGCACGCAGTGCGCTGGCGACTAAATAGCCCTCAAGCCCTACATCAATCAAACGCATCGCGGAGGTTATGGCGTCATTGGTATGTAACGTTGATAATACCAAGTGACCCGTTAACGAAGCTCTTACTGCGATCTCTGCCGTTTCTTCATCACGAATCTCGCCTATTAATAAAATATCGGGATCTTGCCTTAGACATGAACGTAGTACATCACCAAAACCCAAGCCGATTTTTTCATTGACCTGTACTTGAGTAATTCGTGGCAAGGTATATTCCACCGGATCTTCAACGGTGATAACTTTTTTCTCGGCTTTATTGAGTTCTTGTAAGGCACCATAAAGGGTCGTGGTTTTACCACTACCCGTTGGCCCCGTCACCAAAATCAATCCGTGCGGCCGGGTTATCTGACGCCTAAAACGCTCTAGAATATGACTCGGCATACCCACTTGGTTTAAATCAATGGCACCATCACTTTGATCTAACAAACGCATAACAACCGACTCACCAAATTGCGCCGGCAAGGTTGAGATTCGCACATCGATACTTTTGTTTTTAACGGTGATATTAAAGCGGCCATCTTGTGGCAAACGTTTTTCTGAAATATTTAAACCCGACATCAGTTTTAACCGCAACACCAAAGCTGAAGCTATACGCTTTTCATTCATGACATGCTCTTGCAACACACCATCAACACGCTGACGAATACGCAGCACCGTTTCATCGGGTTCTATATGGATATCTGAAGCTTTAACCTGTATTGCATCTTCAAAAATCGAACTTAACAATTTAACAACGGGAGCATCTTCTGCACCCGTGGCCTCTAGGTAATCAATTTCATCGTCGTCATCACCTAGTTCATCACCTAGCTCTTCGGCTAATGATGAAATCTCATTGGTGCGACGATAAAGAATATCTAGCGAGTCCAACAACTCCGACTCACGAACAACCGCTAAATCTAAAGGTTGCTGAATAATTCTGGAGAGCTCATCAAAACCAAAAATATCGGTGGGGTCTGCCATGCCGATAAGCACATGGCCATCATCCTCTTTTAAAACAATGGCGCGAAAGCGACGAGCATAGGTTTCAGGCAAACGTGAAGTAAGCTCAAAATTAAAATCATAATTGCGTAGCTGTATAAACGGTATATCAAGCTGTTGAGATAACAGGCTGAGCATTTGATCTTCTTCTATGAAGCTCAAATCAATTAACGCACGCCCTAATTTTTTACCGCTTTGCTTTTGCGAAGCAAGTGCTTGGCCAAGCTGATCATCTGTAATGAAGCCTTTGCTTATTAACAAATCACCAATACGAATTTTTTTAACTTCTCTACCCGCCATGTAATTCTAATTCCAATGTTTGAGGGTATACATTTACCGTACCAGCCAACGCCCTATGCCGTTGATTAGCATAATCTCTTAACGCCGGGGCAATTCGACCGGCTCGTGTTGCCTGCAAAAAGTTAGCCCTGGCATTGGCTTTTAAACCATACAACTCTTCAGATATAGCCAAGCCAACCCACCAATCACCCTGGCTAGAGTCGAAGCCTAATAAACTTTTATAAACTTTAATTGAAACCGCATATTGCCCAGTTTTTTGTGCAGCTAAAGCTAGCAACTCATAATATTTAGTTTCTGCTTTAAGGTCAGGCTGCTGACTGAGTAATAACTTGACGGCCTGCTCTGACTTACCGCTCAACACATAATAATGGGCCTGAAGCCTGCGCACATCGGCACTCTGGCTAAGCAAACCTTGTAATGATTGCAGCCGCACATCGACATCATCTAGGCGCCCTTGATTAAGCAGCAACTCAAGCAACAGCACGTTGGACTTGATCGCCCTAGGGCTTTCATTCAAAAAAGCCTGTAACAAGGCTTCAGCGCCAGCCACATCACCTTCTACCAATAAGCGTTTAGCCGACTTATAAGCGGCTGAATCCTGCTTAGCACGTGTCGGCGGGGTGACTCTTTTTACCGAAGGCGCAAGCTGAACCGATTTAGTTTTAGCCACCGGCTTATTAGCCACCGCTATTTTTTGCTCGCCCGGAACAACGTTAACGGCCACCTTTTTTTGAGCCGCCTTTACAACAACATTAACTTGTGGCGTAGGGGTGACTGCTACCACATTGGCTGCTTGCTTTTCAGCACGGCTTATTTGTTTATTTGTTTCCCGTGAAGGCTGAGGGCTATTAAAGTCAGATGCTAGCACAGGCTCTTCTTTTACGAGTTTAGCCTTCATCGCTTGAGCGGGCACTTTCTGCTGAGTATTAGTGACTATACCCCGTTCATTTGAGCGATTATTCATCGTCGAAAAAAATTGCTGGTATACCAACACAGCGACAGCCATCAATAACAAAGCCGCAACCCAATAAATTGCTTTACTTTGTTTTTTAGCCACGGGAGTTTGCGTCGTCAACCAATCTAAATTTTCTTCCCTGGATGGCTGCTGAGCTTTGCGCTGCTCCAAGTCATTGAGCATGTCATTAACT